>JBFXFL010000004.1:91005-104443 GCA_050179115.1 Porticoccaceae bacterium | reverse complement strand
ACCACCCTGGCGGCACGGCGCGAGCGACTCCGGACCATCGTCTACCAGGACCGCCTGGGAACCCTTTACGACAAGACCGAGCGTCTCGCTCGACTGTGCGCGTTCCTGGCGCCGCAGATCGGGGCCGACAGCGACCACGCCATACGCAGCGCCGAGCTCGCCAAGTCGGATCTGGTCAGCGCCATGGTGCAGGAATTTGGCGAGCTGCAGGGCGTCATGGGCCGCTACTACGCAAGGCACGATGGCGAAGCAACCGAAGTGGCCGAGGCGCTGTTCGAACATTACCTGCCGCGCCACGCCAGCGATGTGCTGCCGGCGACGCCGGCGGGCATCGTGCTCGCATTGGCTGACCGCCTCGACACCCTGACCGGCATCTTCGGCGTGGGTCTGGAACCGACCGGCTCCCGCGACCCTTTCGGACTGCGTCGCGCCAGCATCGCCATACTGCGCATCCTCATCGAGTGCGAGCTCGATCTGGATCTCAAGCCCTTGCTGGTTGCGGCCGCACGCGGCCATGAGCAACTCGGCGAACCCGAGGCGCTGGCAAACCGCGTGCTTGCCTACATCCTGGGCAGATTGCGCGCCTTCAGCGAAGAACAGGGCATTTCAACCGAGGTCTTTCTTTCGGTGTCCGATCTTGGCGTTGCCAAACCGCTCGATCTCTGGCGACGCATGGTGGCAGTGGAAGCCTTTGCCAAGCTGCCGGAGGCGGCCAGCCTGGTCGCCACCGACAAGCGCATCGCCAATCTGCAACAGCAGCAAACCCTGGATGGCGGCGCCGTGGACCCGGCTCTGTTTGAGGCGGAAGCCGAGCATGCGCTCTGGGAGCGCCTGGGTGCGACGGATCTCCGGTTGCAGGAGTTGGTTTCCCGCAGCGATTACAGTGCGGCGCTCGACGCCCTCCGGCAATTGCGGGATCCGGTCGATCAATTTTTCAGGGATGTCATGGTGATGGCTGACGATGCGGCCCTGCGCTGCAATCGCCTGCGATTGCTGGCTGCGCTGCGTGCGCGGTTTATCGCCATCGCCGACCTCTCCCAGCTCGCGGCGCGGACCGGAGCCCAATGACCCCCTGGGTGATCCTGGACCGGGATGGCGTGATCAACGCTGACTCTGACCATTTCATCAGAAATCTGGACGAATGGCGGCCGCTGCCCGGCAGCATCGACGCCATCGCGCGCCTGTGCCGCGCCGGGTTCCGGGTGGCAGTTGCCACGAACCAGTCTGGGGTGGGACGCGGCTTGATCGCGCCTGAGGCGCTCGCCGCCATGCACCGCGAGCTGGAGCGTTTGGTGGCCGCCGCCGGGGGCCGCATCGCCGGCATTTTTTGTTGCCCCCATGTGCCCGAGGATGGCTGCGACTGCCGCAAGCCCCGGCCCGGTCTTTTGCAGACCATCGCCACGCAGTTTGCTATCGAATTGATGGGGATCCCCGCAATAGGCGATAGCCTGCGCGACCTGGAGGCGGCGGTCGCGGTGGGGTGCGCACCGATCCTGGTGCGCACCGGCAATGGTGTGGCGACAGAGTGTGCACTCACTTCACACCCCGATGCCCGGCTGCACGACATCGTCGTGCTGGATGATCTGGCCGCCGCTGCCGATTTCCTGATCTCGAAACAGCCATCATGAAACTGTGGTTGGCGTTGCGTTCACTGGCGTTTTATTGCGGCTACGTCGTCATCGTCGGGTTTTTTTCAACCCTTGCGTTCACCGTGGGGCTGCTGCTGCCACAAGCGCCGCGGCAAACCCTGGCGACCACCGCCAATGCCCTGGTGGTGGCCTGGCTGCGTCTCTGCTGCGGAGTGAAGCTGCGGGTTGAAGGGTTGGAAAATATCCCGCCACGGCCCTTTGTCGCACTCAGCAAGCATCAGTCCAGCTGGGAGACCTATTACCTGCAGCGGTTGCTGCGCCCTGTGAGCACGGTTCTCAAACGGGAGCTGCTGAAGATCCCTTTCTTTGGCTGGGGCCTCGCCGTAGTTGCGCCCATCGCCATCGACCGCGGTAATCCCCGCGAGGCGCTGCGCCAAGTTATGCAGCAGGGTCGCGCGCGCCTGGACGCCGGAATGAACGTGCTGCTCTACCCCGAAGGCACCCGCATCGACGCGGGTGCGGCCGCGCCCAAATTCAATCGCAGCGGCGCAGCGTTGGCGATTGCCGCCGGGGTTCCCGTGCTGCCGGTCTGCCACAATGCGGGAGCCTGCTGGCCCGCCCACAGATTCATCAAGTATCCCGGCACCATCACGCTGGTATTCGGGAAGCCCATCTCCACTGTAGGGCGGGATGCCAAGTCCATCACAAATGACGTCGCCGAATGGATGAACGCGACCCTTATCCGGCTGACCGGTTAGCCGGGGCATGCACCCGGTGCTATGATTTTGCAGAGATATTCCACCTGATGTGACGGAGCATGGCTATGGCGGACACCTACATGGGTCCCGAGCGGCGTCGCGAGCAACGCCGAAAAAAAAACGACCGGCGTGAGGAGGTGCGCTTTGAGCCGGACCGGGAAGACCGCCGCAAGAACCGTGGCCGGCGCAAGGAAGATCAGCTTTTTGGCGGAAGGCCGTAGCTGCCGTTGAAATTACCCGGGTACGCGCGCGGGAATGCGCCAAGCGAGCAACCTTCCATTATGGCCACCCCGCAAACGCCCTGCCACGGTCTGTTGCCGTGTGCGTTCCGTTACCGCGCCGGGGGCCATGTCGAAACCCCCCAATCCAGCCCTGCCGGTTGAACAGCTTTGGCAGATATCCGTTTTGATGCGCGCCGTACACCGGCGCTAACCGCACTCGCGATCTTTTCCAGCAGAGTGAACGTCTCTCTGTGGTACGGCACTGGTACGGCGGCGTGAATCAAGCGGATCGGTGGGCACTCTCACTCCCGGTTAGATGTCCAGGTTAGCGACCGACAGGGCATTGGCCTCGATAAAAGCGCGCCGCGGTTCGACCACATCGCCCATCAGGGTGCTGAACATTTGATCGGCGGCGATCGCATCTTCGATGGTCACCTTCAATAACCGCCGGGTCTCGGGATTCATCGTGGTATCCCACAGTTGCTCCGGATTCATCTCCCCAAGACCTTTGTAGCGCTGCACGGTATAGCCGCGCCGCGCCTCTACCATCAGCCAGGCCAGTGCGGCTTCAAAGCTTGCCACAGAAGCCTTTTTCTCTCCGCGAGCTATGTAGGCGCCAGGCTCCAGGAGCCCCTTGAACAGGTGTCCCCGCGTCGTCAACGCACGATATTCGGCCGAATCAAGAAAGTCCGGGGTCACGAGAAATCTCGTCCCGACGCCGTGGGTTACCAGATCACAGCAGGGTAGGAACAGCGACCGCTCCGGATCGCGGAATACGCTCATCCGGTAGCCGGCGGCGGCACTACCGCCAGCGATATCTTCTGCCAGGGCGGCAACCCAGGCATCCACCTCCTCCTGACGGCCAAGCTGCTCTACACTGAGCACCGGCGCTTCCGCCATACGTAGCAGCAGCTCTCGCGGGTAGGCGCGCGACATGCGTTCTACAACCGCCATCAGGCGCCGGTGATCATTCACCAGGGCTTCCAGCGCTTCGGCCCGCAACCCGGGAGCATCAGCGCTCAAATGCAGGCTGGCGTCGCTGATGGCGGTATTGGTGAGAAACTCCTCCAGCGCCGCATCGTCCTTAAGGTACTGATCCTGCTTTCCTTTCGCGATCTTATAGAGTGGTGGTTGCGCAATGTACAGGTGGCCGCGCTCGACCAGTTCGCGCATCTGCCGGAAGAAAAAGGTCAGCAACAGGGTACGGATATGAGAACCGTCCACATCTGCGTCGGTCATGATGACAATCGTGTGATAACGAAGCTTGTCAGGATTGAATTCGGTGGTTCCGATCCCGCAACCGAGCGCGATGATCAGGGTGCCTACTTCGGCGCTGGACAGCATTTTGTCGAAGCGCGCCTTTTCAACGTTGAGAATCTTGCCCTTCAGCGGCAGGATCGCCTGGGTGCGACGGTCCCTGCCCTGCTTGGCCGACCCGCCAGCGGAATCACCCTCGACCAGGAAGAGTTCTGAGCGCCCCGGATCCTTCTCCTGACAATCGGCGAGCTTACCGGGCAGGCCCGCCAGATCCAGCGCACCTTTGCGGCGGGTCATTTCGCGGGCCCGTCGCGCGGCCTCCCGGGCGCGCGCGGCGTCGACCACCTTCCCGACAATATGCTTTGCTTCTCCGGGGTTCTCCAGCAGATAGTCCCCGAACGCCCGCGCCATTTCCTGTTCCACGGCGACTTTCACTTCAGAGCTGACCAGCTTTTCCTTGGTCTGGGACGAAAATTTCGGATCCGGGACCTTGACCGAAATGATCGCGGTGAGGCCCTCGCGTGCGTCATCCCCGGACGGCGAGATCTTGGTGCGCGCCAGCACTCCCTCGCGCTCCATGTAGTTGTTCAAGGTGCGGGTGAGCGCTGCGCGAAAGCCCGCGAGGTGCGTGCCACCATCTCGCTGGGGAATATTGTTGGTGTAGGTGAGGATGTTTTCCTGGTAGCCGTCGTTCCACTGCAGGGCCACTTCGACGCCGGTACCGTCATCCCGCTGGGTGTTGAAATGCACGACGCGATTGAGCGGCGTCCGATTCTGATTGAGGAACTCGACGAAGGCTTTCAGGCCGCCATCATATTGATAAATATCCTGTTTTCCACTCCGTTGATCGGAAAGAACGATGCGGACACCCGAGTTGAGAAACGACAGTTCACGCAGCCGATTCGCCAGTATCTCGTAGTGAAACTTGATGCTGGTAAAGGTCTCGGGGGACGGCCAAAAGCGCACTTCGCTTCCTGAGCCAGCGCAATCTCCGACCACCGCCAAAGGCGCTTCAGGAACGCCGTGGCGATAAATCTGCTCGTGCACCTTACGGTCGCGACGGATGGTGAGGTGGAGCTTCTCGGACAATGCATTGACTACCGAGACCCCAACTCCGTGCAGCCCGCCGGAGACCTTGTAGGTGTTGTCGTCGAACTTGCCACCGGCGTGTAGCACCGTCATGATCACTTCAGCTGCCGATACGCCCTCCTCATGCTGATCGACCGGGATTCCTCGACCGTTATCGGTCACCGTGACAGATTCATCGGCGTGAATGGTTACAGAAACTTCGGTGCAGTGCCCTGCCAACGCCTCGTCAATCGCATTGTCCACCAACTCGAACACCATGTGGTGCAAGCCAGTGCCGTCATCGGTGTCGCCGATGTACATCCCGGGCCGCTTGCGTACTGCATCAAGTCCCTTGAGCACCTTTATGGAGGACGAGTCGTAAACGCCTGCGTCTGTCTCTCTTGCCTGGCTTGGTAAGGTTGTCACAGCGACTCTCGGTGGGGTAATGGCTCTGGGGAGCTTCGGTCGGTGAGCCGGCCTTGTTCCACGTGAAACAATTTTAGTTCGGTTGCAACGGAGCTGTCCGCCCATGCCGCAAGCAAATGACCGGCATCGGTTCCGGTAACAAACGCCTGCCCTGAACTCGACACCAATCTGGCCACCCGTCGCCGATGCTCGGAATCCAACTCCGCGGGCAGGTCATCCAGCAAGCTGACGCAGGCGCTCCCGCATCGCTCCTTGTAGTGAATTCCCTGCGCCATCAACATCGCCATAACCAACAGTTTGGCCTGGCCCCGGGAAAGCGCTTCGGCTGCGACGCGCCGACCTATCCGAACACGAAGATCCGCTCGATGTGCGCCTACCTGGGTACTGCCGTGCATTATATCCTTTTCGCGGTGGGCTCTTAATCCTTCAACCAACGGTCGCTCAGCGTCCCATCCCGGATAGAAGCCCAGTTTGAGCTCCCCCAAACCAGACGTCATTTCGGACAACACCCTTTCTATGATCGGTCGAATTTGCTCGACATAGCCTCGCCGGTAGTCGGTTACCGCTTCTCCGGCTATGGCCAAACGCTCATCCCACAACGCCAGCTGCTGCGTGTCCACACGCGCCTGCCGGAGCAGAGTATTGCGCTGTTGGTGTGCTCGCTGGTGTTGGCGCCAGAGCTCTCGAGAGGCGGGAACCGTGTGAAAGACGCCCCAATCAAGATAGCGCCGACGGCCTTGAGGCGGCCCCTCGAGAAGAGCGAAACTATCGCTGTTGATCAGCACCAAGGGGAGAACATCGGCCAATGCCGAGGTAGTGGTTGCGGGTGCTCCATCGATCCTGAAATGAAATCCACCACTTGTTTCACGTGAAACACCCAACCGCCTCTGCGTCGTGCCACCGCGCCCATCGGTGGCGTCAATCACCCCAAAAACCGTGCAATGGTCAGCGCCATAACTAACGACAGTCTCTATGGATCGGGCGCGAAACGAACGACCCCGGCCAAGCAGCCAAATTGCCTCGAGTGCGCTGGTCTTGCCTGCACCGTTTGGTCCGGCGAGAAGATTGACCCCGCGGGCAGGGGTTATGGCTTGCGGAACAAGGTTGCGTATCCCCTGTAATCTCAAGCCGCTGATCGGCACAGGAGCGCCCCAGGCGTGAAGGCGCTAAAGCCGCATCGGCATGATCACATAGGCGGAATCGCTATCGTCCGGGTTGGTAAGCAGCACGCTGCTGTTGGCGTCTGCCAAACAAAATCGCACATGCGCTCCGGGCAAGGCGTTCAAGACGTCCAGCAAATAGCTGACATTGAATCCCACCTCCAGCGGATCGCCCTCATAGGTGACAGAAACCTCCTCCTCGGCGCGCTCTTGCTCCGGATTATTGGCGACCGCGGTCAACGTTCCAGGAGTAAGGCCAAGGCGCACACCCCGGTATTTCTCGTTAGACAGGATCGCCGCGCGGTAAAACGCCTGGCGCAGAGTCTCGCGATCTCCCTCGACAATCCGGTCACCATTGCGTGGCAGTACCCGCTCGTAGTCCGGGTAAGCGCCATCTACCAGCTTGGTAGTGAAACGGTAGTCGGTTCCCTCAACCCGCGCATGGTTGGTACCGATGACAACCTGGGCATCGGAGTCATCTCCCAGCAAACGGGCAAGCTCCTGGACGCCCTTGCGTGGCAAAATCGCCTGAACCTTCTCTTCGGAAATCACGTCGACGGCCACGTCCGCAAGGGCCAACCGGTGGCCGTCGGTTGCCACGGCGCGCAGGCGCCCGGCAGAAATCTCCCACAACATGCCGTTAAGGTAGTAACGAACGTCCTGCTGTGCCATCGCAAAGGCGGTCTGGTCAAGCAATCGCTTCAGCCGGCCCTGGTTGACCCGAAACTGGATACGTCCGGGTTCTCGATCAACCTCGGGAAAATCCTCTGCCGGCAAGGTCGCCAGCGTGAATCGGCTTCGCCCACTCTGAATTCGGACGCGGTTCTCGCTATCGGTCGACAGGCCGATGACCGCTCCGTCGGGTAACGAACGGCAAATATCCAGCAGCTTCCGCGCCGGCACCGTGATTTGACCAGGCTCGACCAGCCCCTCCAAAGCCAGGGTGCCCCGGATTTCCACCTCAAGGTCGGTACCTGTGATGCACAGCATCCCAGGCTCCAGGCTCAATAGCACGTTGGCCAGCACGGGAAGCGTTTGACGTCGCTCTACCACCCCGGCGGCGAGTTGCAGGGGTTTCAGCAAGGATTCTCGAACAACGGTAAATTTCATCGACTTCCCTTCAAAAATTCGCGGGGGTTGGGGGAAATCGCGCCGGCCTACGTCTGGTCAGGTTTTAAGCGCCCGGGTAAGGATTTTAATGTCTTCAGCGATATCGTGGGAGGTTTCTTGCAGGGCCTTGATAGTGCGGCAGGCGTGCAACACCGTGGTGTGGTCCCGTCCCCCGAATGCCTCACCGATCTCCGGCAAGCTGCGCGTGGTCAACTGCTTCGCGAGATACATCGCTACCTGCCGGGGTCGCGCCACGGAGCGACTACGACGCTTGGACAACAGATCGGATAGCTTGAGTTTGTAGTAGTCGGCGACCGTGCGCTGAATATTCTCTGCGGTGACCAGCTTGTCCTGGAGCGCCAGCAAATCCTTCAACGTCTCCCGGACAAAGTCCACATTGATGGTCCGTCCGGTGAAATGTGCGCTGGCTATCACCCGCTTCAACGCACCCTCCAGCTCACGCACGTTGGCCTGAATACGCTGCGCCATGAAAAAGGCCACGTCAGATGGCAGCAAAACACCGGCTTGCTCGGCCTTGCGCAGCAAGATCGCAACCCTGGTCTCCAGATCGGGGGGCTCAACCGCTACCGTCAACCCCCAACCAAATCGCGACTTCAGTCGTTCCTCAACGCCGTCGATTTCCTTGGGGTAACGATCGCTCGTCAGGATCATTTGCCGACCACCCTCCAGCAGCGCATTGAAGGTGTGAAAAAACTCCTCCTGGGATCGGTCCTTGCGTGCAAAAAACTGGATGTCGTCAATCAACAGCGCGTCTACCGAACGGTAGTAACGCTTAAACTCATTGATGGCATTGAGTTGCAGTGCCTTTACCATGTCGGCAACGAAACGCTCGGAATGCAAGTAAACCACCCGCGCACCCGGGTTGGCGGCGATCAGGTGGTTGCCCACCGCGTGCATCAAATGGGTTTTACCAAGTCCCACGCCACCGTAGATAAACAACGGGTTATAAGATCCCCCCGGATTCTGCGCCACCTGGCGCGCTGCCGCGAGCGCAAGTTGGTTGGATTTGCCCTCGACGAAGGTCTCGAACAGGAAGCTTTCGTTCAGGTGATTTTCAATGTGATAACCCGCCACCGGGTTGTGCTGCCCTTGCTCCAAATAGCGCGGGCTGCGTATCGTGGAGGCGCTTGATGGCATCAGCTCCAGGGGAGGGAAGTGGGTTGGCGTAGTCCGGCCCGGGACCAGTTCAGCCGGACCTGCATGATCTGTCGCGTCCAATCCTCGCTGCGACTCCAACTCGGCGGCTCGAAGGCTGCCGGTTGCTGTAACCTCAATGGCAACCGACTGATTTCCATCAATTTTTCTGTAAATATCCCGGATTCTATCGAGAAACTTATCTGCCACCCAATCCTGAACGAATCGGTTGGGCGCCAACAAACGCACGGCGCATTCAGACGTCATGTCAAATCGCAGTGGTTGTATCCAAGTTTCGAATTGCTGTGGCGGCAGCTCATCGCGCAGACAGCCAAGACATCGTTGCCATATCGCTTCGCCCAAAATCAATGCTCCCCTGTGCGTGCTGTTTTTGTCTAGGCAAACTGTAGCGCAAGTGTAGCCGCGCCAAAATAATTTATCCACACGGCCGTAGAAAGAAAAATTCCACACGAAGTTATTTTTATTTACTTTTCAGTCAGTTAAAAATACTCGGATGTAGCGATAATCCACAGATCGGAGAGTAGCAGCTGGGCGTTTATTGACCACACCTGTGTATAACCTGTTATTAACCTGGCCATAGCCGGTGTCTTTTCTGTCGATTTCCAGCGTGTGACCGCTAACACCGATCCCGCTTTCATTTCCTTCGCGGACTAATGTTTCTTCTTTTAGATTTTCGATGATCCATATGAAGCTAGCGAACGGGCGCAGTGTTGCGCCATTCCGTTGCAAGGCTGCTTATTTTCCTATGCAAAATGCGCCAAAAATTTCGCCCAGCAAGTCCTCTGTCGTGAAAGCTCCTGAAATGACTCCAAGTTCTCGCTGCGCTTGCCGCAATTCTTCGGCAAGCAGTTCCAGTCTTCGCTCCTGCACACTCGACCGCGCCCGCCGGACATGATCTTCAGCCACACCCAAGGCCGCCAAATGCCGCTGACGTCCCAAAAACTCCGCAGTCGCCACTCTGTCGCCCTTTGCACGGCTTATCAGGTGTGCACGCAAGGCATCCAACCCAGCACCCGTGGATGCCGACACCACCAGCGTCGGCACCGAGCCCTCGACCCTGCCAACACTGAGACCGGACAAATCCGCTTTGTTGAGTACCAGGGTCAAACGTCCGTTTTGCGCACAGGCGGCAAACTCCTCTGCTATCAGAGGGTCGACTTCTGCTGCCACCCGTTCCCGCGCGGAATCGATCACGAGTAATACACAATCCGCACGCTCGATTTCCGCCCGCGCACGACGAATGCCTTCGGCTTCGATCTGGTCATCGCTGTCACGCAGGCCGGCCGTGTCGACAATATGGATTGGAATACCCTCCAGGTGGATGGTCTCCCGCAACACATCCCGGGTAGTTCCGGGTATCTCGGTGACGATGGCAGTTTCCTGACCGGACAGCGCATTGAGCAATCGCGACTTCCCTGCGTTAGGCCGCCCGGCGATGGCAACGCGGATGCCATCGCGCAGGACGACCCCCTGCCGCACCGACGCGTGCAACGACTCAAATGCCATGAGCAGTGCATCGAGCCGGGCCATCAGAGGACCGACGCCCTCGGCTTCACCGATCTCCTCGTCCGGAAAATCCAGCGCAGCTTCCACCTGGACCCTGAGACGGACCAGTTCGTCCGTGAGCGCGTAAACGTGTTTCGAAAATTCTCCCTGAAGTGAACGCATTGCGCCGCGCGCGGCTGCTTCAGAGTCGGCGGCGATCAAATCCGCAACCGCCTCGGCTTGTACGAGATCAAGCTTGCCGTTGAGAAAAGCCCGCTCGCTGAATTCACCGGGCCGGGCAAGCCTTGCCCCCAGCGCCAGCACCCGGCGCACGAGCATCTCCATGACCACGGGGCCACCATGGCCCTGGAGCTCGATAACATCTTCGCCAGTAAACGAGGCCGGCGCGCGGAAATAAAGGCCGATGCCTTCGTCGATGGCGCGCCCATCCTGATCCAGAAATCGGCAGTGCACCGCCCGACGGGGTTCTATCGGGCGATCACACAGCGCCGGCAGCAGGCCATGGAGTGATGCGCCAGAAATCCTCACCACGCCCACTCCGCCGCGACCGGGCGCCGTCGCTATCGCGACAATGGTGTCCGCGTCGGTCGCCAGCGAGTTCGGCATCACTTCACTCAGCAATGATCCGCCGCGTAATTACCCATTGCTGGGCGATCGACAACACGCTGTTGACGGTCCAGTAGAGCACCAGCCCGGCGGGGAAAAAGACGAAGAAAAACGAAAACATCACTGGCATTACTTTCATGACCTTGGCCTGGGTTGGATCCGGAGGCGCTGGTTGCAGGGTCTGCAGCACATACATGCTGATGCCGTTGAGGACAGGTAGCACGTAAAAAGGATCCCGAACCGAAAGATCCGTGATCCAGAGAATCCACGGCGCATGTCTCAATTCGACACTTTCACTCAGCACCCAGTAAAGCGCTATGAATACCGGCATTTGAATCAACATGGGCAGACAACCTCCCATGGGATTTACTTTTTCGCGCTTGTACAACGCCATCACTTCCTGGGACAACTGCTGCCGGTCCGCGCCATGGCGCTCGCGCAGGGTTTGCATTTCCGGCTGAAGCTTGCGCATCCGCGCCATCGAACGGTAACTGGCCGCGGACAGCGGGAAAAAAACGAGTTTGACCAAAATCGTAACGGCGATAATGGCCCAACCCCAGTTACCGAGCCAGTTGTGCAGTAACTGAAGTCCGGCAAACACGGGTTTTGCTATCCACCAGAGCCAGCCATAGTCGATCGTCAGATCCAGATGGGGCGCAATTTCCCCCAGCCGGGCCTGATCCTTCGGCCCAACGTAAAACCCCGCACTGAAGTGCTCGCTCTTTCCCGGCTCCACTCTACGTTCGGGACCGACAAAGCCCAGTACGTAGAGATCGTTCTCGCCCAGTCGGCGCAGCTTGAAGCGATTGTTGGCCGTTTGCTCGGGAATCCAAGCACTCACGAAATAATGCTGGACCATAGCGATCCAACCGCCGGTGAGTTCGGTTTCGAACGGCTTTTTGTTCAAATCATCAAACTTTACTTTCCGATAATTTTCATCTGGGGTGGATAACGCGGCACCAAGATAGGACTGCATTCCAAACGCGTTGCTGGCGGGAGCCGGATTGCGGCTGTCACGCTGGATCTGACCAAACATGCGTCCAGTCCACGGCGACGAGCCGCGATTGTCGACGTGATAGAGAACATCGACCAAGTAGCTGCCGGGCCGCAACACGAATTCCTTGGTGATCAGCACGCTGCCTTGGCGATACGAAAGCGGTACGCGTAATTCGGCTGCGCTACCCAGGGAATAATCTGCATGCTCGGCAAAAAACCGGGGGCGATCCTCGGCATGATCGGTTCCATTGGGTCCGATAAGCCCACTCTGGGCTACATAAATTTGATCGCGGGTACGATTCAGCATCAAAAAAGGTGGCGAATCCCGGCGTAACTCCGCCGGATGCTCAGGCAGGGCGGCGCGTACGATATCTCCGCCACGAGTGTCGATCACCAGATCGAGCACATCGGTCTTCACGCGAATCAGCCGTTCACCGGCGTCAGCATTGACCGATTGGGCGACACCGTTCTTGGCGTCAATTGATGGCATTTCCGTTCCGGGAGAGGCCGGGCTCTCCGGCACATAGACCGCTTCATTCGCCGCAGTGATCTGCTTGGGCTGACGCGCCTCGCTAAACTCGTTCCACCGCACAAACAACACAGCAAACACAGCAAAAATAGCCGCCAACAGCACATTGCGTTGCCAATCCACGGTCAGAGCTCCAAATCAACGATTGGGGTCGGTGTCACCGGGTCGTAACCGCCCGGGTGCCACGGATGACATTTGCATATCCGGCGCGCGCCCAGCCAGAGTCCGCGACGCACGCCGTACAGCCGCAGCGCTTCTACAGCATAGGCCGAGCAGGTCGGATAAAAGCGGCAGTTGGCCCCGAGTACTGGACTGAGCAGCCATTGATAGCAACGGATGAGCGTAATCAGGACACGGGTGGACACGGTGGAATGTCTCCTTTGAGCGCGGCCGCCAACTCCCGCCACGCCTCACAAAGCAGGCGAGTTTGCCGACCTGGCGCCAGCTCGTCTATCCCTCGCCGCGGCAAAAACAGGATATCGACGGCACCGAGGAGATGCAGATGTTGGCGGAAGGTTTCGCGAACCACCCGCTTGACCCGGTTGCGCCGGGTGGCAAGACGGATGTTCTTGCGCGCGACCACCATCCCCAGACGGGGACCGGCGCGCTGATTATGTCTGACAAGTACCAAATAATAGCGGCGGGATATGCGCTTTTCAGTGCCGGAGAAAACGGCCTGGAAATCAGCTGCAGTCAGTAGCCGTCGCGCCCTGGTAAACGATGCGGTAGGCGCGACACCAATGGCCACTCAGGCCACTCAGGCCGTCAGGCGCTTACGCCCTTTGGCCCGGCGACGCTTCAGCACCAGTCGGCCCTTGGCTGTGGCCATGCGAGCCCTGAACCCATGGGTCCGTTTGCGCTTGATATTGCTGGGTTGGAAAGTACGCTTCATGGTCCTTCTGGCTCCGGTCGCGGCCGCAGCGACTCGATGTGCTTCACGGCGGGGCGTGGATTCTAAAGAAATCAGCCTCCAGGTTCAATGCCATGACTTACCGCCCATCCCCGCTCGTTTTAAATGCGTTGCTGCCAGCGGACC
>JBFXFL010000004.1:71146-90905 GCA_050179115.1 Porticoccaceae bacterium | reverse complement strand
GGGGGCATCGGCAAAAGTCACTTGGTCCGAGAGATTGATGCGCTGGGTGGTGCCATGGCGCGCGCCACCGATGCCGGCGGCATCCAGTTCCGGATTCTCAACGCGCGCAAAGGTCCGGCCGTGCGGGCCACCCGGGCGCAAGCCGACCGGATCCTCTACAAAGCCGCCATCCGCAATATCCTGGAAAATCAACCCAATCTCAGCCTGTTTCAGCAGGCGGTGGATGACTTGGTGGTGGAGGGAGAGCGGGTTGTCGGGGTGGTGACGGCGACCGGTATCGAGTTCCGGGCACGTACCGTGGTGCTGGCGGCTGGGACTTTCCTGGGCGGACGGATCCACGTCGGCATGCAGAATCATGCGGGGGGGCGCGCAGGCGACCCCCCATCGCTGCGCCTGGCGGATCGTCTGCGCGAACTGCCGTTCCAGGTGGATCGCCTGAAGACGGGCACGCCACCACGCATCGACGCTCGCTCCATCAATCTCCAGGGACTCGCCGAGCAATGGGGCGACCAGCCCGAGCCGGTGATGTCCTATCTGGGTTCGGTCGCGGAGCACCCGCGTCAGGTGTGCTGCTGGGTTACTCACACCAATGCCGGCACCCACGACATCATCCGTGGCGGCCTCGATCGCTCGCCCATGTATGCGGGCGTGATCGAGGGTATCGGCCCCCGGTATTGCCCGTCGATCGAAGACAAGGTAGTACGGTTCGCCGACAAGAGCAGCCATCAGATTTTCATCGAACCCGAAGGCCTGGATACCCATGAGGTTTATCCGAATGGCATTTCCACCAGCCTGCCGTTTGATGTTCAACTGGAACTGGTACGGTCGATCAAGGGCTTCGAGCAAGCCCACATCACGCGCCCGGGATATGCCATCGAATACGACTTCTTTGAACCCAGACACCTGCGTCCAACCTTGGAAACCAGGGAGCTCCAGGGACTGTTTTTCGCGGGCCAGATCAACGGTACCACGGGTTACGAGGAGGCTGCTGCCCAGGGATTGCTGGCGGGCATCAACGCCGCGCGTCAGGTACAGGGGCGAGATTCCTGGACACCGAGGCGCGATCAGGCCTACATCGGCGTGATGGTGGACGATCTCATTACCCATGGTACGCGCGAGCCTTACCGGATGTTCACCAGCCGCGCGGAGTACCGACTGCTGCTGCGCGAGGACAATGCCGACCTGCGGCTTACCGAAGTCGGTCGTGAACTGGGCCTGGTGGACGACGCGCGCTGGGCGGTTTTTTCCGCGCGGCGCGAGGCCATCGAACGTGAACACCAGCGGCTTGCCGGCACCTGGGTACACCCCGGATCTCCCGAAGCCGACGCGTTGGCACCGCGACTTGAAAAACCTCTGACCAGAGATGTCAGTCTGCTCGATCTGTTGCGGCGCCCGGAGCTAGATTACGCCGCGTTGGCCGCGATCAACTGCGGCGGTGCCGACGCCGCCATCGGCCTGCAAGTCGAGGTGGAAGTCAAATACGAGGGGTACATCGCGCGGCAGCGTGATGAGATCGAGCGCATGCACCGCCAGGAAGGCACCGCGATCCCGACCGATTTCGACTATGGGACGGTAACCGGACTGTCCAACGAAGTGCGGCAAAAACTCCGCGCGGCCTGTCCCGAAACCCTGGGCAGGGCGGCGCGTGTCCCGGGCGTTACCCCGGCCGCCGTTTCCCTGCTGCTGATTCACCTGAAAAAGCGCATGCTCGAGCGCGAACGCACGGCCTGATGTGAGAACTGATCCTGCAGATTTGGGTGGACTGCTGTCTTCCGGGTTGTCGGCGTTAGGTCTCGAAACATGCCCGGTTCGCGAGCTGAAGCTGCTGGACTACCTGGTGCTCATGCACCGCTGGAATCGGGTGTACAACCTTACCGCGGTGAAAGATCGCGAGACCATGATTGATCGCCACCTGATCGACAGTCTGGCGGTAGCGCCGTACCTGCGGGGAGATCGCTTTCTGGATGTGGGGAGCGGCGCCGGACTGCCTGGAATCCCCCTCGCGATCTGGTTTCCCGAGCGCCGATTCACCCTGCTCGACAGCAATGGGCGCAAAACCCGATTCCTGGTACAGGTAAAAATCGAACTCGGGCTCACCAATGTCGAGGTCATTAAGGCGCGGGTTCAGGACGTGCAAATCACGGATGGATACGACGGCATTCTGAGCCGGGCCTTTTCCTCCCTGGCGGATCTGGTGAACGCAGCGGGTCGCCTGTTGGTTCCGGAAGGCACCATCTACGCGTTCAAAGGGGTGCGGCCTGAAGCCGAGTTGTGTGCATTGCCAAAAACCTATAGGGTCCGCGCGTTGCGGTCACTGGCGATTCCCGGCACGGACGCGGATCGCCATCTGGTGGAACTCATGGCGCATACGGACAACTCCTGACTTGACCCACATTTACGCGATAGCCAATCAAAAAGGCGGCGTCGGCAAGACGACCACCAGCGTGAATCTGGCGGCGGCACTGGGCCGGTTGCGGCAACGGGTTCTGCTGGTGGATTTCGACCCCCAGGGCAATGCGACCATGGGCAGTGGTGTCGACAAAACCACGCTCGAATGCTCGGTCTATGAGGGCGTTACCGGTAAGGCCGATCTGCATCGAATACTGACGCCCTGCCCGGATGCGGGTTACGACCTGCTGCCGGCCAATGGCGATCTGACCGCCGCGGAAGTCGAGCTGTTGAACATCAGTGGACGCGAGCGCCAATTGCAATTGTTGTTGCGCACCGCGGACGCGTACGATTTCATCATCATTGATTGCCCACCGTCGCTCAACATGCTCACGGTTAACGCCCTGGTGGCGGCGGACAGCGTCATCATCCCGATGCAGTGTGAGTACTACGCTCTCGAGGGCTTGACGGCGCTGGTGGATACCATTGCCCGGGTAAGTCGGGCGGCAAACCCCAGACTCCGGGTAGAGGGCATACTGCGCACCATGTACGATGCCCGCAACAGCCTCACCAACGAGGTATCGGATCAGTTGCACCACTATTTCGGCGACCGGGTGTACCAAACCGTGATTCCCCGCAATGTGCGTTTGGCCGAAGCGCCGAGCCATGGCAAGCCGGTGCTGCAATACGACCGCTATTCGCGCGGCGCCGTCGCCTATCTGGGGCTGGCGGACGAGATCTTGCGACGACGCGGTAACACGGTCATGAGCACAAGCTCATGAGCGGAGGCCGCAAAGGGCTTGGACGTGGTCTCGAAGCCCTGCTTGGCAGCGGTGCGAAGGATGTCGGTACCGTTACCGCCCCCGCAAGCGCGCCGGAAACCGAGTACCGCACCCTGCCGATCGACCGGCTCCGGCGCGGGCGCTACCAGCCGCGCCGGGACATGGACCCGGAAGCACTGGAGCAACTGGCGGAATCCATCCGCCAACAGGGGCTGATGCAGCCGCTGGTGGTGCGCCGGCTGGAAGGCGAAGACTACGAGATCATCGCCGGCGAACGCCGCTGGCGGGCGGCGCAGATTGCGGGTCTTCACGAAGTGCCGGTGTTGTTGAAGGTTGTCGACGACGAAACCGCGCTGGCGCTGGCGCTCATCGAAAACATCCAGCGCGAGGACCTTAACGCAATGGAAGAGGCCTTCGCCCTGGTCCGGCTGCAGGATGAGTTCGGTCTCAACCAGCAACAGGTAGCGACTGCCGTTGGCAAGTCGCGCGCCGCGGTTGCGAACCTGATGCGTTTGGTAAAACTGGCGCCGGAAGTGCAGGAGTTGCTGGCGCGTGGCGATCTCGAAATGGGCCACGCCCGCGCGCTGCTCCCGCTGCAACCCACCGACCAGCTGGCAGCAGCCCGCCGAGTGGTCGCCGGTGGACTCACCGTTCGCCAGACCGAAGCCTTGGCGCGCAAGTGGCCACTCCCTGACACCAGGAGCATCGCGGCACGCCCGGACGCCGACATTGCCCGCCTGGAAGAAGATCTCTCCAACCGGTTGGGTACCGCCGTCGATGTGCGGCACGGCAGCAGCGGCAGTGGCCGACTGGTGATTCACTACACCAATCTCGAGGTGCTGGAAGGCATCCTGGAGCGCATCCGGTGACCGGAGACTCCCTGGAATCGCAGGTACGGGAGTATCCGGCATCAGCCGGATCGTTTTTGCGTTGTCTCATCCGACACCCCTGACTATAATGCGCCCCGCTTTCGCCGCCTTGGCGTTTCCGGGAGTGCCGGTTTCACATAGAGCCGAATTTGCTGCCGATCAAAGAACCATTGGTGTCCAGGATGCTGCCGGCGAGCAAGCGGCCACGGAGCGACCAACAGACCCTCTTGGTCCGGGTCATTCGGCTGCAATTGGCGGTGGTCGCGACCGGCTCCCTGGTTGCGCTATGGTGGAGTCCGATGTCGGCGCTCGCCGTCCTGATGGGGGGATCAGTCGCGCTGGCGGCCAGTGCGGTTTTCGGACTGATCAGCTTGATGTCGGCCCGCGGGCGGTCTGCGGGCGCGGTGGTGGTGGCCTTTTATGTGGGCGAAATAGGAAAGTTTGTCGTAGTTGCAGTGGGTTTTGTGTTGATATCCCGCTGTTGCGCCCCGGAATTGACCGGGCCGAACACACTGCTGCTCTTTGGCGTCTTCGCCGCTACGCTGACGGCACAGTGGGTGGTGCCGGCAGTCACGAGCAGCAAATTTTAGTAACGGCGGTGTCTTGGGTCCATCGTGGACCGGTTCCCGTTGAACAACCCGACCTGTTGGGAATTTGACCTATGGCATCAGAAAGCGGCGCACACTCTTCGGAGGAGTACATCGCCCACCACCTGACCAATCTCACATTCGGGCGCCATGCGGATGGTACCTGGGGTATTGCCCACAGCGGCGAAGAGATTGCCCAGATGGGATTCTGGTCTATCAATCTCGACACCCTTGGTTTCTCGATAGCCCTCGGCGCCCTCTTTTTGACCTTGTTCTGGCTGGTGGCCCGCAAAGTGACCGCTGGTGTTCCCAGCCGTCGGCAGAATCTGATCGAAATTGCTCTCGAGTTCGTCAACAACAACATCAAGACCATGTTCACCCATGACAGCAGGATGATCGGCCCGTTGGCGCTGACCATCTTCGTATGGGTGTTCCTGATGAACGTGATGGACTTGGTGCCGGTGGACTTCATTCCAGGGCTGGCCCAGTTGGCGGGTGTCCCCTATCTCAAGGTGGTTCCGTCCACCGACGTCAATATCACCATGGGGCTTGCGCTCAGCGTGTTTGCTCTGGTGGTGTTTTATAGCGTCAAACAAAAGGGGCTGGGCGGTTTTGCTGCCGAATTATCTTTCCACCCGTTCGGCAAGCTTGGCCTGCCGGTCAACCTGATCCTTGAATCCGTGACCCTGCTCGCCAAGCCGCTCTCCCTGGGGTTGCGGCTGTTCGGCAACCTCTACGCCGGGGAGATGATCTTCATCCTGATCGCACTACTGCCCTGGTGGGGACAGTGGGCGCTATCGGTGCCTTGGGCGATATTCCACATCCTGATTATTTTTCTGCAGGCCTTCATTTTCATGGTGCTGACCATCGTTTATCTTTCGGCGGCCTTTGCAGTAGAAGAGCACTAACCGATACAACCACCAACCCACGTTCAACGACACCACATGGAGCGAAACATGGAAAATGCACTGATATATCTGGCCGGCGCACTGGTAATGGGTCTCGGCGCAGTGGGTGCCGCGATCGGCGTTGCCCTGTTGGGCGGAAAATTTCTCGAAGGCGCGGCCCGTCAGCCGGAGCTGATTCCGTTGCTGCGGACCCAGTTCTTCGTCGTGATGGGGCTGGTGGATGCGGTGCCCATGATCGGCGTTGGTATTGGCCTTTTCCTGCTGTTCGCCGTAGCTGGCGGTTGATTCCTGGCCACAACACCAGTACAGAATCGAGGGTGTCGCTGTGAATATCAATTTGACCATCATCGGGCAGGTAATCTCGTTTGCCATCTTCGTGTGGTTCTGTGCGAAGTACATCTGGCCGCCGATCATCAATGCCATGGCCACACGGGAAAGCAGGATAGCGGATGGTCTGGCGGCAGCCGACCGCGCGGTGCGTGATCTGGCGCTGGCGCAGGACAAGGCAACCGATCAATTGCGCCTGGCCAAACAGGAAGCGGCGGGAATTATCGAGCAGGCGCGCAAGCAGGCCGGTGTCCTCATCGAAGACGCCAAGCAAAAAGCCCGCGAGGAAGGTGAGCGTCTGCTGGTCGCGGCAGAGGCTGAAATCGAGCGCGAGTTCAATCGTGCCAAGGAAGAGCTGCGCAGCAAGGTCGCCCAGCTCGCCATTGCCGGCGCGGAACAGATTCTGCAGCGTTCGGTTGGGGAGGCGGCCAACAGCGAGCTGGTGGACAGCCTCGCAGCGCAGCTGTAGGAAACGACCATGGCTGAACACAGCACCCTCGCCCGTCCTTACGCCAACGCTGCATTTGAATATGCCGTTGCCGAAAGCGCACTGGAGCCCTGGTCGCAGTCCCTCGGGCTGCTGGCGGCACTGTGCGAAGACGAAAAGATAGCGGTGCTGCTCCGTTCGCCGGCCCATGCGGGTCCGCAGCGCGTCGCGCTGTTGCTCGAATTGTGCGACGGGTCCCTGAGTGGCGGGGTGCAGAATTTTTTGCAGGTGATGGCAGACAACCATCGGCTTCCACTACTGCCGGCTGTCCACGAACAATTCCAGGCGCTCAAAGCAAATCTGGAACGCACCATCGATGTGGATGTCGTCACGGCGGCGCCACTGAGCGAGGCGTTGCGCGCGCGGTTGACGGCGGCACTTGGCAAGCGCCTGGGCCGTGACGTCCGCGTCGCGGTCACCATCGATCCGACGCTGCTGGGCGGCGCCGTGATCCGGGCGGGCGACACGGTAATCGACGGGTCGCTGCGCGGACGTCTCAACAAGCTCGCCGATGCACTACTTTCCTAGGAATCGAGGAATCACGACATGCAGCAATTGAATCCGTCTGAAATCAGCGAACTGATCAGGCAGAGGATCGAACGCCTCGATGTGGCCGCCGAAGCGCAGGACGAGGGGACGATCGTCTCGGTGTCCGACGGCATCGTGCGCATCCACGGCTTGCGCAGCGTGATGTACGGCGAAATGATCGCATTCGACGGCGGTCTTTACGGGATGGCGCTCAACCTCGAGCGCGATTCGGTCGGCGCCGTGATTCTCGGCGACTATCTGGGTCTGGCGGAAGGCCAGAAGGCGCGCTGCACCGGGCGCATTCTGGAAGTTCCCATCGGCCCCGAGCTGGAAGGCCGGGTGGTGGATGCGCTGGGCAATCCAATTGATGGCCGCGGTCCCATAACCGCGAAACTGACGGACGCCCTGGAAAAAGTCGCACCCGGGGTTATCGAGCGGCAATCGGTCGACCAGCCGGTGCAAACCGGGCTCAAAGCCATCGATGCCATGGTCCCGGTTGGTCGCGGGCAGCGCGAGCTGATTATCGGCGACCGCCAGATCGGCAAGACCGCGATCGCGATCGACGCGATCATCAATCAGAAAAACACCGGCATCAAATGTATCTATGTTGCGATCGGTCAGAAATCCTCGACCGTCGCCAACGTCGTGCGCAAGCTGGAAGAGCACGGAGCCATGGCCCACACCATCGTGGTGGCGGCAACGGCATCCGATCCGGCATCCATGCAGTTTCTCGCGCCTTACGCCGGTTGCACCATGGGCGAGTACTATCGCGACCGTGGCCAGGATGCCCTGATCATCTATGACGATCTGACCAAGCAGGCCTGGGCCTATCGCCAGATCTCCCTGCTGTTGCGGCGTCCGCCCGGTCGCGAAGCCTATCCTGGTGACGTGTTCTATCTGCACTCCCGGTTGCTTGAGCGCGCCGCGCGCGTCAATGCCGACTATGTCGAGAAGTTCACCAAAGGTGAAGTGAAAGGCCGCACCGGTTCCCTGACCGCGTTGCCGATCATCGAAACCCAGGCCGGTGATGTTTCGGCTTTCGTGCCGACCAACGTGATTTCGATCACTGACGGTCAGATTTTCGTCGAGACCGATCTGTTCAACTCCGGTATTCGTCCGGCGATGAACGCCGGGTTGTCGGTCTCCCGGGTGGGCGGCTCCGCACAGACCAAGATCATCAAGAAACTGGGTGGCGGGATTCGGCTTGCGCTGGCGCAGTACCGCGAACTGGCTGCGTTCTCGCAGTTTGCGTCCGATCTCGATGAGGCAACCCGATCGCAACTGGAGCACGGGCAGCGTGTCACCGAACTGATGAAGCAGGCGCAGTACTCGCCGATGAGCGTGGCCGAAATGGGGGTCGTCCTTTACGCCGCGAACCAGGGCTATCTGAAGAGCGTCGAGGTGAGCAAGGTCGGCGCCTTCGAGGCGGCGCTGCTCGCCTACATGAAAGCGGAGCACGCGGCCCTGATTGAGCGTGTTGATGCCAAGGGCGACTGGAACGACGAGATCGAGGGCGGCTTCAAGGCGGCGCTCGATAAATTCGTCGCCACCCAAACCTGGTAAACACCTAGAGCGCCGGGAAACTAAACGCGATGGCCGTTGGAAAAGAAGTCAAGACCAAGATCACGAGCGTCAAAAGTACGCAGAAGATCACCAGCGCCATGGAGATGGTCGCGGCGAGCAAGATGCGTCGCGCCCAGGATCAGATGGCGCTCGGCAAGCCCTATGCCGAGCGTATTCGCGGTGTGGTGGGGCATATCGCCAACGCATCGCCGGAGTATCGCCACCAGTACATGGCGGTGCGCGAAGTGAAGCGCGTCGGGTTCATTCTGGTTTCGACCGATCGCGGCCTTTGCGGCGGTCTCAACATCAATCTGTTCAAAGTGGCGCTGAAGGCCATGGCGGAATGGAACCGGCAGGGCGTCGGCATTGATGTCTGCACCATCGGTGCCAAGGCCAGCGCATTTTTCGGCAGCCATGGCGGTAACGTCGTCGCCAGCGTGCGGGATCTCGGCGACAAACCGTCGGTGCAGACGCTGATCGGTAGCGTCAAGGTGATGCTCGACAGTTACGACGAAAAGCGTATCGATCGCCTGTTTATTGCGAGCAACAAGTTCGTCAACACCATGACCCAGAAGCCCGCGCTGGAGCAACTGTTGCCGCTTGACGCCGCGCGCGACGACAAGATGAAGCATCACTGGGATTATCTGTACGAACCCGACGCCAAAGAGCTGCTCGACGGGCTGCTCGCGCGCTACATGGAGTCCCAGGTGTACCAGGGCGTGGTTGAGAACAAGGCCTGTGAGCAGGCCGCGCGGATGGTGGCGATGAAAAATGCCACCGAAAACGCTTCCACACTGATTGACGAGCTGGAGCTGCTGTACAACAAGGCACGGCAGGCGGCGATCACCCAGGAACTGTCCGAGATCGTCAGCGGCGCGGCCGCCGTCTGATCCGATGTGGCATCGGCAACCTATATTTCGTATTGCGAGAGGATAGCAAATGAGTAGCGGACGTATCGTGCAGATCATCGGTGCTGTCATCGACGTTGAATTTCCGCGCGACAGCGTTCCCAATGTCTATGATGCACTGCTGGTGGACGAGCGGGGTCTTACCCTCGAAGTCCAGCAGCAACTCGGCGACGGCGTGGTGCGAACCATCGCCATGGGTTCGTCCGAGGGCGTCAGCCGGGGCCTCAACGTCAGCAACACGGGCAGCCCCATCGCCGTGCCCGTCGGGCAGGGCACCCTGGGCCGCATCATGGACGTGCTCGGCAATCCCATCGACGAGGCCGGTCCGATCCAGCACGAGTCGCGGATGCCGATTCACCGTGCGGCGCCGACCTACGCAGAACAGTCCTCCGCCGTCGAGCTGCTCGAAACGGGCATCAAGGTAATCGACCTCATCATGCCGATCTCCAAGGGCGGCAAGGTGGGCCTGTTCGGCGGTGCCGGGGTGGGCAAGACCGTGACGCTCATGGAACTGATCCGCAACATCGCCATGGAGCACTCCGGATTTTCCGTGTTCGCCGGTGTCGGCGAGCGCACCCGGGAAGGTAACGATTTCTATCACGAAATGAAGGAATCGAATGTTCTCGACAAAGTGGCGCTGGTGTACGGGCAGATGAACGAGCCGCCGGGCAACCGTCTGCGCGTCGCCCTTACCGGCCTCACCATGGCGGAATATTTCCGCGACGAAGGCCGCGACGTTCTCATGTTCGTCGATAACATCTACCGCTACACGCTTGCCGGCACCGAAGTGTCGGCCTTGCTCGGCCGCATGCCGTCGGCGGTGGGCTATCAACCGACCCTCGCCGCCGAGATGGGCGTATTGCAGGAGCGCATCACTTCGACGCAAACCGGCTCCATCACCTCCTTCCAGGCGGTATATGTGCCGGCGGATGACCTCACCGACCCCTCCCCCGCCACCACCTTCGCGCACCTGGATGCAACCCTGGTGTTGTCACGGCAGATCGCGGAGCTCGGGATTTATCCGGCAGTGGATCCCCTTGACTCCACTTCGCGGTTGCTGGATCCCCTGGTGATCGGCAAGGATCACTACGACGTGGCGCGCGGCGTGCAGTCGGTGTTGCAGCGTTACAAGGAGTTGCGCGATATCATCGCCATTCTCGGCATGGATGAACTGTCCGAGGAAGACAAGCTGGTGGTGGATCGGGCGCGGAAAATCCAGCGCTTCCTGTCGCAGCCTTTCTTCGTGGCGGAAGTCTTCACCGGCAGCCCGGGCAAGTATGTGCCGTTGAAGGACACGGTTGCCAGCTTCAAGGGGATTCTCAACGGCGATTACGACCATCTGCCCGAACAGGCTTTCTACATGGTCGGCACCATCGAAGAAGCAGTCGAGAAAGCGAAAACCCTTTAATCACTGCGGGCGGAGCGTAAACCAGCGATGGCCATGATGTTTCACTGCGACATAGTGACCGCCGAGAAATCGATGTTCTCCGGCTTGGTGGAAATGCTGGTGCTGACCGGCACGCTGGGAGAGTTGGGTATCGCCTACGGCCACACGCCTCTGCTCACCGGCATCAAACCGGGTCCGGTGCGTGTCATACGCCAGGGCGGCCAGGAAGAAATTTATTTTCTGTCCGGCGGTTTTCTCGAAGTCCAGCCCCATCTGGTGACCATCCTTGCCGATGCCGGTGATCGTGCCGGCGACCTCGATGAGGCGGCCGCGCTGGAGGCCAAGCGCCAGGCCGAGCAGGAACTGCAGAACCGCGGCGCCGAGATGGAATATTCGGAAGCACTCTCCCGCCTGGGCGAGGCAGCTGCACGTCTGCGCACCATCGAGGAATTGCGCCGCCGCGCCCGCCACGCGGGCTGATCCCGAGCCGGCACCAGTTGCTGCGGCCAGCGGGTTCCACCAGCCATTTTGTCCCCATCCCTGCCGCCGGCCCCGGTGGCGTCTTTGAGCCCGCTGCTATACTGGGCCCGGTAGCGAACTCGGCAGGGTCATAGTGCAGACACAGATCATCGTGCTCGCCGCGGGCAAGGGTACCCGGATGCGCTCCGCCCTGCCCAAGGTCCTCCACCTCCTTGCCGGCAAGCCCCTGCTCGCCCATGTCCTCGATACCGCCCGAAGCCTGCCTGATCAGCGCACCTGGGTTGTTGTCGGGGCGGGCATGGCGGCCGTGCAGCAAGCCTGTGTCGGCTATCCGGTTTCCTGGGTGGAGCAGCGCGAACAGTTGGGCACCGCACACGCGGTGAGCCAGGCCCTGCCCGAACTCGACGATCAGGGGACCGCGCTGATCGTTTACGGTGACGTTCCGCTGCTCGAGCAGGCGACTCTCACGGCCATGGCGGCATCCGCAGCCGAAGGCGCGCTGGCCCTGTTGACGGCGCACCTCGATAACCCCGCCGGCTATGGCCGCATCCTGCGTGATGGCTGTGGCGCCGTGACCGGAATCATCGAAGAAAAAGACGCGACCGTTGCGCAGCGCGCCCTCAGCGAAATCAACACCGGGATCATGGCCATGCCGGTGCGCAAGCTGCGCGCCTGGCTGGCCCGGGTCGGCAACGCAAACGCGCAGGGCGAATACTATCTGACAGACATCGTCGCCCTCGCCGCGGCGGAGGGTACAGCGATTCAGACCCTTCATCCGCGCAGCCCGGAAGAAGTCGAAGGCGTCAACGACCGCGCCCAGCTCGCCGGCCTTGAGCGGCGTTATCAGCTGCGGCTGGCCGAGCGCCTGATGGCCGCCGGGGCGACGCTCGCCGATCCGGCACGCTTCGATTGCCGCGGCGAGCTGAGTGTCGGGCGCGACGTCTTCATCGACATCAACTGCGTGTTCGAGGGCCGCGTGACGCTGGGCGATGATGTCCGCATCGGGCCCGGCTGCGTAATGCGCGACGCGGAAATCGGCCGCGGTGCGCAGATCAAGGCCAACACCGTGATCGAAGGGCCGGCCGTCGTTGCCGCCGGCGCCCAGGTCGGCCCCTTCGCCCGGTTGCGGGAGGGAACGCGCATCGGCGAGCAGGCGCGGATCGGTAACTTCGTCGAAACCAAGCAGGCAGAGTTCGGTCGCGGCAGCAAGGCGAACCATCTCGCCTATGTGGGCGATGCCCGGTTGGGCGAAGACGTGAACCTGGGCGCGGGAACCATTACGTGCAATTACGACGGCGCCGCCAAGCACCGCACCGAAATTGGCGATGGCGCCTTTATCGGCTCCAACAGTGCATTGGTGGCACCGGTGGCGGTAGGCCCCGGCGCAACCGTTGGCGCAGGCTCCACCATCACGGTCGACGTGCCCGCCGGCCATCTCGGCGTCGGTCGCGGCAAGCAGCGCAACATTCCCGGCTGGCGCCGGCCCCCAAAAAAGGATGACCACTGATGTGCGGCATCGTCGCCGCCACCGCCCAGCGCAATGTGGCGGCCATTCTGCTCGAGGGTCTCAAGCGCCTGGAGTACCGCGGCTACGATTCGGTGGGCATGGCGATTGTCGCCGACGGCGTCCTGCTCTGTCGCAAGCACGCCGGCAAGGTCGCGCTGCTGGCCGACGATCTGGCGGATATTCCCTTTCCGGGCCACCTCGGCATCGCCCACACCCGCTGGGCGACGCACGGCAGGCCGAGCGAAATCAACGCGCACCCCCACCACTCGGGCCCGATCGCCCTGGTCCATAACGGCATCATCGAGAATTTCCGCGCGCTGCGCGCGGAGCTGGAATCACTGGGCTATGAATTTCAGTCGGACACCGATACCGAGGTCGTCGCCCATCTGATGCACCACTTGCTGAAGCAGGGTCTGGATCTCGCCGGTGCTCTGGACGCAGCACTGACAAGGTTGGAAGGTGCCTACGCACTGGCGGTGGTCTCGGCCACCGAGCCCGGCACCCTGGTGGGCGCGCGCAGCGGCAGTCCGCTGGTATTGGGGGTTGGCATCGAGGAGCACTTTCTCGCCTCCGATGCCCTGGCGCTGCGTCAGGTCACCGATCGCTTTGTGTATCTGGAGGACGGTGACCGCGTGACCTTGACGGCGGTGGACTACCAGGTGCGCGACCGCGACGGCGCGGTGGTGACGCGCCCCGTCCACACCTTGTCCGACGTTGTCGATCACGCCGACAAAGGCGGTTTCCGCCACTTCATGCTCAAGGAAATCCATGAGCAGCCGGCCGTGCTGACCGCCACCCTGGAAGGCCGCATCAGTGCCCACCGGGTGCTGCCCGAGATATTCGGCGCGACCGCATCCGAACGCTTCGCGGTGGTGGAAAACCTGCATCTGGTGGCCTGCGGGACCAGCTATCACGCGGGACTGGTGGCGCGTTACTGGCTGGAGGAATGGGCCGGCATCCCCTGCCAGGTGGAAGTCGCGAGCGAATACCGCTATCGCAAGGTGGTGGTGCCGAAAAATACCCTGTTCGTCGCCATCTCCCAGTCCGGCGAGACCGCCGACACCCTGGCTGCATTGAAGGCGGCGCGCGAGGCTGGCTATCTCGACAGCCTTGCCATCTGCAACGTGGCCAACAGCTCGCTGGTGCGGGAGACCGGCCTCGCCCTGCTGACCCGCGCGGGTCCGGAGATCGGGGTGGCGTCGACCAAGGCCTTCACCACCCAGCTGGTGGCGCTGCAATTGCTGTGCATCGCCATCGCCCGGGCGCGCGGCAATCTGTCGGTTGAGCGGGAAGCCGAACTGGTCGCCGCGCTGCACGCGCTGCCCGAACTGGGTAGCCGGGTGTTGGCGCTGGACGCCGAAATCGAAGCCACCTTCAAGTGCTTCGCAGACAAGCACCACGCGCTGTTCCTCGGTCGCGGGGTGCAGTATCCCATTGCCCTGGAAGGCGCCCTGAAGCTCAAGGAAATCTCCTATATCCATGCCGAAGCCTACCCGGCCGGCGAGCTCAAACACGGACCCCTGGCACTGGTTGACGCGGATATGCCGGTGGTTGCCGTTGCGCCCAACAATGAGCTGCTCGAAAAGCTCAAGTCCAACCTGCATGAAGTACAGGCACGCGGCGGCGCACTGTTCGTATTCGCCGATCGGGATGCCGGGTTTCGCGATCAGCCCGGGGTGACGGTGGTCAGTTTGCCCCATGTCCCCAAGAGCCTCGAACCCATCATTTACACCCTGCCGTTGCAGCTGCTCGCCTATCACGTCGCGGTATTGAAAGGCACCGATGTGGATCAGCCGCGCAACCTCGCCAAGTCGGTCACGGTGGAATAACCCCGGACCGATCCTGCCTCCGGGCCTGGCGCGACCGGGCTATCCCCGTATCCCGCTGACCGCGCGGTCCCGAATCACTCGGCCTGCACGACGACCAGGGATTCTTCCGCCGCGATCCACTCGGCTTCCAGTTGCTCCGCGCGCTGGCGCAACTTGCCCTGGCGCTGGAGCAGGACGGTGAGCTGGTCGCGGGCATCGGCACCATAGAGCGCCGGATCTGCCAGTTCCTGTTCCAGCTTCGCGAGTTCAGCACCGACTCGATCCAGTTCCGCGGCGAGACGGGAGGCCCGCTCCTGCAGTGGACGCAATTCCGCCCGTCGTGCCGCGTCGCGTCGGCGTTGATCGCGCCGGCCCGTTGCATCGGTCGCAGGGCCTTGCTCGGCCGGACGCGCTGCGCTCCGGGCACGGCGTTCGAGCCAGCGGCGGTAGTCCGAGAGGTCGCCATCGAAGACCGTCACCGCGCCGTCGCTCACCAGCCAGTAGGTATCCACCGTGGTGGCGAGCAGATGGCGGTCGTGGGAGACCACCACCAGGGCGCCGGCATAGTCCTGCAAGGCCAGGGTCAGCGCCGCGCGCATTTCCAGATCGAGGTGATTGGTGGGTTCATCGAGCAGCAGCAGATTGGGCGCCTGCCAGACC
Source organism: Porticoccaceae bacterium (assembly GCA_050179115.1). GTDB lineage: Bacteria > Pseudomonadota > Gammaproteobacteria > Pseudomonadales > Porticoccaceae > JAGPUQ01. The sequence goes on along the minus strand of JBFXFL010000004.1, from coordinate 75,716 downwards.
AGCAGGGCGAGCACCAGGCGCGCCTTTTCGCCACCGGATAGCGGCGCTACCGGGCTGCTTGCCCGATCGCCGGCGAAACCGAAACCGCCGAGAAAGTCGCGCCGCCGCTGCTCGGTGGCTACCGGACTGAGTCGGGCGAGGTGTTCGAGAGAGCTGGCGCCGGGATCGAGCTGCTCCAGTTGGTGCTGCGCGAAATAACCGATACGAAGATTGGTACTGGCTTCGCGCGTTCCGGTCAGCGGCAGCAATTCGCCCGCGAGCGTACGTATCAGGGTCGATTTACCGGCCCCATTGGGTCCCAGCAGGCCGATGCGATCGCCCGGCGAGAGTTGCAGCCTGATGCCGTCGAGGATCGGCGGATCGCCGTACCCCATTCGCGCTTCGTTCAGCACCAGCAGCGGGTTGCCGGCGCGCGGCGGCTCCTTGAAGCTGAAGCGGAAGGGATTGTCGACCTGGGCGGGAGCCACCAGCGTCATTCGTTCGAGCGCCTTGATCCGGCTTTGCGCGGCGCGGGCCTTGGTGGCCTGCGCGCGGAAGCGGTCGACGAAGCGCTGCATATGGGCCACGGCGCGCTGTTGCTGTTCGTAGGTCGCCTGCTGCCCCGCCAGACGCGCCGCGCGCTGGCGCTCGAAATCGCTGTAGCCACCTCGATACTGATGCAGTTGCCGGTGCTCGATGTGCAGCACCTCGTTCACCACGGCATCGAGAAAATCGCGGTCGTGAGAGATCAGCAACAGGGTGCCGCGATAGGCCTTCAACCAGTCTTCCAGCCACAGCACTGCTTCGAGATCGAGGTGATTGGTCGGTTCGTCGAGCAGCAACAAGTCGGATGGACACATCAGTGCCCGGGCGAGACCGAGGCGCACGCGCCAGCCGCCGGAAAACGAGGCGGCCGGTCGTTGCTGATCGGAGGCGCGAAAGCCGAGCCCGGACAGCAGTGTCGCCGCACGGGCGTGGGCGGTGTAGCCGTCCACCTGTTGATAGTGGGCGTGGGCGCGGCCGATGGCGGTGCCGTCGCCATCGGCGTCGGCACGCAGGACTTCGCGCTCGGCGTCCCGAAATCCCGGATCGCCGTCGAGTACCAGGTCGAGGGCCGATCGCTCCAGGTCGCCGAGATCCTGCGCCATATGAGCGATGATCCAGTGTTTCGGGACGGCGGTCTCGCCGGTCTCGGACGACAGTTCGCCGCGCAACAGCGCCAGCAGCGAGCTTTTGCCGCTGCCATTGGCGCCGATCAGGCCGACGCGATGGCTCGGGTAGAGCGTCGCCGAAGCTTGCTCCAGCAGGGGCTCGACATGCCGGCGCAAGGTAATGCCGGTGAGTTGGATCACGGTTTTTGGGTTCCGGGGAGGCGCTTGAGTTGCAGTTCGTTCAACGTCTGGCGTGGAGCATGGGGTTCACGATCGCGGCGATCCGGTCAGGTGCGCAATTCAGGTACAGCGACCGGTTCAGCCAGTGGCGATCCGGGTAGTAAGAAAACAGGAACTGGCCATCCTTGAGGTTTTCCACCACCCTGTTGATGATATTGGGGCGGACCGCGGGACAGCCGTAACTGCGGCCGATACCTCCCTTGAGCTGGATCCAGATCGGATCGACGTACTCGGCGGAGTGAATCACGATCTTGCGTTTGCGCGCGAGGTCGTTAATCCCGGGCTCGAGCCCATCCATGCGCAGCGAATAGCCGAAATTGCCGTAATAGGTTTCGGCGGTGCGGAACAACCCCAGGCTGGACTGACGACTGCCCATGTCGTTGGAAAACCGTGTCGCCATCTCCTCGCCCGATCCGCGGCCATGGGCAACGTGATCCTCTATCAGCAGTTTGCGCCGCTCCAGGTCGAAGACCCAGAAGCGCTGTTTGGACGAGGGCAGAGAAAAATCGATCACCGCGAGCCGCTGTGCCGGACGCGCGCCGCCCGCGACGGCGCAGTTCATGGCGGTGACTGCTTTGGTCAGCACCTGGCGGTTAAGCGCCGGCGCGGTCCGCGCCAGCGCCTGGGTCAGGGATTCGCTGCGCGGGTCCGCCCATGCCTGTGGCATCAGCACGAACACCAGGGCGGTCAGAAGCAGGCGCGATACGGCGGCCATGGGTGAACGTCTCCTTTCGTTGCGCCCGGGAATCGATGGGTGCTGCAAGCGCACGCCAATTCTGCCTTACAACACAGCCTCGATGCACGCTGCGAGGGGTTGAATCCGGCGGCGGGGCGTCTGGTGCCGGAAAGAGGATTTGAACCTCCGACCAACGCATTACGAATGCGCTGCTCTACCGAGCTGAGCTATTCCGGCGGGGAGCGAGAGTCTACTTGGCGGGCGCGGTGCTGTCACTCGCGTGGCGCTTGGCGCGGGCGGCGCGTTCCACCGCGATCAAGTGGTCGATTACCGCGAGCATGGCTTCGTGGCTGCCGGCTTGGCGGGCGGAGACCCGGTACTTGCCCTCGACCACGATCTCCGGCGTCCCGGTAATCTTGTAGCTGCGCTGGCGGGCATCGGCCTGACCCACGGCACTGCCGACACCAAATGAATTGAACGTCTTGCTGAAGGCATCACCATCCACGCCGTGCGCGGTAAAGATTTTCTTGATGTCGCCCTCTGTTCCCAGTTTGTTTTGGTCGACATTCATGGCGTCGAACAACGCTCGGTGGAGGGGATCCAGAACATTGAGCGCCTTGGCCGTGTAGTACGCGCGTGCGTGCAATTCCATGGTGGGATGCCAGATGGCCGGGCTGCGCACCAGCACGACATCGGCCGGTAGCGTCTTGCTCCATTTTTCCAGCAGTGGCTCGAACGAGTAACAGTGGCCGCAGCCGTACCAGAATACTTCGGTGACTTCGATCTTGCTGGCATCGCCGGTGCGCACCGGTTCGTCCAGCACCAGGTAATGCTTGCCGGCGATATAGTCGGCCGCGCTGGCCAAGGCGGCGGCGAGCACCAGAACCGTTGCCCCCAAGGCTTTCAATGCCAGGGTTTTCAGCGACCGATCCACTAGAGGCGCCTCCTTCACTTGTTGGGCGGGCGTAACCCGCAAGCAGTATCGAAGGTTCGACACTGCACACCCGCCACGGTTGCAGGCCCGAATCCCCGATCTACCCGATCGTTATTTCAGGCCGGCGATAAAATTTGCGACGGCCGCGATTTCCTGGTCGGTCATGCGGGCGGCGACTCCCCGCATGACGGCGTTTGTATCGTTGCCGCGGGCGCCGGGCCATGCCGCGTCGTGTGCTCCGTCGCGGAACGCGCGCAGTTGTTTCACCAGATATTCGGCATGTTGTCCGCCCACCGCTGGATAACCGGCCGGGGCGTTGCCGTTGCCCGCCGGCGAATGACAGCCGGTACAGGCCGGTACACCAGTGTCCAGGTTGCCACTGCGGTAGATCGTGGCACCCAGGTCCAGGGCCTTGGCGTCATCCTTGGCACCCGCCCACTGGCGCGGTTGCGCGGCGAAGTAGGCGGCGATATCGGCGAGATCCTGGGGGCTCAAATCGTTCAGCAAACCGGACATTTCCGCGACGGTGCGCTGACCGGATTGCATGTCGAGTAGTTGCTTGGCCAGATATTTTTCGCCCAACCCGGCGAGATGCGGAAAATTCGGGGCCAGGCTTGCGCCGTTGGCGCCATGGCAGCCGGCGCACACAGCCGTTTTGGCTTTGCCGGCACTGGCGTCGCCGGCGGCCAGGGCTGGTGGCGCCAGCACAATGGCCATCGCACCGGCCAGGCACAGAAGTATCGCTTTCTTCATATTCTGCTCGCTCGATTTGGCTAGAATGGGCGCCCGTTCACGCGGGTCGGCGCGACGGGGGCGGAGTATATACCAATCGTCAGTCGAGCTTAACGCGACGAGCCGTGCCCGGCCGTATAACCGCTACAGGCAGGCGTCCACGGTCTTCGCCCGGCAAGTGCAGTGTGGCGGAGCCTGACACCCGAACCACATTGGCGCCAACATTTGCCCCAGGACCCGAGCCATGTCCAAAGATCCTAGCCAGCGTGGCGATCAAGCTCCGGCGATGGCAGCCGAAGCCGCCGGGAATGACGTCCCGCAAGGGCTGTGCGAGGCCGACTTCCAGCGCGCGGTTTTTCTTAAAAGCGCGCCGACACTCGCGGATTGCCCGCCCGATCGGGGCGTTGAAGTCGCGTTCGCTGGCCGTTCCAACGCAGGCAAATCCAGCGCACTCAACGCACTGACGCGCCAAGGCAAGCTGGCACGCACCAGCAAGACACCGGGGCGCACCCGGCTGATGAACTTTTTTGCGCTGGCGCCGGGGCAGCGGCTGGTCGATCTGCCCGGTTACGGCTACGCCAAAGTACCCAAGGCGATGAAGGACGAGTGGGACCAGCATCTTGCGCACTACCTGCGTGCCCGGTCTTCGCTGCGCGGGCTGGTGCTGTTGATGGACATCCGTCATCCACTGCAAGCCTTCGACCAGCACATGCTGGCGTGGGCTGCGGAGGCCGCGTTGCCGGTACATGTACTGCTCACCAAAGCGGACAAACTCAATCGCGGCCCGGCGCAGGCGGCGCTGCTGGGAGTGCGGCGCGAGGTAGCCCGGATGGGGCTCGCGGAGGTCACCGCACAGAC
>JBFXFL010000004.1:0-71046 GCA_050179115.1 Porticoccaceae bacterium | reverse complement strand
GCGCGGAGGAAGTTTCCATCCGCGCAGGCGGTTCAAGGTTTCGTTTGACGTGCCCTAGGGCGCGATCACCCCGCAGGCCAGGCGTGCTCCGCCGCCGCCGAGCGGCGCCGGCAGATCGGCGTGATTATCACCGCCGGCATGGATCACCAGGGCGCGGCCCCGGATGTCGGCGAGCTTGGTCATACGCGGCGCCAGCACCGGCTGGATTGCCGTGCCGTCAGCCGCCACGAAGAGCGGCGGCAGATCGCCGAGATGACCGTCGCCCCAGGGGGTGCCGTGATGGCCGGTGGTGGCGGGATCATAATGACTGCCCGCCGCGCCGGCGGGCACGCTCGCGCCGTCTTTTTCGGCCGGCCCGCAACTGGGATTCTGATGCACATGGAAACCGTGGAGACCGGAAGCCAGCCCGCTCAGTTTTGGGGTGAACACCAGGCCGTGGCTTGACTCGGTAACGGTCACGACACCCAGTGTGGCGCCGGTGCCCTTCGCATCCACGGTATTCATTTGCACCGACAGCTCGGCGGCCTGGGCGCAGCCGACACCGAACATGGCCAACAGCAATAGTCGGGTTTTCATCGAGACCTCCTTGGATACAACCGGGGAAAGGGCGTGCCGGCTCACTATAACAGTGTGGGTGGCGAGTGAGATCAACGCACCAGACGCCGCCGGACGGCAGCGGTCGCGATCAGCAATCCCGCTGCGCCGTAGGCAACCATCACCAGCAGATGCAGCAGCGGTGCGTGAAGGGAGCCGCCGGTGAGCAACGGTCGCACCAGATCGACCACATGCGCGAGTGGGAGCAGGTAGGCGAGATCCTGCAGCAGCTCGGGGAACTGTTCACGCGGGAAAAATACGCCGCCGGTCAGCAGCATGGGCGTCAGCACCAACGTGAAATAGTAGAGAAAAAAATCGTAGGATCGCGATCTTGCCGTCACCACCATCGCGCAGGCGGCGAATGTGAATCCCGCGACGGCCAACACCGGCAGTGCCAGCAGCGCGCGCAAGTCGGCGACCAAGCCGAGCAGTGCGGCGACGATGAGGATGGCGGTGGCGTTCATCAGACCCTTGGTCGCGGCCCAGAGAATCTCGCCGAGCACGATATCGTCGACGGTGAGGGGCGCATTCAGCATGGCGCCCCAGGTCTGCTGGCCCGCCATGCGGGTGTAGGCGGAATACATGGCTTCAAAGCTGGCGGTGAAGAGGGTGCTGGAGCAGATGATCCCGGAGGCCAGGAACGCCATGTAAGGTAATTGGCCCAGATCCCCCACCAGTTGCCCGAAGCCGTAGCCGAAGGCCATCAGGTACAGCAGCGGCTCGCCGAAGTTGCCGAGCGCCGAGGGCAGCAGAATTTTCCGCCAGACGCGAAAATTGCGGCGCCACACCGCCAAGCTGCGCACACTGGGACTGGGGATCAGTGCGATGGACATGGCATCAGTCCCGCAGATCGTGGCCGGTCAATTTCAGGAAGACATCTTCCAGGTTGGCCGGGCGGTGCAGATAACGCTGGTCGGTGGCATCGAGCCGCTCCAGCAGGGCGCGCGGTTTCGCGGTGTAGAGGAGCGTGAGATCCCCGATCCGGTGAATGCGAACCCCGGCATCCGGGGCGGCGTCGGCGCCCCAGGTATCGGCGATCGGGCCGGTCAGTTCGAGCACATGGGGTTCTATGTGCTCGGCAATCAATGCCCGGGGCGTGTCGCAGGCCACGATGCGACCCGCATCGAGAATCGCCAGACGATCGCACAGGCGTTCCGCCTCCTCCATGTAATGGGTGGTCAGGATCAGTGTGGTGCCGGCATCGCGCAGTTCCCGCAAGCGCTGCCAGATATGGTGCCGCGCCTGGGGATCGAGGCCGGTGGTAGGCTCGTCGAGCACTACCAGGCGGGGTCGATTGATCAGCGCCCGCGCCAGGGTCAGCCGGCGCTTCATGCCGCCCGAGAGTTCCGGAATCGCCACGTGTTCGCGGCCTTCGAGATGTGCGAATGCGATCAGCTCGGCGATCCGTTCGTCGATTTGCGGACCGCGCAGACCGAAGTAACTGGCGTAGGTGATGAGGTTCTCGCGCACCGTGAAATCCGGATCGAGGCTGTCGAACTGGGGCACGATCCCGATCTGCTCGCGCGCGATCCGCGCCCGTTCGGGAATCGGCTCGCCCAGCACCTGAATCGTCCCGCTGTCCGGCGGTGTCAGGCCCAGCAGCATGCGCAGGGTGGTGGTTTTGCCGGCGCCGTTTGGGCCCAGCAGACCGAAGCACTCGCCTTCCTGGACCACGAGGTCCAGATTATCAACCACGCTGCGATCCGCATAACGCTTGCAGAGGCCGCGCATCGCAACGAGGGGGGCGGTGGCCTGCGGTTGTTCTACCTGCATGGGGATTGATACTGCCGGTGGTCGGGTATGGCCAAACGATGGCGCATGGTACCTGCGGTTCCGCGGATCGTCATCCGCCGGCACGGCCTTGCGCAACCAACGGAGCACGGTGCCACGCCGATCCGTCGGGGTGATGGACCTTGGCGTTGGCTGCGCAGCGGCCGGTTACCAGCGCTCCCAGACCGGGCGGCAGTCATCCGGCACCGCGGGCTGACGCCCCAGTTCGGCCCAGTGCTGACCGGGCTGATGAAAATCCGAACCGGTGGACGCACTCAGCTGGTGCTGTTCGCACAGCGCGGCCAGGGTCCGGGTTTCGGGACCAGCCTGCCGGCCGGAAACCACTTCGATCGCCTCGCCGCCCGCCGCGCGAAAATCCTCGACCAGTTCGCGCAGGCGCGTGCGGGTGAACTGATATTTCTCCGGATGGGCGATCACCGCAGTGCCGCCGGCATCGCGAATCCAGCCAATGATTTGCGGCAATGATGCCCATTCGTCCTTTACATCACCCATGCGGCCGCTGCCCAGATATTTACGAAAGGCTTCGTCGATTGTGCGCACCGCGCCGGATTCCACCAGCATTTCCGCAATGTGCGGGCGCCCGATGCTGATGCGGCGGGCGAGTTCTTCCACGCGCTCGGTCAGATCGCCGAGCCCTTGCTTTGCCAGCCGTGCGGCAATGATGCCGGCGCGCGTGCGCCGCGCGGCCTGCTGCACCGAGACGGCTTCCTGGATGGCGTCGCGGCCGCGACCGATATTGAGTCCGACCACATGAATCGTCCGCCCGCGCCATTGGGCGGACAGCTCGATCCCGGCCACCAGTCGCAACGACCCGAAGCGGGCCTCGCCGAGGCTGTCGAAGCCCGCCGTGGTGTCGTGATCCGTGATCGCGAGCAGGTCGACCCCGCAGGCCAGCGCCCGCTCCACCAGCTCAAGCGGTGTCAGCTTGCCGTCGGATGCGGTGGAGTGGGTGTGAAGATCAACCTGCATGAAGACGCCGGATCCGAGCATGTGCAAAGGTTGATTATAGGGGAATGCGCAGGCGCCCCGGTTCGGGGCGCGCCCGGCGTTTGCCGGGAGATCGAGTTCGACACAAACTATCGATATGGTAGCTACGGGCGGACTTGAACCGCCGACCCCAGCATTATGAGTGCTGTGCTCTAACCAGCTGAGCTACGTAGCCTTGGAAGGGGCGCGCGATTTTCCCGGCTTCGGTCTGGAGTGTCAACCGGACCGGCCTTTGATTGCAAGGCGCAATCGCGCGTGCTGGTTTCGTAACGCCCGGCAACGGACAGATGGGCGGCCGATCCCCAGCCTGTACCAGGGGCGCCATACGGGTGACAAGAAAGCGGTCCAGCATGAAGCCGTCCGACGCAGGAATGGAACGGTAATTGCCCTGTGATGCTGTCGGTCACGCCCGAGGAGAGCGCCTGATATGAGCATTACCATCGAGAAGAATGTCGCCATCCCGATGCGCGATGGTGTGGTGTTGCGCGCCGACATTTACCGCCCGGCGGGGGAACACCCTTGCCCGGTGCTGTTGCAGCGGACGCCTTACAACAAGGAATTCCTGCCCCTGGTGGGCATGACCCTGGACCCGATTCGCGCGGCAGCGGCCGGCTATGCGGTGGTGATTCAGGACGTGCGGGCGCGCTGGGCATCCGGTGGCGGGGTCTTTTTCCCCTACGTCAACGAGGCAGCGGATGGTGCCGATACCCTCGACTGGATCGCCGGGCAGCCGTTTTGCGACGGCAATATCGGCGCCTATGGACTCTCCTACATGGGCGGCACCACCTGGCTGTGCGCGGCCTCCGGTCACCCGGCGCTGAAGGCGATTTCGCCCACCACCGCGCCGAACGATTTCTGGCGCAACCACTTCTGGCGCGACGGCGTGCTCCAGCTGTCCACCCTGGTCATGTGGGCGTTGCGGGTGATCGGGCCGGCTGCCCTGGTGCGGCGCGGGTTCGATCTGCCGACCCTGGGCGCACGCCTGGTGGAGCTGGTGGAGGCCCTGGATCATTTTGGCGACTGTGTGCGGGAGCGGCCGCTGGACCGCCTGCTGGCGGCCCATCCGGAAGATGCCGAATTCGTTCCCTTTCTGTTCGAGGTGCTGCGTCACCCCCGGCCGGACGCCTGGACGGAGTCGCTGCTGTTCAGCGACCGCCACGATCGGGTGCAGGCCCCTGCCCTGATCATCGCGGGCTGGCACGACATGCTGCTGGGCGGCGATTTGAGCCATTACACCGGTATGCGGGCGCGCGCGGGTTCGCCCGAAGCCCGCGCACAGACCCGTCTGGTGATCGGTCCCTGGTCGCATGCCATGTTTCTCAACTACGTGGGTCAGCTCGATTTCGGCTTTCGCGCCAGCGGCTACCTGCTCGATCTTCGCGAAGATCTCACCCAGATGCAGTTGCGCTGGTTCAACCGCTGGTTAAAGGGCGATACGGCGAGCTTTGCCACGGATGCGCCGGTACGGGTGTTCGTGCAGGGCGCCAATCGCTGGCGCGATGAAGCCGCCTGGCCGCCGGAGCGGGTACGCCTCACGCCCTGGTATCTGCGCGCGGGTGCCGTTCTCTGCACGCAGGCGCCGGGCGCGGAAGAACCGTCCGACAGCTACGTCTACGACCCGGAAGATCCCTGCCCCACCTGTGGCGGAACCTTGCTGATGCCGCCCCAGTACAGTCCCGGGCCGGTGGATCAGGCACCGATTCTGGGGCGTCGGGACGTGCTCATCTATACGTCCGCCCCGCTGGCGGCAGACCTGGAAATCTGCGGCCCCGTCACCCTGAAATTGTTTGCGAGCACCAGCGCGGTGGATACCGACTGGATGGCCAAGCTCTGCGATGTTCATCCGGACGGGCGCACCTTCAATGTCTGCGATGGCGTGGTGCGGGCGTCCTACCAGGCGCACACGCAGGGTACATCCTGCGCGCCTGACACACCCATCTGCCGGGAGCTCGATCTGTGGGCGACCGCCATGGTGTTTCGCGCGGGTCATTGCCTGCGGCTGATCGTCACCTCCAGCGATTTCCCCCGCTACGATCGGAACCCCAACACCGGCGAGAATTCATTGACTGCCACGGGCAGCGCGCCGGCACTGCAGACGGTATTTCACACCAGGGATCTGCCTTCGTGCATCAATCTGCCGGTCGTCAACGGATAGCCGTCAGCCGTCCTTGTCGATGCGTTGCGCCAGCCGTTCGGCGATGGCGCCCAGTGCGCGGGGGTGAAAAATCAGCCCGATGTGGGTCGATTCGTTGATCTCCGTATTGGCTGAAGCGTCTTCTTCGGCGCAACTCACCCAATCCACCACGCCGTCGTTGCGCGAATAGATCGCAAACTGGGGCACGGGTTTGAGCTCTGGTTGCAGCATGTGGCGCACGAAGTCGCACATGCAGAAACCGGTACCGCAGGACGCGTGGAGATTGCGACCCACGAGCTTGCCCTGGCCGGCGAGCAGGTATTCCCACACCCCGGTCACGGCGGGATGGGCGCGGACATGATCGCGAAACGGCGATCCCAGGGTAATCACCCGATCGATGAGCTCCGGCACATGCTGCAGGACGGACTTGGCGAGCATGCCGCCCAGGCTGTGGCCAATCAGCACCACCGGTTGGCCCGTTTTGCGGTGGATCACCTTGACCTTGTGCGCGAGGCGCAGGGCGGTCTTGTTGGGGCAGTCGGTATTCCAGGCAATATCGGCGTGATAGGGCCGGTAGCCGATGCGCCGCAGCCAGCGCCGCAGCGGCATCATCATGACGTCGTTGGCGAGAAAGCCCGGAATAACCAGAATCGGTTCGCCATGGCCGTGCGGGACCCCGCGCCCTTGGTACAGCGGGCTGCACAGCAGCCGACCCAGTTCAGTCGGCCAGAGGGCTTCGCGCCAGAGCGGCGTCTTGACCGCTTCGACGCCGGGATCGTGCTGAAAGGGATCGGCGTCGTCCTCCATGACATCGATGAGGGCGTCGATATCGGCGACGGGATTTGCGTAGTTTGGGTCCATGGGGTAGCCCACTCACTGCGGGGCGGATCGTGGTCCGCGCGAGGTCGGCCGCCCCGCGCGGACTCCCGATTTTCAGGCCATGGCTTCGCGGGCGGCGGTGGCCACTTTCTGGAAGCCGGCGAACGCCTTGTTGGCCGACTCCGTGAAGGGGTTGGCGGCCGACAGGGCTTTGCCGGCTTCCAGGGCGGCGGCGGTCGCCTCCTTGCTGCCGTCGTACAACTCGCGGGCAATCTTGCGGGTAGCGTCCCGACTCTGGGCTTGCTCGGACAACAGCGCCTTGAACAAATCCATGGCCCGGCTTTGCGATCTGGTCAGGGATTCGATAGTTGCGGTGAAATTGCCCTTGTAGTCCCTGGGGGACAGGGCCAGCGTACAGGCCAGGCCGGTGAGGTCTTGCTGGCTCTCGGCAAAGGTTGCTGCCAATACGTTGTTGATGCGGATGCCGCGTTTACGCGCGCTTTCCATCGCTTCCCACATCAAGGACTGGTTCGCGGTGAGGGCGTCAAGAAAACGCTGCATTTCCGTGCTGGCCGGTTTCGATTTTGCTTTGGTTCCTGTGGCTTTGGTAGCAGTGGCGGTGTCGCTCATGGCATTCTCCCGTAAGAATAAAACCGCTTGGGTGGTGAGCGGACCAATCGACAAGCTCCGCTCGTATTGACACTTATATGCATAGTGCACTTAAATGTCAACCTGAATTTAGCTGACGAGATCACCATGGCATCGAGTTCCAAAAACAATCCGCCGGGACCGGATAGCGAAGGCAATGGACCGCGACTTCCCGGGGAAATGCTGACCGCGCATTTGCTGGCGATGCTCAAGGACTGGTCGGGCTATGGTTATGAGCTCGCGCAGCGCCTGGAAGACGCCGGATTCGGGCGCTACAACACCGGCTCGCTCTACCGCACGTTGCGGCAGATGGAAAGTCTTGGACTGATTTCCTCGCTGTGGGACACCTCCGCGGGTGGTCCGGCCCGACGCATGTACAGTCTCACCCTTGCCGGCAAGCTCTTCCTTGACAACTGGATGACGCTGCTCGATTTTCACCGCAGGACACTCGACGCCTTTATCGGCGCCTCCGACCGACCGAGTGGGCGCACGACCCGAGGTGAGGCTGCGCCCCCTCCTCCGGCCGCAGTGCGCCGCTCACGAACCGGAAAACCCAAGTCAGGAGATAAAACATGAGCGACAAACGGGAAGACCGCCTGCTGGAACCCATGCGGATGTGGCGCGAGTGGTATCAGAAGTCGGAAAAGCAATGGAGCGAGATGCTGACGGACGCCATGGCGGACGAGAAGTTCGGCAAGACGTTCGGGCACCTGTTTCAGGAATGGCTGCACGCCCAGCACATGATTTCCGAGCTGATCGGCCAACAGTTGGCTGCTTTCAACATGCCTTCGCGCGGCGACATCCTGGATGTGCGCGACCGCCTGGGCGAAGTCGAGGACGGACTCGCCGGCCTGACGGCCGAGATCGCCCAGTTGCGCCGCGCCCTGGCCAGCAAAACCATGGTGGATGCGACGGCCGAGCGTCCCGCCGTCAAGCGCACGCGCAAACCGCCATCGGCAAGCGAAGTGACGCCCCCCGGTGGGAGCCAGAAACACTGACCGCGCTGGCAGAACCATGACTGCAGCAGTCCTGGCACAAAAGTTGTAGGTTTGAATTCGCAAATAAGATGCCGTTGTAAACGAAGTGTAAAGGGCGTCAGGTAAAAGCGCTTACTGGGCGCTCGCAATAGCGTATTGGCGGAAAGCAACGAAGTATTGCAGCGAAGTCGTGGATCGCACACACACGGCGGAAAACGCCGGGAGATGGAGTCATGCCGGGTACCGACGGGACCAGCGCCCAACAGGCCAGGATTCGCGAAGCGCTGGAGCGCGTGTTGTCGCGCAATATTGCGGGCCTCAAGACGCTCGAAGACATCGCGATGGACTTCGGGTCCACGCCCAAGGACATCATCCACTCCCGGGGTACCACCAAGCTCTATCACTACACACCGATCTGCGACGAAATTTACCGAGTCCCGATTGTGCTGGTGATGTCGCTGGTCAGCCGTTACTACATCATGGATCTCGCGCCGGGACAGAGCCTGGTCGAGTATCTGGTCGACCAGGGCTTCGATGTCTACCTGATCGACTGGGGCATCCCGCGCCAGGAGCATCGCCACTTCAATCTTGACCACTATGTGGGCGAGGTGCTCCCCGAGTGTCTCGAAAAGGTGCATGACGACAGCGGCGAGGAAGAAGTGAGCCTGGTTGGCTATTGCCTCGGCGGCGTGCTCGCCATGATGCACACGGCGCTCGCGCGGCCCGGGCAGGTGCGCGCACTCGCCTGCTTTACCACGCCGGTGGATACCAACGGCATGAAGCTGTACAAGGCCTGGGCGGAGAGCGAGAGCTTCGATATCGACGCTTTGGTCGATCAGCTGGGCAATGTGCCCGCGCAAATGGTCGACGCCATGATCCAGGCGCTGCGCCCATTGCAGAAGACGGCGGGTCGCATGGGCATGCTGGACCATGTGGAGGACGACCGGTTCGTCGAAGCGCATTACCGGTTCGAGCGCTGGTCCGCGGATCACATCCCCATGGCCGGGGCCATGGCGAAACAGCTGTTCAAGGATTTCATGCGCGACAACAAATTTCTCAAGAGCCAGATGGAGGTCAAGGGGCAGCGTGTCGATCTGGGGAGCATCCGGGTGCCTTTCCTGCACATCGCGGCGCAGCACGACCATATCGTACCGGCGGGTGCGTCCAAGGGCATTCTCGATCTGGTTTCGAGTGCCGACAAAAAAGAGATTGTGTTGAAGGGCGGGCATGTGAGCCTGATCGCGGGCGGCAACGCCGTTTACCGGCTCTGGCCGCAACTGTCCGGCTGGCTGTCAGAGCGCTGCACCTGAGGAGATTCGTCTTGGATACCTACCCGAAAACTGTGCGGTTGCGCGCCACCACCGCCCTGTTGCGACCGTTGGCGCACGGCGATGCGGAAGAAGTGCTGGTGTTCGCCCGCTCCCTGCCGGCCCATGATCTGATGTTTCTGCGCCGAGACATCACCAAGCCCGAGACGGTGGCGCACTGGCTGGAGGAAGTCGATCAGGGTCTCGCACTGGTGGTGATCGCCGAGATCGACGGGCGCATGGCCGGGTACGGCATGCTGAGTCTCAACGACCTCGACTGGAGCCGGCATCTGGCCGAACTGCGTGTCCTGGTGCATCCGGATTTCCGCGAGACCGGTTTGGGCCGCGCCATGATCCGCGAAGTGTTTGCCCTGGCAGTGAATCGCGGTGTCGAAAAAGTCATTGCCCGCATGACCCTGGATCAGACCTCTGCCCGCTCGCTGTTTCAGGAGCTGGGCTTCCGGCCCGAAGCGCTCCATGAGAACGAAGTGAAGGATCGTGCCGGCAAACTCCACGACGTGCTGCGCATGGCTGTGGATGTACAGGCACTGCTGGCGCGGCGCGACAGCTACGGACTCGGTTGAGCGGACCGCCGTGGCAATCCCCGGCAGTGCCGCGCAATAGGCGCTCCGGTACGGCTCGTGTAAAATCCGCGCTCGCTGTTGCCAGCCGAGCGCCCCATGTTTGACAAAGACCTCTCCCTCCAGCATTTCGACCCCGAACTTGCCGCGGCAATCGCCGCCGAGGCACGTCGCCAGGAAGATCACATCGAGCTCATCGCCTCGGAGAACTACGCCAGTCCGCTGGTGATGCAGGCGCAGGGCAGCGTGCTCACCAACAAGTACGCCGAAGGCTATCCGGGCAAGCGTTACTACGGTGGCTGCGAATATGTGGATCGCGCCGAGGAACTGGCGATCGCGCGCGTCCGGCAACTGTTTGACGCCGACTACGCCAATGTGCAACCGCACTCCGGATCCCAGGCCAACGCGGCGGTCTATCAGGCGCTGTGCCAGCCCGGCGATACCATCCTCGGCATGAGCCTGGCCGATGGCGGGCACCTCACCCATGGCGCCAAACCGAATTTTTCGGGTAAAACCTATCACGCCGTGCAGTACGGCCTGAATCCCGCCACCGGCGAGGTCGATTACGACCAGGTCGAAGCGCTGGCGCGCGAGCACAAGCCCAAAATGATCGTCGCCGGATTTTCCGCCTATTCGCGGGTGATGGACTGGCAGCGGTTTCGTGCGATAGCCGATCGGGTCGGCGCCTGGCTGATGGTGGACATGGCCCACGTGGCCGGCCTGGTGGCCGCGGGCTGTTATCCCAGTCCGGTGCCCATCGCGGATGTCGTGACCTCGACTACCCACAAGACCCTGCGCGGCCCCCGCGGCGGGCTCATCCTCGCGCGCGCCAACGCCGACATCGAGAAGAAACTCGACTCCGCCGTGTTCCCGGGCCAGCAGGGGGGGCCGCTGATGCATGTCATCGCCGCCAAGGCGGTGTGCTTCAAGGAAGCGATGAGCGACGATTTCAAAGTCTATCAGCGCCAGGTGGTTTCCAACGCCCGCGCCATGGCCGCGACTTTTATCGAGCGGGGCATCCGCATCGTGTCCGGGGGCACCGACAACCACCTGATGCTGGTCGACCTGATCGGCAAGAACTATACCGGCAAGGATGCGGATGCCGCCCTCGGCGAAGCCCACATCACGGTCAACAAGAACGCGGTACCCGGTGACCCCCGTTCACCGTTCGTCACCAGCGGCCTGCGGGTGGGCACGCCGGCGATCACCACCCGGGGTTTCCGCGAGGCGGAAAGCGTCGAATTGACCCACTGGATCTGCGACATTCTGGCCGGCCTGGAAAGCGGTGCGGCGGAGCCCGTGATCGCCGACACCCGCGCCAAGGTACAGGCGATCTGCGATCGCTTCCCGGTCTATGGTTGACGGGCAGCGGCAGCGTCGCGCGGAGGCCGTGCTAGACTAGGCCGCTCCCCGGTCGCGCCACGTCCTTTCGATGCACTGTCCCTTCTGCGGCGCTGATGACACCCGCGTGGTCGATTCCCGACTGGTGGCTGGTGGCGACCAGATTCGCCGCCGCCGCGAGTGTGCCACCTGCCGGGAACGCTTCACCACCTTCGAGGTGGCGGAACTGCTGATGCCTCGGGTGATCAAGCGCGACGACTCCCGCGAGCCCTTCGATGAGAACAAACTGCGCGCCGGCCTGCAGCGTTCGCTGGAGAAGCGGCCGGTCGGCGTCGAAGCCGTGGAGGCGGCGGTCAGCGCCATCAAGCGCGAGCTGCAAAGCGCCGGCGAGCGGGAAGTGCCGTCGCGCGTCATCGGCGAAAAAGTGATGGCGCAGTTGCGGGGACTCGACGATGTCGCCTTCGTCCGGTTTGCGTCGGTCTATCGCCGCTTTCAGGACCTGAGCGAGTTTCGCGCGGAACTGGACCGTCTGGAGCGCGAGAGCGCACCGGCCGGAGCCGGCGCCGATGACTGAGTACAGCGATGCCGCCTTCATGGCGCGTGCCCTGGGTCTGGCGCGGCGAGGCTGGTACAGCACGCGACCGAATCCACGCGTGGGTTGCGTCATCGTCCGCGATGGCGCCGTGGTCGGCGAGGGCTGGCACCAGCGTGCGGGCGGCGACCACGCCGAGGTAGTGGCGCTGGCGGCAGCGGGCGATCAGGCGTGGGGTGCGACCGCTTATGTGTCGCTGGAGCCCTGCAATCACCAGGGCCGGACCCCGCCCTGTACCCGGGCGCTGAGCGCCGCCGGCGTCGCGCGCGTGGTCTATGGCGCGCGCGATCCCCACCGGGTCGCTTCCGGGGGCGTGCAAGCACTGCTGAGTGCGGGCCTGATGGTGGATGGACCCGTGCTGGAAGCCGAGTGCCGAGCGCTCAATCCCGGGTTTTTTGCGAACTGTGAGCGCGGCCTGCCCCGGGTCACGCTCAAAATAGCGGCCAGTCTCGACGGCCGCACCGCCATGGCGAGCGGCGAGAGCCGCTGGATTACCGGAGCGGCGGCACGGCGCGATGTCCAGCGCCTGCGCGCAGCCAGCGGCGCGATCGTCACCGGTATCGGCACGGTGCTCGCCGACGACCCCGCGTTGACCGTGCGGGGCGGGGAGCTCGAATTGCCCGAGGGTTACGCCGTGCCGATTGAACAGCCGTTGCGGGTGGTGGTGGATAGCCACCTCCGCACGCGGGACGACCTGCGCATTCTGCGCGAGCCGGGCGATGTGCTGATCGCGACCGCGGGCGCCGTCCGGAATGTTCCCGGTGCGCAGGTGATCGCGCTGCCCGATGCCGACGGCCGGGTGGACCTCGACGCCCTGGTGCGGCATCTGGGTGGCCGGCAGTGCCACGATGTGCTGGTCGAGGCCGGTGCCCGGTTGGCGGGAGCGTTCCTGAGCGCCGGTCTGGTGGATGAACTGGTGTTGTATGTGGCGCCCAAGCTGCTCGGCAGCTTGGGCTGGCCGCTGGCGGCGCTACCGTTCACGCGCCTGGCGGAAGCGATTGATCTGACCGTAACCGACGTGCGGGCGGTGGGCGACGACTGGCGCATTACCGCCCTGCCCAAGAGGAAAAGCTGAATGTTTACCGGGATCATTGAAGCCTTGGGCGCCGTTGCCGGGACCGAGCGGCGCGGCGGTGACGTGCGCCTGCTCATCAGGGCCGCCGGACTGGAGCTTGGCGCTGCCCGTCTGGGCGACAGCATCGCCGTCAACGGCGTGTGCCTCACTGTGGTGGAGCTGCGGGGCGACAGTTTTGCGGCCGATGTGTCGGTCGAAACCCTCGACCACACCACGGCGGGGCAATGGGTTGCGGGCACGCCGGTCAATCTGGAGCAGGCCCTGACACCGGACAAGCGCATGGGCGGACATATGGTGTCAGGCCATGTGGACGGTGTCGGCGAGGTGATCGCGCGCCACAGCGACGCGCGCTCGGAGCGGTTTCGGCTCCGCGCGCCGGCCGGGCTGGCGCGCTATATTGCCCACAAGGGTTCCATCACCATTGACGGCACCAGCCTCACGGTCAATGTCGTGGACGGCGAGGAATTCGAGATCAACATCGTGCCGCACACGCTGGCCCACACCATTATCGGCGACTACCAGCCCGGCACCCGGGTGAACCTCGAAGTGGACGTGATCGCCCGCTATCTCGAGCGCCTGCTGTGGGGTGCCGGCGACGGTGGCTCCGGCGCGCTCCCGAATGACCGTTTGAACAGGGGTTGAATCAAGATGCCGTTGCACACGATCGACGAGTTGGTGGAAGACATCCGGCAGGGCCGGATGGTGATCCTGATGGACGATGAGGATCGCGAAAACGAAGGCGATCTGGTGATCGCGGCGGAAAAGATCACCGCTGCCGACATCAACTTCATGGCCACCCATGCGCGCGGTCTGATCTGTCTGACCCTGACCGAGCAGCGCTGCCGACAGCTCGCCCTGCCCCTGATGGTGGATGCCAACAAGGCCAGCCACGGCACCAACTTCACCGTGTCCATCGAGGCCGCTGAAGGCGTAACCACCGGCATTTCCGCCGCCGACCGCGCCCGCACGGTGCAGGTGGCGGTGGCCAAGAACGCCGGTCCCGACGACATCGTGCAGCCCGGGCACATCTTTCCCCTCAAGGCCCAGCCCGGCGGCGTGCTGAGCCGCGCCGGCCACACCGAAGCCGGTTGCGATCTGGCGCGCCTCGCCGGCTGCGAGCCCGCCGCAGTGATCGTCGAGATCATGAACGACGACGGCACCATGGCCCGACGCCCGGATCTCGAGACCTTTGCGGAGAAGCACGGGCTCAAGATCGGCACCATCGCCGATCTCATTCACTACCGCATGCTCAACGAGAAGACCATCGAGCACCTGCGCGCGCGTACCATCCAGACCGCCTACGGCGAATTCTGCCTGCATACCTACATGGACACGGCGCGCAAGAAGCTCCATTTCGCGCTGGTGAAAGGCGAGATCGATCCCGCGGTAGCGGTGCCGGTGCGCGTCCATCTGCCCAGCTGCACGCGCGACATCTTTGCCATCGAGCGTCCCGGACAGTTCCCCAGTTGGACCATTGCCAAGGCCATGCGGAAGGTCCAGGAAGAAGGGCGGGGAATCATCGTGGTGATCCAGCAGGAAGAGACCGCGGCGCAGGTGGAAGAAGAGCTTGAGTCCCTGTTCGAGAGCCGCACGCGGCCGATCAAGGCGTCGGAAACCGTGTATCTCCAGATCGGTGCGGGCTCGCAGATCCTGCGCGACCTGGGTGCCCAGAAAATCCGGGTGATGAGCGCGCCGTTCCGGTTCAACGCCATTTCCGGGTTCGATCTGGAAGTGGTCGATTATGTGGAATGCCCCTGATCCCGAGGAATTGATCCATGAGTGAATCCAGACCCGTCGAGGGCAGCTTCACGCCAGCCGATGCCCGCTTCGCCATTGTGGTGGCGCGCTGGAATGGCGGAATCACCGAGAGCCTGCTGCGCGGCGCGCAGCGCGCACTGCAACGGCACCAGGTGCCGGACGCGGATGTCCAGGTCTACCGGGTGCCCGGCGCTTTCGAATTGCCGCTGGCGGCGCGCAAGCTGGCCGAGACCGGCCGGTTCGACGCGATCATCGCGCTGGGCGCCGTGATCCGCGGCGGCACGCCCCATTTCGAATACGTCTGCGCGGAAACCACCCGCGGCATCGGCGAGGTTGCGCTGACAACGGGTATTCCCGTCGCGTTCGGCCTGCTCACCACCGACGATGAGGCCCAGGCGCGCGCCCGCTCCGGCGACGATTCGGGCAACAAGGGTGAAGAGGCGGCGCTGACGGCGCTGGAGATGGTTTCGCTGTTCCGGCAACTGTGAGGCAATCCGTGGCAGCGCTGCCGTCGAACCGTAAGAAAGCCCGCCACCTGCTGGTGCAGGCGCTCTACCAGTGGCAGCTGGCGGGTGCCGACCTCCATGTCATCGAGGCGCAGTTCTTTGCGGACAACGACATGCGCAAGGTGGATGTCGAGTTTTTCCGCGAGCTCCTCCACGGCATTGCCGCCACGGTCGATGAACTCGATGCCTGTTACGGGAAATATCTGGATCGGGCGCTGGACGAACTCGATCCGGTCTCGCGGGCGCTGCTGCGGCTCGGCACCTACGAGCTGCTGCATCGCATCGACGTGCCCTATCGGGTCGCCATCAACGAGGGCATCAACCTCGCCAAGGCTTTTGGACCTACCGATGCCCACAAGTACGTCAACAGCATCCTCGACAAGGTGGCGGCGGGCAGCCGCCAGCTCGAGATTGCCGCCCACGCGCGCTGACATCCCGTCCGATGCCGATCGATGAATTCAGCCTGATCGAGACCTTCTTCCGCCGGCCCGTGACGCCCGCCGCCGGCGTACTGGCCGGTATCGGCGACGATTGCGCGCTGCTCGATCCGGTCGCCGGCGTACTGGCCGTGACCACGGACACGCTGGTGGCGGACATCCACTTCCCGGCGATGGCACCGGCATTTGATGTAGCGCAGCGCGCCTTGCGCGTGAACCTCAGCGATCTGGCGGCGATGGGTGCCGTGCCGCGCTGGTTCTTGCTCGCGCTGACGTTGCCCACCGCCGAAGACGACTGGTTGCGCGCGTTCAGCGCGGGACTCTTCGCGGTGGCCGATGTCCACGATTGCGCGCTGGTGGGCGGCGATACCACGCGCGGGCCGCTCTCCGTGACCATCACCGCCCTGGGTCAGGTGCCGGCGAATGCCGCGTTGCGACGCTCCGGGGCCAGCGCGGGAGATAGGGTGTTCGTCACCGGCGAGCTGGGCGGGGCGGCAGCCGCACTGGCGGACATGATGGATACGGGCAAGTGCTCCGCTGCCGACGCCACCCTGAACGCGCGCTACTGGTACCCCGAGCCCCGGTTGCGGGAAGGCGTGGCGCTGCGTGGCATCGCCTCGGCGGCGATCGATATTTCGGATGGCCTGGTCGCTGATCTCGGTCACTTGGCGCGTGCCAGCGGCGTCGGCGCCGAGCTGGAGCTGGCGAGATTACCCTTGTGCGCGGCAGCGGTGGCCCGGTTTGGCGCCGAGCAGGCACGGGATTGGGCGCTGGGCGGGGGTGACGATTACGAACTCTGTTTCACGGTGCCGCCCGCGCGGCTCGCGGCCCTGGAAGAGGCCGTCCGCGCCGGACACCTGCGGGCCCTGCCCCTAGGGCACCTGGTGTCCGGCGCCGGCGTCAGCGTCCGGGATGGTGCGGGGCAAAACGTTGCAGTGAACGGCGGCGGATATCGTCACTTTTGAAAGCGACCGCACCCCTGCCGTCATTTTCCCGGTTGCTGCGCGAACCGGTGCTACTGCTGGCCTTCGGGTTTGGCAGCGGCCTGGCCCCGCGCGCACCGGGGACGGCGGGTTCCCTCGTCGCGCTTGCGCTCGCCGCCGGATTCACCTGCTTGCCGTTCACGCTGCCCACGTCGGCGCTGTGGTGGTTGCTGGGGTCGGTAGTCGCCGCCGGTATTGCCATCTGCGGCGTCGCGGCCCGGAGACTGGACGCCCCCGATCATCCTGGCATCGTCTGGGACGAGTTTGCGGGACTCTGGCTGACGCTGTGCTTGGCGCCTGCCGGGCTCGGCTGGTGGGTCGCAGGCTTTGTGCTGTTCCGGATTTTCGATATCGTGAAACCTTGGCCGATCGCCTGGTTCGATCGGCGTTGGAAAGGTGGCCTGGGCATCATGGCGGACGATCTGGTGGCGGGGTTGTTTGCCGGTCTGATGTTGCGCATGGCGGGAGCTGCACTGTGAGGCGATGGCTTGCGGGCTTGTGTCTGGTGCTGGCGAGCGCCGGCGCGATGGCGGGGCCCGAGGTGCAGGCAATCGCCCTGTTCAAGGATCGGGCGATGCTCGATATCAACGGTGTTCAGCGACTGCTGAAGGTCGGCGAAACGGCGCCTGAAGGGGTAAGACTGATAGCGAGCGACAGCAAAGGGGCGGTACTGGAAATGGACGGCAAGCGTGTCCCGCTGGCCTTGTCGCAACGCATCGCGGCCAGTTATGCAGAGGCGGAATTTGCCGAAGTGAGGATTCCGCGCGGCGAACAAGGCCATCATTTCGTGGGCGGCAGCATCAACGGGCACAGTGTGCGCTTCATGGTCGACACCGGCGCCACCACCATTGCCATGAGCAGCGTGGATGCCGAGCGCCTCGGTTTGAAGTGGCGCGAAGGACGCCGGGGCATGACCAGTACCGCGAGCGGGGTGGCCGAATCCCGCGAGTTGACGCTGGCGACGGTCAGTATCGGGCCGATCACCTTGCATCGGATTCCTGCCACCGTCGTCACCGGGGCCTATCCCGCGTCGGTACTGCTCGGCAACAGCTTTCTGGCCAAGGTCGAGATGACCGAAGAAGGTGGCCTCATGATTCTGCGGCAGAAATACTGATCCGCGGATGCCGGTCAAGTAATCCGTTGCAACCCATCCAGTCCAATCGAGATTCCATCATGACCAAGCTTGCCAGACGCATCATCCCCTGCCTCGACGTGGACGCCGGGCGGGTGGTGAAGGGCGTGCGCTTCGTCGATATTCGCGATGCGGGCGATCCGGTCGAAGTGGCGCGGCGCTATGACGCGGCCGGCGCCGATGAGATCACGTTTCTCGATATCACGGCGAGCCACGAAGGCCGCGACACCACTCTCGATACGGTCGCCCGCATGGCGGCGGCGGTGTTCATCCCCCTGACCGTCGGCGGCGGGGTCCGCACGCTCGACGACATCAAGGCCCTGCTGCGGGCGGGCGCCGACAAGGTGGGCATCAACTCGGCAGCGGTGAATGACCCTGAATTCGTGCGGCTGGCGGCGGCGCGCTTCGGCAGCCAGTGCATTGTGGTCGCCATTGATGCCAAACGGGTCAGCGCTCCGGGCGAAGCGCCGCGCTGGGAGGTCTTCACCCACGGCGGGCGACGGGGAACCGGCATCGATGCCGTGGCCTGGGCGCGGCGGGTGGCGGCGCTCGGTGCTGGCGAAATCCTGCTGACCAGCATGGACCGCGACGGCACCCGCGATGGCTTCGATCTGGAATTGACGCGCGCAGTCAGCGACGCCGTGGACGTGCCGGTGATTGCGTCCGGGGGGGTGGGCAACCTCCAGCATCTGGTGGACGGCGTACAGCAGGGTGGCGCGGACGCGGTACTGGCCGCGAGCATCTTTCACTTCGGGGAGTACAGCGTCGCGGAGGCCAAGGCGTTCATGGCGGCGCAGGGCGTACCTGTGCGCTGAGTGCCGGAGAGTGCCGCAAGGCGCGCCGGGACAGACAAAACAACGGGGCGGAACCGAGCGTCAGATGCCGATGCAGGTGGCGATCCCGCAGTTTGTCGGCCGCCCGCGAATCCAGCGAGCGCACCGGGTGACGGCCAAGTCAGCCGTAGGAAGCCGCAGACCCGGACGCCGGCGGTGGTCGCAGCCCGCCTTTGAACACATTGATCACCCGTGGCGGTGCACTTTTGATAAACATCATAAAATCCGCCACCGCCGCTTCGGCGCTCTCGGGTGCCGGAAACGGGCCCAGGGTGACCTTTTCACGCGTGCTGAAGTACCAGCCGCCAGAACCCTGGAAAAGCCGGCTGTTGCGGGCGGTGATTACCTCGGGCACGGCCTGCTCGCCGGCGCGCGGCAGGTGTGAAACCTGTGGGGCCAGAGCCTCGGTCGTAGCCATAGCCATTGCCTGTATCGTGTGGGTGCTGCGTATTGCCGCGGCACGAGTTGGTTGCGGTGCATCCCGCGTCCCTGCCCGGTCGTTTGCGAACAGCGGTAGCAAAAGACTTTCGTCAAATACTGCCGTCACTCCGCACGATCTGGAGGTGATCTCCGTCTGACGATGACCGCGTTCCATGCGCTCGTCTCTTTGTACAGCAACCCGGCGCGGTGTTGCAAGCTCACTGGTCCGCCAGCGGGTCCGCCGGTCGGCTGAACAGCGCCAGCGCCTTGAGCAGGTTGACGGCTTCATGGAGCTGATTATCGACGGGTTTTCCGGAATCAGTGTCATCTTTCGACGACGGCTGTTTGGTGCCGCTTTCCAGGTGTCCCTCAAGGTTTGACTCCTTGATCACGAAGCCGGGTTCGAGTTCGCGCACCTCGGCGCGGCGTACCTCCACATCGGGCTGGATCCCGTCGGCCTGGATGGAGTTGCCGCTGGGCGTGAAGTAGCGTGCCGTGGTCAGTTTGATCGCGCGCCCGTCCCGCAGCGGCAGCACCGTTTGTACGGAACCCTTGCCAAAGCTCTTGGTACCGACGATCAGGGCGCGACGGTGATCCTTGAGTGCCCCGGCGACGATCTCCGCGGCTGATGCGGTACCTTCGTTAATCAATACCGCGAGCGGAATCCCCGCCAGGGCATCGCCAGGGGTCGCCATGACCCGGGTGTTGGCGGATGCGATGCGACCCTCGGTATAAACGATAAGGCCGCTGTCGAGCAGCGCATCGGCCACCTCTATCGATGCCGGCAGCAGCCCCCCCGGGTTGTTGCGCAAATCAATTACCACGCCCTTGAGCGCGGGCGCCTGTTTGCGCAGTTCGGCTATGGCGCGGGTGAATTGCGCGCCGGTTTGCTCCTGGAATTGTGCGATGCGCAGATACGCGAAATCCGGCTCCAGCATCTCCTGGCGGACACTCTTGATGGTGATCGTGTCGCGCGTGATCGTCAGCACCAGGGGTTCGGTCGCCCCTTCCCGCCCTATGGTGAGTTTGAGGGCGCTGCCCTTGGCACCGCGCATCAGGGAGATCGCTTCCTCCAGGCTCATGCCCTGGGTGGAGCGGTCGTCCAGTTGCAGGATCAGATCCCCCGGCTGCAACCCGGCGCGCGCGGCCGGCGTGTCGTCGATGGGCGAGATCACGCTCACATAACCGCGGTCGAGCCCCAATTCGACACCGATGCCTCCGAATTCGCCGGTAGTGTGCTCTTTCAGCTCAGTGTAGGGCTCGGCTTCGAGAAAGGCGGAATGTGGGTCGAGCTGTCCGAGCAGCCCGGTCACGGCTTTCTGCAGCAGTACGCGGTCGTCGATTTCCTCGACGTAGGCGTTGCGCACCTGGTCGAATACCTGAGCAAAGAGCTGCAGTTCATCGAGGGGCAGCCGGGCGGGGGCGTCGCCGGATTCGGCGGCGAAGGCGCAGGCCGCAGCGCCCCACAGACAGGGGAGGATCAGCTGGCGCAATTTCATGACATCGGGGTCCTCGGTACGGAAATCCGGCAAGGCGCACCGCTCGGTCGGTCAGCACTGAGCGGCTTCGCGCGGCAATCATAACAGTGTGTCATGCCCGGTAGCGGTGATGGGTGGAGTCGGGCGGCCGGTTAACTCCGCTTGCGCAGCCAGGCTGCCGGGTCCAGGGTTTTTCCGCCATGCCGGATCTCGAAATAGAGCGCACTGCGCTCCAGGCCGCCGCTCGATCCGGCGCGGGCAATCACCTCGCCGCCCTGTACCCGCGCACCGGCACCCTTGAGCAGGGCCTGATTGTGCGCATACAGGCTGAGATAACCACCTCCGTGATCGACGATGAGGAGCTGTCCTTGACCGCGCAGATAGTCCGCGAACACCACGGTGCCGGCGTGGATGGCGTGGACTTCACTGCCCTCCTGGACGTCGATCATCCAGCCGGTCCAGGGTAATGCACTGGCACGACTGGCTCCGAAACGATTGCGCGGCTTGCCATTTACCGGCCACGGCAGCTTCCCGGCCTGCTTCGCAAAGGGACCGTCGCTGTCCGGATTGGTGCCGCGGGCCAGCTCGTCGAGTACCTCTCGCAGACGCCGTTCCTCGGCTTTCAGCTGCGCCAGCCGTGCGCGTTCATCCTTCAGGTCGCGCGCGAGTGCCGCCATGGCCTCGCGCCGTCCTGCCTGCTGTGTTTGCTGCTGACGCAGGACATCGTTCAGGGCAACGCGGTCGGCCTCCAGCCGCACCTGGCGCGCCGTGACGGCGGCGGTGGCGGCGTCAAGTTCCTGAAGGCTGGTCTGGTAGCGCGTGAGCTGCCCGGCGCGCGCGGCAAGGAAACGACCGTAATAGGCCGTCATGCGGTGAGCCTGCTGGGGATCCTCCATGTTGAGCAGCATTTTCAGGGGTTCACTGCGCCCGAGCCGGTAAGCCAGCGCGGCGTCGGCGGCGAGGCGCTGTAACTGTTGTGTCGCGGTCTGCTGGAGCGCCTCCCGCTGCTTGCCCAGGGCGCTCAGTTCCGTCTCCCCGGCGGCGACGCGCTGGGCGAGGCGGGTGTGGCGCTCGCGCAACTCGGCCAGACTGGTCTCGGCGTTCTGGAGTTGGTCCTCCAGCGCGGCCCGCTCGACGTCGGTTTGTTGAACGCGTTGCTCGCGAGCGCCGATCTCGCCGCGCAGTTTCTGCAATTTGCCGGCATCGTCCCCGGCGCCCGCACCCGCGGCGAGGCCGGCAAGGCACCAGGCGAGCGCAACGCGTTTCACCCCCGCGCTCGCGCGCTCCGGGGCTCGCCGGAATCCGCGACCAGCAGCGAGTGGCCAGTCATTTCCATCGGTGGCGGGAGATCCATCAGCGCCAGCAGGGTCGGTGCGACATCGGCCAGCGTGCCGCCTGCGGCCAGGGCGATGTTCCGGGGACCGACATAGACCAGGGGCACCGGCAGCGTGGTGTGGGAGGTAAGCGGCTGGCCGTTTTCCTCCATCAGCTCCAGGTTGCCGTGATCGGCGGTGATCAGGCATTGGCCCTGGACCGTCTCCAGTGCGGCGACAATGCGCCCGATGCAGATGTCGACGGCCTCTGCGGCTCGTACGGCGGCGGCAAAGATCCCCGTGTGGCCGACCATGTCGCCGTTGGCGAAATTGCACACGATCAAGTCAAAACGGCGTTCGGAGATGGCTTCGACCAGCCTGTCGGTAACCTCGAACGCGCTCATTTCGGGTTTGAGATCGTAGGTCGCCACCTGGGGCGACGGAATCAGGATGCGCTCCTCCCCGGGATAGCAGGCTTCGCGACCGCCACTGAAAAAGAAGGTCACATGGGCGTATTTCTCGGTCTCGGCGATGCGGAGCTGGGTTTTCCCCAGGTTCGCCAGATATTCGCCAAGAGAGTTGGTGAGAGACACCGGCGGAAAGGCACAGTGCACCGGCAGGCCCGCTTCGTACTCGGTGGTGGTGACAAAATCGCTCACCTTTGGCCACTGCTTGCGCTTGAATCCGGCAAAATCCGGTTCGACCAGCGCCCGGGTAAGCTGGCGCGCGCGGTCGGGCCGGAAGTTCATGAAGATCACCGCGTCGCCCGTGCGAATCGGCGCCGCCGCTTCATCGGGGCCTTGTACCAGGGTCGGCTGCACGAATTCGTCGTTTTCGCCGCGCGCATAGGCGGCGCGCAGTGCGCTGATCGGATCGGCTTCCCGAAACGGCGCCGTTGCCGCGGTCAGCATGTCGTAGGCGCGCTCGGTGCGATCCCAGCGATTGTCCCGATCCATGGCGTAGTAGCGACCGCAGATCGACGCGATGCGCCCGCAACGCAGGGTGGCAAATACCTCTTGCGTGCGTTGCAGGGATGCTTCTGCACTGCGCGGCGGCGTGTCCCGACCGTCCAGAAAGGCGTGCAGATACACGCGCCGCGCGCCGCGTTTTGCCGCCAGCGCGACAGCGGCCCGGAGATGCTCTTCGTGGCTGTGGACGCCTCCCGGAGACAGCAGTCCCAGCACATGCACCGCGCCGCCTGCCGCGATGGCGCGCTCGATCGCCGCGCCGTAGACCGGGTTGGCGTCGAACTCGCCGCTGGCGAGCGCGGCATTGATGCGCGTGAAGTTCTGGTACAAAACCCGACCTGAGCCCAGCGTCATGTGGCCGACTTCCGAGTTGCCCATCTGGCCGTCGGGCAACCCGACGTCGAGACCGGAGCCCGAAACCAGGGTATGGGGGCATCGCGCCCAGAGCCCGTTCCAGACGGGGATGCGCGCCGCGCGGAGCGCGTTATGGTCGCTGGCTTCACTGTGCCCCCAGCCGTCCAGGATCAGCAAAACAGTGGGGCGTTTGCCATTGTCCATCTGCGCGATACCGCCCTGTGGGGGATGGTGGAAAAGGGCATCATGGTACTGGCTCGGGATCGGAAAAACTATTTGGCCAGGCGGCGTTGACCGAGACAGCGGGGTGCGAAGCGCCTGTGTATACTACGCCGCCGTTCAGTCGACGGCGGCGTAACGAGGTTGCGGGTGGCGAATTTACTGGTGTTTATCAGCGAGCAGTGGGTTCTGGTCAGCCTGTTTCTGGCGCTAGTCTACCTGTTCGCGGTGACGGAACACTTCAAGGCCGGCAAGCAGTTGTCGGTGCATGACGTCACGCGCCTGCTCAACGACGGTGAGGCCCTTCTGGTCGATATTCGCGATGCCAAAGAGTATCAGTCCGGGCATATCAATCTGGCGATCAACATCCCCTTTGCCCAGCTCAATACTCGTCTGGCTGAACTGGAGTCCGCACGCGAGCGCATCGTCATTGTTGTCGACAAGCTCGGGCAGCAGGCGGCGAGCGCGGGACGCACCTTGCGACGCGCTGGATTCAAGGTACAGCGTTTGCGCGGTGGCATGGCCGAGTGGCAGGGCCAGAGCCTGCCGGTGGTGTCCTGATGCCCTCGGTGGTGCTCTACGGTACCCGCATCTGCCCCTACTGTGTGGGGGCGCGCCTGTTCCTGCGCCAGCGCGGCGTGGCATTCGAGGATATCGCGGTCGACCGGAACTCGGCCTTGCGCCGCGAGGTGGAAGAGCGCAGTGGCCGTGATACGGTCCCGCAAATCTGGATTGATGATTATCACGTCGGCGGGTTTACCGATCTGCTGGCCCTGGAGCGCGAGGGCGCGCTCGACGCGCTACTGGCCCCGTCCAACGCACCCAACACTTCTGGAGAACCCGAATCATGACATCCGACAGTAACGCCAGCACCGGAAACCCAGCCGCAGATCGTGGTCCCCAGATGGCCATTCAGCGGATCTACATCAAGGACATGTCGTTCGAAGCCCCCGCCGGCCCCGATGTGCTCATGCGGCAAGGACAGGCGCAGGCGGCTCAGGAAATGGGCGTCGGGGTGCGCCGGCTGGAACAGGATCGCTATGAAGTGATGTTGACCCTGACGGTCACCCTGAAGGATGGGGAGCAGACGCTGTATCTGGTCGAAATTCATCAGGCGGGCGTGTTCATGATTTCCGGTCTGGAGGAGGCGGAGCTGGCCCAGGTACTGAATGTTCATTGCCCGACGGTACTCTTTCCCTATGCGCGCGAGGCGGTGGACAGCGCCGCGCTTCGCGGCGGGTTTCCTCCCCTGTTGCTGCCCCCGGTCAATTTCGACGGGCTGTACCGCCAGGCCGCCGCCCGGCGCGCAATGCAAGGAACCGCCGCGTAGCGCAAAACCCCTGAAGGGCCTGATCGGCCCCGGCGCCCCTGGTCAGGCCTCGCTGTCACGATCATCCGCAATTCCCAGTTCCTGTATTTTCCGGGTCAGTGTGTTGCGCCCCCAGCCCAGCAGTTCGGCGGCATCGCGCTTGCGGCCGGCGGTGTACTCGAGCGCGGTCTCGATCGCGGCGCGCTCAAACGCGGGAGTCGCCGTGGCCAGGATGTCACGTGCCCCGCTGGCAAGCTGACTGCCGATCCAGCGCCGCAGGGACTGCTCCCAGTCGCCCGCGGCACGGGGGCTCGGCGTATCGACGGCAAGCAGTTCGGGCGGGAGGTCGGATTTAAGCACCTCGCGCCCCGCCGCCATCACCGTCAGCCAGCGGCAGGTGTTCTCCAGTTGTCGCACGTTACCCGGCCAGGGCAGGCTGCACAGGTACGCAGAGGCTTCCTGGGACAGTATTTTGGGCTCGACATTGAGTTCCTCGGCAGACGTCTTGAAGAAGTGCTGCATGAGTTGCGGAAGGTCTTCGCGACGATCCGACAGCCGCGGCAGATGGATGCGAATCACGTTCAGGCGATGGAACAGGTCCTCGCGAAACCGGTGTTCGCCTACCAGGATTTCGAGATTCTGGTGGGTCGCAGCGATGATCCGGACGTCGACCTTGACGGGGGTGTGGCCGCCGACGCGGTAGAACTCGCGGTCCGCCAGCACGCGCAGCAGGCGGGTTTGCGCTTCCGGCGGCATGTCGCCGATTTCATCCAGGAACAAAGTGCCGCCATCGGCCTGCTCGAAGCGCCCCACGCGGCGCTGGGCCGCTCCGGTGAAGGCACCCTTTTCGTGGCCGAACAGCTCCGATTCAATCAAATCATGGGGAATCGCCGCCATATTCAGCGCAATGAACGGCTGTTCCCGACGCGGGCTGTGGCGATGGAGTGCCCGCGCGACCAGCTCCTTGCCGGTGCCTGACTCACCGTTGATCAGTACCGTGATGTTCGAATGGGAGAGGCGACCGATGGCGCGGAACACCTCCTGCATCGCCGGCGCCTCGCCGATGATTTCCTTGGAAACTTCGGCTTCCATCGGTTTTGCGGCCGTGCTTTTCTCGCGCGCGTATTCGATTGCGCGACGGGTCACCGAGACCAGCTCGTCGATATTGAACGGCTTGGGCAGGTATTCGAAGGCGCCGCCCTGATAAGCCGCCACGGCACTGTCGAGATCGGAGTGAGCCGTGGTGATGATCACCGGCATGGCGGGATTTTCCCGGCGCAACCGGTCGAGCAGTTCCAGGCCACTCATGCCGGGCATGCGAATGTCGCTGATCAGGGTATCGGGCAGGCCGCGATCCAGGCGCTTGAGAACGCTTGGAGCATCCTCGAAGCACTCCACTGTCATATCCGCTTTTTCGAGGGCGCGCTCCATTACCCAGCGGATGGATTTGTCGTCGTCAACGATCCAGATTGTCGGCTTCATGCAGCGCTCCGCGCGTTGATTGGATGGGCAGGTAAATCGAAAACCGGGTATGACCCGGCGCGCTGTCGCATTCAATGAGGCCTCGATGCAGTTGAATGGCGGATTGTGCAATGGGCAGGCCCAGGCCGGTGCCGTTGGGCCGCCCGCTGACCATCGGATAGAAGATGCGGTCGCTGATCTCCTCGGGCACACCCGTACCGTTGTCGATGACATCGAGCCGACAGACGATGCGGTGCTGGTGTCCGCCGATGGTGAAATGATTGACCACGCGGGTGCGCAGGATCACGCAGGCACTGCCGTCGGCGATGCGCCCCGCGGCCTCGACAGCCTGCATGGCATTGCGCACCAGATTCAGCGTTGCCTGTATCAGCTTGCCGCGATCGGCGTTGATGTCTGGAATACTGGGATCGTATTCGCGCTGGATGCGCAATTGCCCGCTGGTCTCGGCTTCGACCAGGGCGGCTACCCGCTCGGTGATTTCGTGGATGTTGATCGCCGCCAGCTGAGCCGGCTGCGAGGGGCCGAGCAGGCGATCCACCAACTGCCGCAGCCGTTCGGTTTCGGCGATGATGATATCGGTGTATTCCCGCAGGTCGTCGCGGGCCAGTTCCTGGGCCAGCAGCTGGGAGGCGCCCAGGATGCCGCCCAGCGGGTTCTTGATCTCGTGCGCCAAGCCGCGGATCAGGTTGCGCGAGGTGTCGTTCGCGGACAGCAGAGCGCGTTCCCGGCCGATCCGCAGACTGCGGTCCATGGGCAGCATTTCAACCAGGAGCAGTGCTTCCGCTTTGCGCTGAATGGGTGACACAGTGTAATCCACGGTGATTTCGCGCCCATCGACCAGCATCAGCTTGACAGTGCGCTCGGTATAGGGCTGCTGCTCGTCGAGTGCTTGCCGCAGCAGCGCACGTCGAGGCTCGGGCTCGGCAAAACAGCTGACGAACTGGGCGCCGCGCAACCGGCTTGCGCTCGCTTCAAGCAGGGTTTCCGCCGCCGTGTTCAAATACTGGACATGCAGGTCCGCGTCCAGCACCAGGACGGCGGTTTTCAGGTTGTCCAACAGCAGAGGTTCGGGTGTCGGCTGGAGAATGCTCTGGGGTATCGGCATTTGGCCACCTCGGGTAGCCTACGAAACAGCAAGTATTGGGCCAATTTCATTGCAACTCGTTCAGGCGGCAGCGGCGTGTGCCCGATTGCAGGTGCCTGGTTTGAATCAACCGCACCAGGCCGGTGCGGCATGCGGCGGGTCAGCGGTTCAGGGAGGAGGGCCTCTTCACGGAGCGGCGTTTGACATGGATTACTACGCTGTTGCTCTGCGCCACCCGGGCGCCGTTGGCGTCGACAACGGTTGCGTAAATTGTTCTGCTGCCCCGATAAAGGTCGCCCAGCGTGATGGCGGTGGCGGCCGCCGCCGGCCCCTGGGGCTGATCGTCAAGGTAAAACTGGACCCTGTGGCCGGGTTGCAATGCGGGCTCCAGGTGCAGCTGCACCCCGACGTTGAGCTGCCCCGGCGGAATCGTGCTGTCGTTGGCGGGGCTGGTGATCTCACTCCGCGTGTAGGTTACCGCCGACTCCGCCGCGGGCGCATCGGTCTTCCGTGTATCCATGGCGGGCTGCGTGTTTACCTCCTTGAGGATGATCGGCTCGGCGGAGCCATCCTTGGGTGGCATGTCGGTGTAGGACACCTTCCCTTGCGCGTCGATGACACGATAGATGGTCTGATCAGCGCCGGCGGCGAGCGTAGTGCAACTCAGAATCGCGCAACAGATCATGGCGATCCGGCGCAGGGCATTGGTGGTGTCGGGGCGGCGTCCGACCCCGGGGGCTGCTGGCGCGTGAGGAGTCATGGTCCCGTACCCCCTGCTTGGACAGGATGAGGTCGAGCCTGATTATAGTCCGAAAAAAAAGCCCGGCAGGGTAGCCGGGCCTTTTCAAGCGTTGTATGACTGCTGTCGATTGCTACCTCAGGCGCTGAAATACATGTCGAATTCCACCGGGTGGGTGGTCATGCGCAGGCGATCCACTTCCATCTGCTTGAGCTCGAGGTAGGCATCGATCATGTCGTCGTCCATGACGCCACCGACGGTCAGGAACGCGCGGTCGGCGTCGAGCGCCGCAAGCGCCTGCTCCAGCGAGCCGCACACGGTGGGAATCGCCTTGGCTTCTTCGGGGGGCAGGTCGTACAGGTCCTTGTCGGCGGCGTCACCGGGATGAATCTTGTTCTTGATCCCGTCGAGGCCGGCCATCAGCAGTGCGGTGAAGGCCAGGTAAGGGTTGGCTACCGGGTCCGGGAAGCGTACTTCAATGCGACGCGCCTTGGGATTGGCGACAAACGGAATCCGGATCGAGGCAGAGCGGTTGCGCGCGGAGTAGGCAAGCATCACCGGCGCTTCGTAGCCGGGCACCAGACGCTTGTAGGAATTTGTGGCCGGGTTGCTGAACGCATTGATGGCGCGCGCGTGTTTGATGACCCCGCCGATGTAGAACAGGGCCGTTTCCGACAGACCTGCATACACGTCGCCGGTAAAGATGTTCTTGCCGTTCTTCGACAGCGACTGGTGGCAGTGCATCCCGGAGCCGTTGTCGCCGACCAGCGGCTTGGGCATGAAGGTCGCGGTCTTGCCGTAGGCGTGGGCCACGTTGTGGACGCAGTACTTCAGGATCTGGACTTCATCGGCCTTCTTGGTCAGGGTATTTGGCCCTACGCCGATCTCGCATTGGCCGGCGGTGGCGACTTCGTGGTGATGCACTTCCACCACCAGGCCCATGCTGGTCATGGCATCGCACATGGCGGCGCGCAGGTCGTGCAGGGTATCCACCGGCGGTACCGGGAAATAACCGCCCTTGACGCCGGGGCGATGGCCGCGATTGCCGGTCGGGAAGTCGTGTTCAGACGCCCAGGCGGCTTCTTCCGAGGCGATTTTGTAAAAGGCGCCGCTCATGCTGGCGCCCCATTTCACTTCGTCGAAAACGAAAAATTCGGGTTCGGGTCCGAACAAAACCGAATCCGCGATGCCGGTGGCGCGCATGTATTCCTGCGCGCGATCGGCGATGGAGCGCGGGTCGCGGTTGTAGCCCAGCATGGTAGTGGGTTCCACGATGTTGCAGCGGATAATGACGGTGGCATCGTCGGTGAATGGATCCAGGATCGCGGTGCTGTCATCGGGCATCAGCACCATGTCGGACTCGTTGATGCCTTTCCATCCGGAGATGGACGAGCCATCGAACATTTTGCCGTCTTCGAAGAAGCTGTCGTTGACCTCGGTGGACGGGAGGGAAACGTGATGTTCCTTGCCCTTGGTATCGGTGAAACGGAGATCAATCCAGCGCGCTTCGCTTTCTTTGATCAACTCCAACGTCTTTGACATTCTGCTCCTCCAAAGGGATCTTTCTGTAGTGATGGCAAGGGGCCGCGCCGGCAGTCCGTGCCGAAGCGACATAAGGCAGGCACAATTCAGCAAAATGACTCAGCAAAACATGTGCCATTAAGTGTCTGCCGGGTGTCCCCGGCAGGCGCTCCAGCGGCATCGGGACGATTGCCCGCCGGTCGTTGCAGGCGCGGACTATAGCAGCGAAGATGCCCGCGAGGAATCTGCCCGCGGTGGCGCACGGTGCCCTGTTTCGGTGCCCCATACCGATTTTCGCCCTGCAGTGGTGCGTATGGCGGTGCGCCGGTGGTTCCGGTGGTGAATCCCCCTGGGAACCCCCAGCGCAACCCCTATACTGGCCGCCTTCTCCGCTGCCGCTGTCCGTTCCGCGATGCATTTTGTCGTCAAAGTGTCCCCCGAGATCATCATCAAGAGCGCGCCCGTGCGTCGGCGCCTGATTCGGCAGCTGCGCCGTAATCTGCGCACACTGATTGCGCCCATTACCGCTGGAGTGACCCTTGCGGGCGACTGGGACCGGCTGGAGCTCAGCGGCGCGGGGCGGACGCCGGCGGACGTTCACCGGATCGCCGACCTGCTGGCGCGAACCCCGGGGATCGCCAGCTTTGCCAAGGTTGAGCGGTACCCGCTTGGCGATTTCGACGACATGGCGGAGCACGCCTGGCGCTGTCATGGTGCATCCCTGACGGGGCGACGGTTCGTCGTGCGTGTCAAACGCACCGGGCGCCATGCGTTCACGTCGCCCCAGGTCGAGCGGGAAGTTGGCGGCAGACTCCTGGCGCGGGCGGAAGGTGCGTCGGTGTCGCTGGATCATCCCGAGATCACCGTCCGTCTCGAAATAGTGGCGGACCAGCTCTATGTCATCGAATCGCGGCAGGCCGGGATCGGCGGGTTTCCCCTGGGTGAGCAGCCGCCGGTGCTGGCGCTCATGTCAGGGGGGTTCGATTCCACGGTCGCCAGTTACCTGTTGTTGCGGCGGGGTCTGCGTACCCACTTCTGCTTTTTCAATCTGGGCGGTCGCGCCCACGCGCTCGGCGTCAAGGAGGTCGCGCACTTCCTCTGGGAAAAATACGGTGCGAGCCACAGCGTCAAGTTCATCAGCGTGCCATTCGAGGGCGTGGTGGCCGAGATACTGGAGCAGGTGGACGACTCGCAAATGGGCGTGGTGCTCAAGCGCATGATGTTGCGCGCGGCCACGGCGGTTGCCCGTGCCTGGGGGGTCGACGCCTTGGTCACCGGTGAAAGCATTGCGCAGGTGTCCAGCCAGACCCTGCCCAATCTTGCGGTGATCGACGCGGTCACCGACATGCTGGTGCTGCGACCGCTGCTTGCCATGGACAAGCAGGACATCATCGGGATTGCCCGCGCCATCGGCACCGAGCCCTTCGCGGCCTGCATGCCGGAATACTGCGGGGTGATCTCGGTGAAGCCGACCACCCATGCCCGCCGCGACCGCGTGGAGCAGGCCGAAGCCCGGTTCGACTTCGCCATCCTGGAGCGAGCGATCGCCGAGCGTACGGAAGAAGACATCGAGTCGGTGATGGAGGGCGCGGTCGGCCACATAGCGGTGGAAACCTTTCAGGCGCCGCAGCCGGGTGTCACCATTCTGGATGTCCGCCATCCGGATCAGAGCGCCGACCGCCCGTTGCGTGCGGGCAGTGTCCCGGTCGAAGTGGTGCCCTTTTACCGGTTGCAGCAATTCTTTGCCCAGGTGTCGCCGGAGACACCCTATCTGCTGTATTGCGACAAGGGAGTGATGAGCCGTCTGCACGCCGAGCTGCTCGTCGAGCGCGGCTTTAGCCGCGTCGCCGTCTACCGGCCCTGAGGCGTCGCTCGCAGTCATTCTCCGGTAAGGCGCGTACGCGTATAATGCGCGCCCCTTTTCCCGGTATACCTCCATGTCGGTCAGCAAGCTGCGCAACATTGCCATCGTCGCCCATGTCGACCATGGCAAGACCACGCTGGTCGATCGGCTGCTTCAGCAGTCCGGGACCCTGGATCGCAAGAGCCAGGGCGCCGAGCGCCTGATGGACTCCAACGACCAGGAGCGCGAGCGGGGCATCACCATCCTCGCCAAGAATACCGCCATCCAGTGGCGTGATTACCGCATCAACATTGTCGATACCCCGGGCCACGCCGATTTCGGCGGCGAGGTGGAGCGGGTGCTGTCGATGGTCGACTCGGTGCTGCTGTTGGTGGATGCCGTCGACGGCCCCATGCCGCAGACCCGGTTTGTGACCGCCAAGGCGTTCGCCAGCGGCCTCAAGCCCATCCTGGTAGTGAACAAGATCGACCGCCCCGGCGCGCGTCCGGACTGGGTGGTGGACCAGGTGTTCGACCTGTTTCACCGCCTCGGCGCCACCGAAGAGCAGCTCGATTTTCCGGTGATTTATACCTCCGCGCTCACCGGGATCGCCGGCCTGGACTACAACCACATGGCGCCTGACATGACGCCCCTGTTCGAAATGATCACGGAGCGTGTGCCGGCCCCCGTCGTGGATGAGGCCGGGCCGTTCCAGATGCAGATCTCCGCGCTCGACTACGACAGTTACGTCGGGGTTATCGGCATCGGGCGCATCGCCCGCGGCGTGCTGGTGCCGGGACAGTCCGTGATCGTCGCGGCGGCGGAAGGCGGCCAGCGGCGCGCCCGCATCCTCGAGGTAAAGGGATATCTGGGGTTGGCGCGCGTCGATACGGATCGCGCCACCGCCGGCGACATCGTTTGCATCACCGGAATCGAGGGGCTCGGGATTTCCGACACCCTGTGCGATCCGGGCTGTGTGGAACCGCTGAAGCCCCTGGCGGTCGATGAGCCCACCGTCAGCATGACGTTTCAGGTCAACGATTCTCCGTTCGCCGGCCTGGATGGCAAGTACGTCACCTCGCGCAATATCGGCGAACGCCTGGAGCAGGAACTGATCCACAACGTCGCCTTGCGCGTCGAGCCCGGTGATACCCCGGATCGCTTTCGGGTGTCGGGACGCGGCGAGCTGCACCTTGCGGTGCTGATCGAGACCATGCGCCGTGAAGGCTACGAGCTCGGCGTTTCCCGGCCGGAAGTGATCCAGAAGGAAGTCGACGGCGAAATTCTTGAGCCGTTCGAGATTGTGGTCGCCGATGTCGAGGAGACCCACCAGGGGGCCGTGATGGAGGAAATGGGGCGCCGCAAGGGCGATCTGCTCGACATGGTCCTCGACGGCCGTGGCCGCGTGCGGCTGGAGTACCGGGTGCCGTCGCGGGGCATGATCGGGTTTCGCAACGAGTTTCTCACCCTGACCTCGGGCAGCGGCATCCTCACCAGCACCTTCGACCGCTATGACCGGATCAAGCCCGGTGTGGCGGGAGTGCGCCAGAACGGAGTGCTGGTTTCCATGATTCGCGGCAAGACGCTCGCGTATGCCCTGTACAACCTGCAAGAGCGCGGGCGTCTGTTTTTGGGGCACGGCGAGGATGTGTACGAAGGCCAGTTGATCGGCATTCATTCGCGCGGCAATGATTTGCCCGTGAACCCCACCAAAGGCAAGCAGCTCACCAACATCCGCGCTGCCGGCACCGATGAAGCCTTGGTCCTGACGCCGCCGATCCGGTTTACGCTGGAGCAGGCGCTGGAATTCATCGCCGAGGACGAGTTGGTCGAGGTGACGCCGCACCATATCCGCTTGCGCAAGAAACTGTTGCGGGAGCAGGACCGCAAGCGCGGCAAAGCGGCCTCCTGATCATCGGGTTACCGCCGGTCGGTGAGTGGGTGCCGCTGGTCGGGTAAAGTTGCCGACTTCCCGGTCGAGGCATATGGTTTTGTGAACCAAGTCACGGATGGCCATCATGGATGAAGCAAACGGCAACAACCGGCACGACTTTTATTTTGATGCACAACTGGGGCTGTGGCGCTCAACGGGCCTGGTTACCTGGGGATTGGCGCTGTTCGGAATCTTCAGTCTGGTGATGGGCCTGCTGGACTTCTTCCGCGCGGACCTGCTGTTGGCCGGGGTGCTCTTCACTTGCTCCGCCGTCTCCTTCGCGGGTCTGGCGGTGGCCCAGGTGGTCGGGTATCACACGGGCGCCAAGTGGTATTTCGTCGTGCCAATCCTGGGATTGTTCTTCGTGCTCGTGCTGCACGGAGGTGTCGCACAAACCGGTCTGTACTGGTGCCTTGCCTTCACGCCCGGACTGCTCTACCTGCTGGGCTATTTTTGGGGCGCGGTGCTGTGGGCGCTGATGGTCGCCCTGCTGGCGTTGATTTTTGTTGCCGACCTCTCGCCGTTCCCGGGCGGGCACTACGGCGCGGTGATGGAAGGCCGCTTTCTGCTGGCGTTCATTGGTCTTGGGCTTTACAGCCTGGGGCAGGATTACGCGCTCACCCGCGCCGGGCGGTATCCCGGCCCGCACTGACCCGCCCCCCGGCAATGATTCAAGTGCCGCCGCGATCTTCTGCCGGTTGCGTTCAAGATCGTCGATATCTACCTTGAGCCGGGTGATGACGCTGCGCAGGCACTGCGGCAAGGCAGGCTGATCCAGCGCGGGTGCGGGTGGTCGACCGCGCTCGCGGGCGGGATGGGGGAGATTCCGGTTGCCTTTCGCGGGGGCTTCCCTTAGGTTAGCCGCTCCCCGAGCAAGAACCTGTTCTCGCGCATGCGGCAGTTTTATCCGGCCATTCGTCCCTACGCCAGTCATCGTGTCGATGTTGCCGGCGGGCACGCGCTCTATGTTGAAGAATGCGGGATCCCCGAGGGTATTCCGGTGCTGTTCGTCCACGGTGGACCGGGCGCTGGATGCAGCGAACAGGATCGGCGTTTTTTCGATCCGGAAAAGTACCGCATCATTCTGTTCGATCAGCGCGGTGCCGGTCGTTCGCGGCCCCATGCCGATCTCAATGACAACACCACCGCGCATTTGCTGGCCGACATGGAGACGCTGCGCGCAAAGCTCGGTGTCGAACGCTGGCTGCTGTTCGGCGGTTCCTGGGGTTCGACCCTCAGCCTTCTCTATGCCCAAGCCCATCCGGAGCGGGTCCTGGGTCTGGTCCTGCGCGGTATTTTCCTGTGTCGCAAGACCGACATCGACTGGTTTTATCGATACGGCGCGAGCTGCATCTTTCCCGATTACTGGCAGGATTTCATCGGCCAGATTCCCCCGGAAGAACACCAGGATCTGCTGCACGCCTACCATCGACGCCTCACCGGGGATAACGACATCACCCGCATGGCCGCCGCCAAGGCCTGGGCTTCCTGGGAGGCGCGCTGTGCCACTCATGAACCCAATGGCCATGTCGTGGCGCGCTTTGGCAGTCCCCAGGTCGCGCTCGCCATGGCGCGCATCGAGGCGCACTACTTCGTCAACGATGCCTTCATCGCCGAAAACCAGATTTGCCGCGACGCACACCGTCTGGCGAACATTCCCACCGTGATCGTGCATGGCCGCTACGATATGGTCTGTCCGGTGGATCAGGCGTTCACACTTCAGCAAGCCCTGCCCCATGCGGAGCTGGATATCGTCCGCGATGCCGGACACGCCTCCAGCGAGCCCGGCACCCTCGATGCGTTGATTCGCGCCACCGACCGCTTCGCGGGCGAGCTCGCCGGAAAATTCTAGCGTGCGCGGTCTGCTGCAGCGGGTGCGTCGCGCCGCCGTTGCCGTCGACGGCGTCCAAGTGGGCGCCATCCAGCAGGGAGTGCTGTTATTGCTCGGCATTGCCCACACGGATACCGTCGCCAGTGCCGATACCCTGCTGGAGCGGGTACTGCGCTACCGGCTGTTTCCCGATGGGCAGGGGCGCATGAATCTCAGCCTTGCCGATAGCGGCGGTGGTCTGCTGATCGTCTCCCAGTTCACCCTGATGGCCGACACCCGCAAGGGTCTGCGGCCGAGTTTCACGCCCGCCGCCCCACCGGAGCAGGCCGAGCGGCTCTACGATCATTTCATTGCGAAGGCGCGGGCGCGCCACGCGCCGGTCGCCTGTGGCGTGTTCGGCGCCGATATGCAGGTCGAGCTGGTCAACGATGGTCCGGTGACCTTGCTGCTGGAGGTCTAGCCGGTGCCGCCGGAGCGGCGTCGGCCATCACCGGGACCCGGAAGTCGAGAGTCGCGTTGCCATGCAGTGAAAGGTCATTCCTCCGGTAGTTGCACCTGTACTAAAATGCGCGCCCGGTCCGGTGCCGGCCATCCGGGCGCCATGGCGTAGTCAGCATGCAGATCGAGCACAACAAGGCGGTTATCTTTCACTACACCCTGAGCGACGACAGTGGTGTTCAGGTCGAGACCAGCCGCAAGGGCCCGGGTCAGGCCTATTTGCACGGCCATCGCAATCTGTTGCCGGCGCTGGAGTCGGCGCTGGCGGGCCGGGTCGCGGGCGACAGCTTCCGGGTTACCCTCACTCCGGACCAGGCCTATGGGCCGCGCCGTGAAGGATCCATCAAGCGGGTCCCCATCAAGCAGCTGAGCGCGCCCGGCAAGCTGACGCCGGGCATGGTGGTGGGAATCCGTGGCGAGGGTGGCATGCGTCGTGCAGTTCTCGTCAAGGTGGGTAAATTCAATGTTGATGTCGACCTGAACCACCCGCTCGCCGGCAAGGGTCTGGTATTCGATATCGAAGTACTCTCGGTGCGGGATGCGACCGCCGAAGAGCTCGCCCACGGCCATGTTCATGGCGCCGGCGGACACCAGCACTGAGCTATTAAAGACACGCTACAGGGCGAAGCGGACGCGGTAGTCAACACAGGAGCGGTTCATGTTACAGGTCAACGAATACTTCGCCGGCAAGGTCAAATCCATCGGGTTTCAGACGCGGGCGCTGCCGGCGACGGTGGGTGTGATGGAAGCCGGCGATTACGACTTCAGCACCAGCCAGCACGAGACCATGACGATCATCAGCGGCGCCATGCGCATCCAGCTGCCCGGCAGCGATGAATGGCAGACCTACAATACCGGCGAGGTGTTCGAGGTGGCGGCGCAACAGACCTTCAAAGTCAAGGTGACGGCGGCGACCGCTTATTTCTGCACCTACAGCTGACCGAGCGTCACGCCGCGCCTGCCATTGCCATCACCTTGGCGCCCGCCGACAATCGGTGGCAGAGGTGAACATCCATGGATCTCAAGCTCGCGGGCCGCACGGCCCTGATCACCGGTGCTTCGCGCGGCATCGGTCGCGCCATTGCCGAACGCCTGGCCGCCGAGGGCTGTCATCTGCAGCTGGTGGGGCGCACCGCGGCTGATCTCGAAACCGCACGCGGGGAGCTCAGGGCCCGATATCCCGTCGCGGTTGGGGTTCATGCCCTGGACCTGGCCGACAGCGCCAGCGTGGCGACCCTTGCCGGCGCCTGCGGCGAGGTCGACATCCTCATCAACAACGCCGGGGCGATTCCCGCCGGCGCACTCGGCAACGTCAGCGAAGATGCCTGGCGCAGCGCCTGGGATCTGAAGGTTTTCGGTTATATCAATCTGTGCCGGGCGCTGTATCCCGGCATGGCAGGGCGCCGGCGCGGCGTCATCATCAATGTCGTCGGCATCGCCGGCGGCGAAGTCACGGAAGCAAACTACATCGCCGGCACCGCGGGCAATGCCAGCCTGGCCGCGTTCACGCGCGCGCTGGGCAGCGCCAGCCCGCAAGACAATGTGCG
Source organism: Porticoccaceae bacterium (assembly GCA_050179115.1). Classification (GTDB taxonomy): domain Bacteria; phylum Pseudomonadota; class Gammaproteobacteria; order Pseudomonadales; family Porticoccaceae; genus JAGPUQ01. The sequence goes on along the minus strand of JBFXFL010000004.1, from coordinate 34,012 downwards.
GGTACTGGGCATCAATCCGGGGCTGACCGCCACCAGCCGCCTGGTGCGGCTGATGGAGACCAACGCCGTCGCCAGGGGTTTGCCGGCCGAACGCTGGCGCGAACTGACCGCGGACATGCCGTTCGGCCGCCCCGCCGAGCCCGGCGAAGTTGCGGACCTGACGGCTTTTCTGGCCTCGGATCGCGCGGCCTATATCACTGGCACCATGATCACCATCGACGGCGGCCTGTCCGCGCGCGGGCGGCTGTTCTGACCTTCCGGGCGCCAAAGTCTTGACGCGCCCAAAGCTATAGCTATGGAGGCGCGAAAAGGGAGGCACAAAAAAGCCCGCAGGTTGCGCTGCGGGCTCGCGTCGATCATGACATCGCGGAGCAGGCCATCCCCGGTCCGGTATGGACCGGGGATGGCCCTCAGCCAGTCACTTCAGCGGAAAGTCCAGCGTGCGCCGACGCTGAAGAGATCCATTTCCGGGTCGATGCCCGAATCACCGTCGAATTCCCAGCGCTCCCAGTTGGCGACCAGGCCGAGTTGGGGCGTGGCACTGTAGACTGCGCCCACACCGTAGACCCAGGCTTCGTCGTCGTACTCACGGAGACTGGTCGAGGCGTTGAGCTCCAGCACTTCCAGGGCGGCCCAGCGCAGGCCGGCATTCAGGCCGTAGCCGTCGTCGTTGGAACCAAAAATTTCCGCGCGTTCATAGGAGACGCCGCCCCAGGCGTCCAACTGGCGCGCGCCGGGCAGCAGGCTGAAATTACCACCGATACCGATCGACTGGCTGTCGAAGCTGCTGTCGCCCCCGCCAAGGTCAACATCCAGGGAAGTGCTCGAGCCCCAGGCGAAGACGTTGTTGGTCAGTGCCGCGGACCCCTTGAAACGCGTGCCATCGACATCGAACTTATCGTCACCACCCACATCGGCGTCCAGTTCATCGCCAAACACATACTCGGCTTCCAGGTAGCTGTAGCCGAGCTTGTCGGCCGCAGTGGCAATGCTTCCGCCCAATACCATCGGAACCACAGCCAGACCCAGCGCGGCACGCAAAGAATTTCTAATGTTTTTCATTTGATTACTCCTCCAACTCACTGCTTGTCTTTTAATTGTAATATTTGCGACCCGTCTTGTGTAGCCAATGTGGCAGCGTTGACGCCGAACGGAGCATGATGCAGATCACAAGTTATCGAGACTTCCCTATGCCCAAGCCACCGATCAGCCGCTTTCCTGTCCCCGATATTGCGGGGCTGCCGGAAGACATCCGCGCCCAGATCCTCGCGATTCAGGAAAAAACCGGGTTTGTTCCCAATGTGTTTCTGGCGCTGGCGCACCGTCCGGCGGAGTGGCGCGGGTTTTTCGCCCTCCACGATGCCGTGATGACCCACGCAAGCAGCCTCACCAAGGCCGAGAAGGAAATGATCGTGGTGACGGTGAGCAGCGGCAACGAATGCCATTACTGCGTGATCGCCCACGGCGCGATTCTGCGCATTGTGGCGAAGCATCCGCTGCTGGCCGACCAACTCGCGATCAATTACCGCAAGGCCGACATCACGGCGCGGCAGCGCGCCATGCTGGATTTCGCGGTCAAGGTGAGTGAGCAGTCGGCGGCCGTGGACGACGGCGATTACGCCCGCCTGCGGGAACACGGCTTTGCGGATGAGGACATCTGGGACATCGGCGCCATCAGCGCCTTTTTCTGCCTGTCCAACCGGCTCGCGAATCTGATCGGCATGCGTCCGAACGACGAGTTCTACAGCATGGGGCGCGGTTGATCAGAAGTTCATCAGCGCCAGCGCGTCCGGATAGGGATAGAGGTACCAGGAGCGCGCGATAAAGGGGTCCGGTGCGTTGCGGAAGTGGTGCCTGAGCAATCCGATGGGCGCGCTCAGCGGGACTTCTCCGTCACCGTAACGCGCGATCGCCTCGCCCAGCTCGGCCTTGGCGTCGCGGTCGAGTTCCCGCTTCAGATAGCCCTGGATGTGTTGCAGCACATTGACGTGGTTGCCGCGGGTCGCGAGCTTCTTGAGGGTGGCCATCGCGCCCTCGATGTAGGCTGCGGCGCGGGACTCCAGGTCATGGGTGCCGGCGGCGAGCCGTCCCAGGGCGCGGTAGGCATTCTGGTCGTGGCTCATCAGGATCAGTTTGTGGCGGGCGTGGAAATCGGTCAGTGCGCGCGCGCTGACCCCTGCCGCCACCATCTGCTGCCAGCGCCACAGCACATGGACCCGGCGCACGAAATTCTCGCGCAATGCAGGATCGGCCAGGCGGCCCTCGTCTTCGACCGGAAGCAGCGGGAAGCTGGCCATGAGCCGCGCCGCATAGAGGCCGGTGCCCTCGGGCTCCGGCACCTCGCTGCCCTCGGGATAGATCCGCACCTCCGTCACACCGCAACTGGGTGAGTCCTGCTTGAAAATGTAGCCGCAGAGTCCGGCGTGCCAGTCGCGCCGGTCCCGGGCACAGGCCTCCAGCGCTTCCGTGACATCCAGCGTCGGATCCCGCACGCCCCGCGCACGCACGCCCTCCGCGGTTCGTACCAGGCGCACCGGCGGACGCGGGACGCCCATGCCGATGGCGACTTCCGGGCAACAGGGCTGGAGGTCGAAGTAGCGTCCCAGGGTGTCCAGAATGTCATCGTTGCGCTTGTGGCCGCCGTCATGGCGCACCGCCTCGCCCAGCAGACAACTGCTGATGCCGACCGGGATCTTTTCCGGATGCGGCTCCGTCATCGCGCTGGTCCTTCACGCCCCGCGCGCCACTGTTCGATCACGCCGCGATAACCGGTGCGCCAGTTCGGGTAGGCAAAGCGGTAGCCCGTCTGCTTGATCCGATCGTTGCGGCAGCGTTTGTTCTGCCCGCCGCCGGCGGGCGCCGCGGGTGGCGCCGGCACCCCGAGCTCCGCCGCCAGCCAGCGCGCCACGTCCCCGGCAGGCGCCGGCTCGTCGTCGCTGGCGAGATACACCGGCGCCAGCCCGGCCCCCGCGAGTTGACGGCGATGGAGCCATTCCAGCACACCCAGACAATCGTCGCGGTGGATGCGGTTGGTGTAGCTCGGCGGGTCGTACTGCACCGGCACCCCCGCCAGCACCTGCCGCAACAGCCGCTCCCGGCCGGGACCGTAGATGCCCGAAAAACGCACTGTGGTCGCCGGTGCGCCTGCGTCCGCCAGGCATTGCTCGGCGGTGAGCAGCCACTTCGCGGTAGCGGCGCTCGGCGCGGCGATCGTGTCTTCGTCCACCCATTCACCGGCGTCCTGTCCGTAGACGCTGGTGGAGGAGACAAAAAACCAGTGCCCGACGCGGCCTGCCAGTCGGGCGCGTAGATGCTCGATGCCCGCGCCGTAGAGCGCCTGATAGGCGGCGGCGTCCCGCGCACCGGGCGCCAGGATGACGAACACCTGCGCGAAGGGGCCGCCGAGGTCACTGAGCGTGTGCGCCTGGGTGAGATCGGCGCGTCGATAGGTCACGCCGGCCAGGGGCGAGTCCGGCGGCGTCCGTTTGAGCGCGGTGACGCGGTGACCGGATGCGATAAGCCGGGCGGCGAGCCCGGCACCCAGATCGCCGCAGCCCACCAGCAGCAGGTCCGCCATCAGGCCAGTCCGGGCGCGATCTGCGCGAGTTGCCGGTCGTGCACGCGCGTCAGCGTGAGCAGTGCGGCCAAGGCCCCGATCAGGGCGAGCAGCATGTCCCACTGGGTGTCCCAGACATCGCCCTGGGTGCCGAGAAAAGCGATCGCGCCTTCCTCGGCGATCACCGCAGTCCACCATTCGAGCAGTTCGTAGGTAGCCGCAAGTGCCAGCACAAAACAGCAAATCAGGAAAAACAGCCAGCCGCCCGGGACCAGCACGCGCTTACGCAACAGGATCTCCCGCGCCACCATGGCCGGGATGAAGCCCTGGGCGAGGTGACCGATGCGGTCGTAGTGATTGCGCGCAAAACCCAGGGACTCCTCCATCCAGAACCCCAGAGGCACTTGCGCATAGGTGTAGTGAGCGCCCACCAGCAGAATCGTGGCGTGCAGTGCAATCAGCCAGTACAGCAGCCGGGTCAGGGGAAAACTGCCGCGGGTGGCAATCAGCAGCGGCACCGCCACCACCACGGGGAATGCTTCGAGCCACCAGGTGAGGCGATCGGCAGGCTGGTGCCAGGACCAGGCCGTCACGGCCGCGAGCAGTGCGGCGAGTGCCGCGAGTTCGCTGCGGCGGATCATGATGCGGTGCGCCCGCGTGCGGCGAGCCGCGCCACCAGGCAGCGCTGGAAACCCTGGAAGCCGCCGTTGCTCATGATCACCAGATGGGCCGGCGCCGCCACCTGCGCCACCTGGTCGAGCAGGGCCTCGATGTCATCCACCACGCGGGAATTCGCCGCGCTCGCAAGCGCCTCGTCCAGCGACCAGTCGAGCCCCGCCGGACGGTACCAGAGGGCGCGGTCGGCGCAGGCGACGGCGGCCCCCAGCTGATCGCGGTGCACGCCGAGCTTCATGGTGTTGGAGCGCGGCTCGAGGATGGCGACGATGGTCTCGTCCCCGACCTGGCGGCGCAGCCCTTCGAGGGTGGTGGCGATGGCGGTCGGATGGTGGGCAAAGTCGTCGTAGACCCGGATGCCGCCTTCGTCGAACAGACATTCGAGGCGCCGTTTCACCCCGCGAAAACTGCCGAGCGCCGCGCAGGCAACGGCGGGCGTCACTCCCGCATGGCGCGCCGCCGCGATGGCGGCGAGCGCATTGGCGACATTGTGCGCGCCAGTGAGTGTCCACTTCACTTCGCCCACCGGCACGCCGTCGAGCGTCACCGTGAAATCGGTGCCGGCCGCGGTGTGCAGTTGCGCCTGCCAGCGGCCGCCCGCCCCGGTGGTTTCGGTCTCGCTCCAGCAGCCGCGTTTCAGTACCTGTGCCAGCGCGGCATCGGCGGCCGGCAGCAGGATGCGGCCGCTCGCGGGGACGGTGCGGATCAGGTGATGAAACTGGGTCTGGATGGCGGCGAGATCGGGAAAGATGTCGGCATGGTCGTATTCCAGATTGTTGAGCACCAGGGTGCGCGGCCGGTAGTGAACGAATTTGGAACGCTTGTCGAAGAAGGCGGTGTCGTACTCGTCGGCTTCGACGACGAAAAACGGGCCGGTGCCGAGCCGCGCCGAAACCCCGAAATTGCCGGGAACGCCGCCGATCAGAAAGCCGGGCGCGAGGCCGGCATCTTCCAGAATCCAGGCCAGCATGCTCGCCGTGGTGGTCTTGCCGTGGGTGCCCGCCACCGCCAGCACCCAGCGCCCCGGCAGCAGGTGATCGCCCAGCCACTGCGGACCCGAGGTGTAATTCAGCCCGCGTTCGAGCACCGCTTCGACGCAGGCGTTGCCCCGCGACAGCGCGTTGCCAATCACCACCAGATCGGGGGCGGGCTGCAACTGCGCCGGCTCGTAACCCTCGATCAGTGCTATGCCGGCCGCCTCCAGCTGATCGCTCATGGGCGGATAGACATCGGCGTCGCTGCCGGTCACCCGATGCCCGGAAGCCGCCGCCAGTTGCGCCAGGCTGCCCATGAAGGTGCCGCAGATACCCAGAATATGAATGTGCATGAATGCTCCGCTGAGCGCGGATTATCGCTGGGGGAGCGCAGGCTGTCAGTCGTTTCCGCCCCACGGCTTTTTCGCACCAGCAAAACCGCAAAAACGACGTCGCAAAATCATCCTTCACCGCGCGGAATTTCGGCGGCCACCGGAGCTGCTTCGACGCCAGAGGTGGCGTGATGGCACCGGCGAACAAGGGACCAACCGACCCGCAATGGCGGGCCGGTTGGTCAGCGTGCGGCGACGGGTTCCCTGCGGCCTACAGTGAAATGCCGGAAAAGAAATCCTTGAACCCGTAGGGGGCATAGGGGCCAATGCACAGATGCTCGAGCACGCCCATGCCCTTTTGCTTGCCGTCGCTGACGCGAACCACCTGCTGCATATGCAGGTTGGGGCCTTCGCCGAGATCCAGCTTCAGTGGATCGAATACTTCGCCGCCAATTTCCAGCTCGCCCTGCCATACGCCCTGGCACCAGGTGGGGTGAAAGTAGCCCAGGCCCTTCATGTGGAAACGCAGGATCGGCTCGAACGCGATGGTGCGGACCTTGCCCTGCAGGTCGATCAGATCGACCTCGGCCGCGGCGATCCTCCGCGTGTTGGGCTCATAGCGGAGCCGATGGGCGACGGAGGCCATGTGGACGATGCCGGGGTCGTCGCCGTCGGGAACTTCAGCGGTTGTCTTGTACAGCGGCGCGGTGAGCGCCTCGCGGGCCAGCGCCTCGCCGTTGGCCCCTTCGAAGGACAGCGCGTGCGAAACATGGTCCTCCCAAAACAGCGGCGCCCAGATGAAAAAGAACGACGCCGGCGGCCGCGGCGCGCCGACCGGCCCGGATTTGCCGAAGTTGCGCACCCCCCAGGAGCGGTCCTTGGTGCCGTGGCACAGCTCCGGTTTGACCTGGATGCTGCCGTCCGGATAGCGGACTTCACCGGACCAGGCGCCGAACTGATCGAAGCGGGTGGCGTCCATGACCCGGCGGGTGCCACTCCAGATGGTCTGGCGGGCCTCTTCGATGCCGGCGGTCCGGGTCGAAAAGGTGAGATCGCAGCTGATGCCGGTCTTGTTGTCTTCCAGCACCACTCGGTTGATGCGCATGGGTTCCAGCACCTCGATGCGAAACGGCCCGCAGCGCATCTCCGTTCGCTCCAGCGGCGCCCGGCAGGAGCCGAAGAAGCAATGCTGTCTGCCGCCCTTTTCCACCACGCTGAACGCGCAGTCGAGAATGCCCAGATGAGGATAGACCGCCATGCCGATGCCGAAATACCAGCTGCCGTCCTTGGCGTAGCCGTTGAACCAGGTGCGGTCGTAGAAATTGGTATCGCTGGTGGCCGGATGGGCGAGGGGTTCGGCAGTCTGGTGGATCGGGTAGTCGTCGAATTTGTTGAGCATGGCGTGGTCCCCTGTCGATTTCGTTGTGATGGTTCAGGCAAGCAAGCTCCCCCGGGAGCGGCGAATCATAGCAAGGCGCGTGACCGGAACAGGAGTCACCGCAATTGGGTCAGGGCGGAGTAAGCGCTTGCCGGCCGCCGGCGCCTGCGCTTTTTGCGCTGGCCAAGGGCGGGTTCGGGAGGCCATGTGGGCGATATGGTAATGTTCCGAAATTGCGCGGGGCAGGCTTGTATCGGGGCGTAGGGAAGAGCGACGACGGAGTGTGCAAGTGATGGTTCAACGGCGACTTTCGGTCGAAGGATTGCGCAATCCGGCATACACTCACCGGGCAAGGATCGTGCGGGATATGCGGAAATCTTTCGCGTTAAAGCACGGAAGATTTCCAGATTCTCAATGTTGGATTTCAAAACAACCATGAGTTCCGCCCTATACATCAACGGCGTCTTCGAGACCGTCCTCAAAGAGATCGTGACGGCTCAGAAAGACGAGCCTGGAAAGGTCTGCTATTTGCAGCCCTATTCCGCAGGCCGGATAAAATTTCTCGTAGAGGCCGTTCCAGCCCCGTCCAATCCAATCCGGCTCTACATTTCACTCACAGATTCTCTATCTGTCGTGTCGTATCGCGCTCTGATTGTCGGCTGGCACGACAAGCGCGAGCTGAGCGCCACAGAACTGAATCGCATCAACAAGCACATCAAGGAGTATCAACCTGGCGAGAAGGAGGTGTATTTCACTGGGGGTGGCGGCCAACCCTGCGTTAACCTCATTTCCATTACACATCTGGAGCAGCTGCCTGATCGCACCCCTGTGTCCAGTTTCGTGAAAGTTTCAGACGGAACGCCCCTAAAAAAGCGGAGTCGCTCTGGTGGATGGTCCCCTGTTGAAGAACAGCCCGCATGGGTCGGCATGACTCGGACCGTCATTGGCCAGGCACTGGACGCAACCTTCGAGCAGGAAATCACGCAGGCGCTTATGCTTTCGAGTGAGGACCGCAAAGCTCGACTTGAAAAGGCTCCAAAACTTCCAGAGCCCATTCAAGTTATTTCGCGCGCTTTTCGTCGCAACGCAGATGTTGCAGCTGAGGTTTTGCTCCGGGCCAAAGGTAGCTGCGAAGGTTGCCGTTCAAAGGCACCGTTTCTCCGCGCAAGCGACGGCTCACCTTACCTTGAAGTCCACCATCGAATCATGCTGGCGCATGGTGGAGAGGACACGGTTGAAAACGCTATTGCCCTTTGCCCGAACTGTCATCGACAGTCGCACTTCGGCACAGCGCCTGAGCAGTCGTGGAGATAGAATCGGCCAGCACAGCATTCGTATCAATGATCAGTGGCGAGTCTGCTTTCGCTGGACACAGTCCGGAGCAGCGGATGTCGAGATTGTGGACTACCACTGAGGAGAAAACGTTATGAGGAAGATCAAGCCCATAACCCCAGGAGAACTTCTCGCAGAGGAGTTCCTCAAGCCCATGGGGATCACCCAGTACCGCCTGGCCAAGGAGGTTGGCGTCCCTGCGCAGCGGATCGGCGCCATCGTTATGGGCAAGCGTGCCATCAGTGCAGATACGGACCTTCGTCTGTGTCGCTATCTGGGTCTCTCCAATGGTTATTGGTTGAGGGCCCAGGCCGCCCACGACACCGAAGTCGCAGAGCGCACACTCGGTTCAGCCATTGCCAAGATCCGGCCGTGTGAGCGGTCGTGGAGATAGGTAACCGTGGATCTGTCTAACCCCAGGTTGCAGGCGACGCGCATAAAGCCGCGTGCGCCTGAGCCGGAACGTTGGGCACAAAACACTTTCAAGTCCCCCCCGCGTCATGTTTAGCCGAATAATCTTCAAGAACCAAACGGGCTACGGTCCACTAGTCGATGTTGGTTCGATTGCGGAAGCGCTGTTGTTCTACGGGCATGTTTCCATAATTACGAATACGGGTACGATCAGGTATCTACTGACGCAGATTCCGCCTTTTGTGTTTCTTGATCTTGTTCGCTCAAAAAGAATCACGCTTTACTATATCTCTGATCAAGTGGCCGTTCGGACTATCGAACGCCAAAGCAATTTGGCGCTCCATAATTTCGTTACATTTTCATCACCGCAGCACACCATCGATAAAGTGCCGCCCGAGGAATTTTACAAGAGGACACAAAATAGGTTGGCATCAAGGCAATTCGCAAAAGCTGTTCAGCCTATTGATCACGGCCTTTTTGATCTACGAGCGGTGCTTTCCACGTTTGAAAACTTTGAGCTCATTGAGTCAGCTGTAAACTCAATAGTCCGTGCGGTCGCACCGCAGTACAAACAACACGAAGCTATTCGCTTTCGCATTGAACGCGAGAACCACGGTTTCGTTGTTGACACGAATATCAATTTTACGGGCCTGAATACTGAATACCACCGCGCTGTCCCTAAAGAGCATTCTTCAATCTCCTCCGCATACTTGTTGTCGCTCTTCCAGGCAACGCAAGAGGAGTTGTATTTTGCGGCGCAACTTGATTCGGAAGTAGCAGTATCCCTCTTGAGCCGAGAAATACATGCTCAAACCTTGAGCTCAGTGCTGAACAGGCGATTTAGGAGTGAAAAGTAAATAGAGGCGTTCGGCGCTTTAACGCTCGATTCTGGTCACGCGATTAGAGAATACGTTAATTCTGGCAAAGTGCCATTTGCTGACGTTGTTCGCTTGCTAGACAGGGCGGACAAATTCAGGGCATGGCTGGAAAAACAGCCGGCCAATGAAGATCTAGTCAAAAACTATTATCGCGCAGTTATTGAGGACACGTGGGTGGAGAAGTTGCCTGTCAAAACCACGAGATGGGGTATCTTTACTGCGGCAGGGATTGGTATGGATTTGATGGGCGCTGGAGGATTAGGAGCATCAATTGGTGTAGCGCTTGGCTTTTTCGATACATTCGTTCTTGATAAGTTGATCGGAGGATGGAAGCCGCATCATTTTGTTGAAGAAGAGTTAGAAAAACTGTTTCCAAGAAAGGTAGGAAAAATGAACAAGGCCAATAGACATCAAGTACCTAACTACGGTTCCAGCCGACGTCGGCGCTAATGCGCCGCCGCGCCTGAACCTGACCATTAGGCCCCAATGAGACTTTGGTCGCTTCACCCTCGCTACATGGACCGCCAAGGTCTGCTGGCGCTGTGGCGTGAATCGCTCCTGGCCAAGGCCGTGCTTCGCGGGGAGACTTCCGGCTATCGCCATCATCCGCAGTTGCTGCGGTTTCAGGCAACTGGCGCCCCGCGATCCGCAATCAACGCATACCTGTACGAAATTCATGCCGAGTCAGTCGCTCGCGGCTATCGCTTTGATGGCAGCAAGGTTGGTCCGCGCAGGTCCATGGCGACGATTCCCGTGACGAGCGGGCAAGTCCAGTACGAATGGGCGCACCTGCTGGCCAAACTTTCCGCCCGGAGCAGGCCTTTGTACCTTCAGTGGCAGGGCTGTGCCGTACCGGAGTGCCACCCACTGTTTCACGTCATCCCCGGCGACGTCGAGCAATGGGAGCGCGTTGGCACCTGACCAAATGTTCAAGCGGGTGTGTGCCGCTGAACTCCGGAGTTGGGCGGCCGGACGAACGCTGGGTTCGGGTTCCAGGTCATGCGGCCAGGGGGTGATTCCAGTATCATCCGGCGTCCCTGAGCACTGCCGTCCAGACGGGATATTTCATGACCAAACGCAACCTTTTCTATGCCCAGTCCGGCGGCGTCACCGCGGTGATCAACGCCACCGCCTGCGGCGTGATCGAAACCGCGCGCGCCAACCGCCGCCACATCGGCGCGGTGTATGCGGGGCGCAACGGGATTCTGGGCGCATTGCGTGAAGAGTTGATCGACACCGGCAAGGAGAGCGCGAAAACCATCGCCGCGCTGCGCCACACTCCGTCCGGGGCCTTTGGGTCCTGCCGCTACAAGCTCAGGAATCCGGCCGTGGACAACACCCAGTACGAGCGTCTGCTCGCCGTGTTCGAGGCCCACAATATCGGCTACTTCCTCTACAACGGCGGCGGGGATTCCGCCGACACCTGCCTCAAGGTGGCGCAGCTCGCGCACAGCCACGGCTACCCGCTGCAGGCGATCCATCTTCCCAAGACCGTGGACAACGATCTGCCGTTTACGGATTGCTGCCCGGGCTTCGGTTCGGTGGCCAAGTACGTTGCGGTGGCGACGCGCGAGGCCAGCCTGGACGTGGCCTCCATGTGCGAGACCTCGACCAAGGTCTTCATCCTGGAGGTGATGGGGCGCCACGCCGGCTGGATCGCGGCCGCCGGCGGACTCGCCGCGGAACGGGACGGCGATCCGCCCCACATCATTCTGTTTCCGGAAATCGCCTTCGACCGGGCCAAATTTCTGGCGCGGGTCGAGCGCACCGTCAAACGCAACGGCTACTGTGTGATCGTCGCCTCCGAGGGCACCCGCTACGCGGACGGCACTTTCCTCGCCGATGCCGGTGGCACCGATGCCTTCGGCCACAAGCAGTTGGGCGGCGTGGCGCCGACGCTGGCGACCCTGGTGAAAGAAGCGCTCGGCTACAAATACCACTGGGCGCTCGCCGATTACCTGCAACGCGCGGCGCGCCATATCGCTTCGGCCACCGATGTCGAGCACGCCTATGCGGTGGGCCGCGCCGGGGTGGAGTACGCGCTCGCCGGCAAGAACGGCGTGATGGTCACCATCGAGCGCGCGTCGGGCAGCCAGTACAGTTGGAGCCTGGGCGAGGCGCCGCTGGAAAAAATCGCCAACGTGGAGCGCAAGATGCCGCGCGCCTTCATCACCCGCGACGGATTTGGTATCACTCCCGCCGCGCGCGAATACCTGGCGCCCCTGATCGCCGGCGAGGATTACCCGCCCTACCACAACGGGGTGCCCCGCTACGCGCGGCCCGCCAACACGCTGGTCCCGCGCAAGCTCAAAACCCGCTTCACCGTCTAAGCCCCGTGCCCCCGAGTCAGCGCAGTGTTTCCCTTGTGCTCGGCAGCGGCGGCGCGCGCGGGCTCGCCCATATCGGCGTCATCCGCTGGCTGGAGGAGGAAGGCTATCGGATCTCGTCCATCGCCGGCTGTTCCATCGGTGCCCTGATCGGCGGTCTCCATGCGGCCGGCAAACTCGCCGCTTACGAACACTGGCTGGTGAAGCAGTCGCGGCGCGGCCTGCTCAGGCTGGTCGATGTCACCTTGCCGCGCACCGGGCTGATCGCCGGCGACAAACTGGCCGAACTGCTGCGCGACCTGATCGGCGATGTCGCCATCGAGGCGCTGCCGATCCGCTTCACCGCGGTCGCCGCCAATATCGAGACCGGACGCGAAGTCTGGCTCACCCGCGGACCGCTCCTCGAAGCGATCCGCGCCTCCATCGCGATCCCGGTGCTGTTTCCGCCCTACCGGCTCAACGGTAGCTTGCTGGTGGACGGCGGCATCCTCAATCCGGTGCCCATCGCACCTACCCTGAGCGATGACACCGACCTCACCATCGCCGTCCATGTCAGCGGCCAGGTGCAGCTGGCGCCGCCCGAAGTGGAAGATCCGCCGCTCAGTACCGACAGCGAGAGTGGCTATCTGCGCCGTGTCGTGGACAGCGTGCGTCAGCGCAGCGCCGTGCCGGTGAGTTGGCAGATGCTGGATATCGCCACCCAGGCGTTCGACGCCATGCAGAGCACCATCGCGCGCCAGAAGATGGCGGCCTATCCGCCCGACGTTTTGGTGGAAATCCCCCGCAACCTGTGCGGGATTCACGAATTCCACCGCGCCGCCGAGCTGATCGAGGTGGGCTACCGCGCGGCCGCCGAGATCATCCCCCGGGAGCTGGACCGGGCCGGGCTGCGGCGCCGGGCACCATCGGGGCCCAGTCATCCCGGCTGAAAGCGGGCACCGGATCGACGGGCCGAGTGGGACGCGGTATGTTGGGCGGGACGCAAGCGCATAGCGAGGGTCCCGCCATGGCAGAGCGCACGAATTCGAACGTCGTTTCCCTTCCCGGTGACCGGGTGCCCTATGCGGTCTACCGCAGCGCAACGCCCCTGTCCGCCGGCACCGAGTTGATGTTGCAGCGCATGGGCATGCGCTGGTATGCGCCCCTGGCATGCTGGACCAATGCGCCGGAGTCCTGGCGGCGCGAGCAGATCGCGGTACTGCTGGGCCGCGCCCTCGGCGCTGCCGCCGCCCGGCATTGATCTTCCGCAGGCGATGACGAGCGCCCCGGGGTGAACGCAGGCAGGCGCCCGGACGCGCGTCAGGCGCCGTGTCGGGCGCGGTAGGCCTGGACCTCGGCGCGGGCGGGGAGCTGGATCAGCTCGATCATGGTGCCGTCCGGATCCTCGAAGATCACCGCCTTGATGAATCCGTAACCCTTGAGTTCCAGGTCCATGGGCTCGGCGTAAAACTGGATGCCGCGCGCCTTGAGCCGGTCATGGACGGCTTGCAGCGTTTCGCCGGTCACTTCAAACGACAGCAGAAAAATGCCGGGATCGCCGGGCTGCTTGGGTCCGGTGCGCCGCTCGGCGGGCGGGTCGAACTGGATCAGTTCCACCTCGCCGGTCAGCTTGCCGCCCTGCTGGAGAATCACCGAGCGACCCTGGGTGCCCGGCTTCAGTTTGAGCAGCTTTTCCGTGATGGTTCCCGCCAGCGGCATATCGAGCGTCTTGGTGAAGCCCAGGATCTCCTCGTAGAAGGCGACGGATTTATCGAGATCGCTCACGGTGAGCGCGACATGGTGAACTTCGCTGATGGCCATGGTGGTGTCCCCCGGTTCGGTGTGGTTATGGCTGGATGACTGCCTTTATAGCGCTGCCGGGTGGATGGGCGGCAGCGGGATTTGTGACTGCGCTCAGCCGGGGCTGAACAGTTTCGCGCGCACCGTGTGGCGGTACTCGCGGGGCGTGACGTCGTAGAGGCGGCGGAACAGGCGGGCGAACCAGGCGGTGTCCTGGTAGCCGCAGCGCTGGGCGATTTCGGCGATGGTCAGGTTGGTGCTCTGCAAGAGCTGGCGGGCGGTATCCAGGCGCAGTTCCTGGAGGTACGCCAACGGCGGTTCGCCCACCGCGTCGCGAAAGCGCCGGTTGAAGGTACGCAGGCTGAGGTCGAAACGCCCGGCGAGCTCCGCGATCGATACCGGCTTGTCGAAGTTGTCCTGGAGCCAGATCTGCGCCTGGACCACGTCCTCGTCGGAATGTCTTGCCGCCGCATCGTCCAGATAGCGGCTGCCCTCGAAGGCGTTGCGGATCTCGTGGAAAAACACCCGCTCCACATGGCGCGCCACGGGGCGGCCGTAAATGCGGTAAACGATGTGGGCGAGCAGCTCGGCGAGCGCATTGACCCCGGCGGTGCAATAGATGGTGCCGGCGCGGGTGGTGAAATACTGGCGCTGCAACTGGACCTCGGGATAGTCGTGTTGAAACTGATCGAAATAGTGCCAGTGGGTGGTGGCCGGTTTGCCGTCAAGCAGCCCGGCGGCCGCGAGCAGGCAGGTGCCGGTCCCTACCGCCGTCAAGGTCGCTCCCGCCCGATGCTGTTCGCGCAGCCAGGGCAAATAGTCGGGATGGCGGCGCAGGGCGCGGCGCGGGCTGCGCCACAGGCTGGGCACATGCACCAGGTCATAGGGGCGAAAGGGTGCGATGGCGCCGCTGGGGGTCAGCGCAAACCCGGACGCGGACTGGATCGGCGCGCCATCCGGGGTCAGGGTATCGATCGCGATGGTGCGACAGTGGCGGTCGCCGCGCATCGCAAAGGCTTCGGCATTGCGGAAGATTTCCACCGGCAGGGTCGCGCTGGTGGCCAGCGTCTCTTCGCACAGAATCACGGCAACCCGATAGGGCGCGGGGGTCTGGGTCATTGATGTGGCTCTGCGTTGGCCGAATTCGCCGACAATATGGCCAGATCGTCCATAACGCAACGGGGATGGCGACCCTAGAATGCAAGCTCCACTTAATCTTGGGCTTGTTCTGCACCATGGCAATCCTGCCGGTTATCGTCGGCTACGGCGGCTGCAACGCCGCGGGCCGCAGCTCGTTCGATCAATCCTATAAACGCATGATCCTCGAAAGCCTCACGGGTGCGGAGCGCGAAACGACGCTGGCCGGGCTGGCCTGCATGATGGGCCTGGCGCGCTGGGACGGATCGGGTTATCGGGACGCAACGGGCGCGCCCCTTGCGCGCGCCGCCGTGGCCGCGCGCCATGCCGCAGACGTGGTTGACGGCACCCTGATCCGCCGCATCGAGGCCAACCATTTCGATCCCGACGCGGTGTTCTGCCACCGCAATCTGACCGCAGAACTCTGCGCTGGTGACGAGATGCGCTTCAAGGTGGTTCGCCGCCAGCTGCCAGCGCCGTTGCCACCGGGCTGGGAAGTGGTGGCCGACCATGGCGATACGCTCACGGTGGTGGTGCGGGGGGCTCAGGAATGGCGATTGCCCGCCACCCAGGCGATAGGGGTGAAAGCCGCCGGTCAGCTGCCGCGCGGGTTTGATCCGGGCGCCGGCTACAACTCGCGCTTCCAGCCCCGGGGTTTGCAGATGGCGGTGATGGGCGCCAGCGATGCGATCCACTCCCTCGGCGTCGCTTGGCAGGACATCTGCGCCCGGGTGCGTCCCGACGAAATCGGCACCTACGCCTCCTGCGCCATGGGCCAGTTGAGCGATGAAGGGTTGGGCGGCATGTTGCGCGCCAGCCTGCTCGGCGGTCGCGCCACCGCCAAACAGTTGCCCCTGGGCCTCAACAGCATGCCGGCGGACTTCGTCAACGCCTATGTGCTGGGCAGTCTGGGCCACACCGAAGCCATCACCGGCGCCTGCGCCAGCTTTCTGTACAACCTCCACGCGGCCGTGCGCGATATCCGCCGGGGGGTGCGCCGGGTCGCCCTGGTGGGCGGCAGCGAAGCGGCGGTCACGCCCGAAATCATCGAAGGCTTCGCCAACATGAATGCGCTGGCGAACGAAGACGCCATGGCGCGTCTGGGCGACCCGGACCCGCGTCGCTACAGCCGGCCCTTCGGCTACAACGCCGGTTTCGTCGTGGCCGAGGCATCGCAGTATCTGTTCCTGATGGATGACGCGCTGGCGATCGAGCTCGGGCTCGATATTCACGGCGCCGTGCCGGAAGTCAGCATCGACGCCGACGGCGTCAAGAAATCCATCTCCGGACCGGGTCCGGGCAACTACCTTTGCCTCGGCAAGGCGGTCGCCGCGGCACGGGCACTGCTCGGCGAGCCGGGGTTGCGCAGGCGCAGTGTGGTGTTCGCGCACGGCTCCAGCACGCCCCAGAACCGGGTGACGGAGTCCCTTATTTTTGATCGCATTGCCGAGGCTTTCGGCATCACCGACTGGCCGATCTGCGCGGTCAAGGCCTATGTCGGCCATTCGTTGGCCGCCGCCAGCGGCGATCAGGTGATGGCGGCCATCGGCACCTTGCGCCACGGCCGTGTGCCCGGCATCAAAACCGTCACGGAGGTTGCCGCGGATGTCCACGCGAGTCGGTTGCGCATCCCGCTTGCCGATTACGACGCGCGCGAGCTCGGGCTCGACGCCGCCATCGTCAATGCCAAGGGATTCGGCGGCAACAACGCCAGTGGCCTGGTGCTCTCGGCGCGGGTGACGGAGGCGATGCTAGAACGGCGTTATGCCGAGCACTGGAGTGCGTATCGCACGCGGCGGGAACGCACCCGGGAGTTGGCGGCGGCGTACGAGCAGCGCGTCGACCGCGGCCTGTTTGCGCCGATCTACCGTTTCGGCGAGGGGGCGATACAGGATGAGGATGTCCAGATCACCAGCACCGCGATCAGGGTGCCGGGATTTGGTTGCCCGATCTCCCTCGATGTCGAAAATCCCTATGCAGACATGATCTGATGTCGCGTCGGAGCCGGCATGTTTAGCGAAAAGCGGCGTTTTGTCGCCGGGGCGATCTGTCCGCACTGCAAGATGGCAGACCGCACGGTCGTCTTTCATCGCGACGGCCAGGATCACCGCGAGTGCATCGCCTGCGGTTTCAGCGAGACTGGTGCTGGCACACTGATGCCCACGCCGCCCGCCACGCGGCCGGAGCGCGCCGTACAGCTGGAGCAGGCGAAGCCGGAGCCGGTGCGGCTGATCGATCCGGCGCGCTCCCCGAAGTGAAGCCGCGCCGGCCTGATCCAGGTCAATTTTTTGGGCCGCACGTTAAACGAAACGCAAGAAA
This sequence comes from Porticoccaceae bacterium, assembly GCA_050179115.1. Lineage (GTDB taxonomy): Bacteria > Pseudomonadota > Gammaproteobacteria > Pseudomonadales > Porticoccaceae > JAGPUQ01. Next base: position 16,914 of record JBFXFL010000004.1, on the reverse strand, counting down.
CCCCGACCGCGATATTGTTTTTACCCTTGCGGGCTCTGGTACAATCGCCCGCCGAACTTTCCCCGGTGCCTGCGGTCGCGACGGGCCGCCCCTTCACAGCCCGGCAGTGGTTCAATCAAAACGGAGACGATGAGGGCGATGGTTTCTAAAGCAAAGCAACTGGTCCGGGGAGGTATTGGCGCGCTGGCGCTGCTACCGTGGATTCACGCAGCGGCGGCCGAGCCGGCGGCACAGCCCTCGGGCTGGAATCTGCTCAATATGCCCCAGGGCGTGACGAGCGTGAGCCAGAACGTCTACGACATCCACATGATAGTGACGTGGATCTGCGTGTGGATTGGCGTCGCGGTCTTCGGGGTCATGTTCTACAGCATGTTCGCCCACCGCAAATCCCGCGGCCATCAGCCCGCCAACTTCCATGAGAGCACCAAGGTCGAGCTGGCCTGGACCATCGTTCCGGCGCTGATCCTCATCGTCATGGCGTTTCCCGCCACGACCAGTTTGAAGGAGCTTTACGATACCAGTGAAGCCGACCTCGACATCAAGATCACCGGCTACCAGTGGAAGTGGAAGTACGATTACCTCGGCAAGGACGTCAGCTTCATAAGCGAGCTGGCTACGTCGCAGGCATCGATTTACGGCAACGCGCCGAAAACCGAATTCTACCTCGAAGAAGTGACCGAACCGCTGGTCATTCCGGTCGGCAAGAAGGTACGGCTGCTGATGACGGCCGCCGACGTGATCCATTCGTGGTGGGTGCCTGCCCTGGCAGTCAAGCGCGATGCCATACCGGGTTTCGTCAACGAAACCTGGGCGCGCGTCGACAAGCCCGGCATTTATCGCGGTCGCTGTGCGGAGCTGTGTGGCAAGGACCACGCGTTCATGCCCATCGTTGTCAATGCGGTGCCCGAAGCAGAGTTCAATACCTGGCTGGCCAAGAAGCAATCCGAAACAACCGCGATGCGGGCGCTGACCGAGAAAACGTTTACGCAGGACGAGTTGATGGCCAAGGGCGAGGCGGTCTATGGCCGTAGTTGTGCCAGTTGCCACGGTGCGGCAGGCGAGGGCATCGCAGGCGTCTTTCCTGCCCTCAAGGGCAGCAAAATCGCGCTCGGGCCGGTCGCGGATCACTTGAACATTGTGGTGAACGGAAAGTCGGGCACCGCGATGCAGGCGTTTGGCGCGCAGTTGTCCGAGGTCGATCTGGCGGCGGTCATCACCTATGAGCGCAATGCCTGGGGCAACAAATCAGAAGACAACATCGTCCAGCCGGTGGACGTATTCAAGCTCAAGAAAGGCCAATAAGGGGAGATACTCGTCATGGCTCACGGTCCCGCTAAAGGTATTGGTCGCTGGCTGCGCGCCACCAACCACAAGGACATCGGCACGATGTACCTGTGGTTCAGTTTCGCCATGTTTTTGCTGGGTGGATTTTTCGCGATGGTGGTTCGCGCCGAGCTGTTCGAGCCCGGCATGCAGATTGTCAAGCCCGAATTCTTCAACCAGATGACCACCATGCACGGCTTGATCATGGTGTTCGGCGCCATCATGCCGGTGTTTGTCGGCCTGGCGAACTGGATGATTCCCCTGATGATCGGTGCGCCCGACATGGCGCTGCCACGGATGAACAACCTGAGTTTCTGGATCCTGCCGTTCGGCTTTGCGCTGCTGGCGTCGACTCTGTTCATGGAGGGCGGCGGTCCGAACTTCGGCTGGACCTTCTATGCGCCGTTGTCTACTACTTATGCGCCACCGACAGTCAATTTCTTTATTTTCGGTATTCACATCATCGGAGCCTCCTCGATCATGGGCTCCATCAACATCATCGCCACCATCCTGAACCTGCGGGCACCCGGGATGACGCTGATGAAAATGCCGCTATTTGTGTGGACCTGGCTGATTACCGCGTTTCTGCTCATTGCCGTGATGCCAGTGCTCGCGGGCGCCGTGACCATGATGCTGATGGACATCAACTTCGGGACCAGCTTCTTCAATGCGGCTGGCGGCGGCGATCCGGTGTTGTTCCAGCACGTGTTCTGGTTCTTCGGGCACCCTGAGGTTTATATCATCATCATTCCGGCGTTCGGGGTGATTTCGGCCATCATCCCCACCTTCAGCCGCAAGCCGCTGTTTGGCTACTCGTCCATGGTATATGCGACAGCGGCGATTGCCTTCCTGTCGTTCATTGTCTGGGCCCACCACATGTTCACCGTGGGCATGCCGCTCGCCGGCGAACTGTACTTCATGTACGCCACCATGTTGATCGCGGTGCCCACTGGCGTGAAGGTGTTCAACTGGATCACCACCATGTTTCGCGGTGCCATCACCTACGAAACCCCGATGTTGTTTGCCATCGCTTTTGTGATTCTGTTTACGCTCGGTGGCTTCACCGGATTGATGCTGGCGATTGCTCCGGCGGACATCCAGTACCACGACAGCTACTTTGTGGTGGCTCACTTCCACTATGTGATGGTGGCGGGTGCGCTGTTCTCCAGCACCGCGGCGGTCTATTACTGGATTCCGAAGTGGACGGGCCGGATGTACAACGAGACCATGGGGAAAGTCCATTTCTGGGTGTCTTTCGTCGCCTTCAACGTCACCTTTTTCCCGCAGCATTTCCTCGGCCTGGCCGGCATGCCGCGGCGCTATGCGGATTATTCGCTGCAATTCGCCGACTGGAACATGGTCTCCAGCATCGGTGCCTTTGCTTACGGGGCGTCGCAATTACTGTTCCTTTACAACGTGATCGCGACCATCGTGGCCGGCCGCAAGATCAGCGACCCGAAAGTGTGGGAAGGCGCCGAAGGCCTGGAGTGGACGGTGCCGACGCCCGCGCCCTACCATACGTTCTCAACCCCGCCCGCGATCCGGTAAGCCTAGCTTATGGCGGCGAACAATCCGGTCAGAAAGACAGTCCTCTGGTCGCTGCTGGCCGGCGTCGCCATGTTCGGATTTGCGATGTTCGTGATGCCGCCGTTATACGACGCGCTGTGTGAGATTACCGGCCTTGGCGGCAAAACCAGTGGGCGTTATGTGGCCGATCAGCCCGCGGTCGATGGGGAGCGAGTGGTGAAAGTACAGTTTGTCACTACCAACAACAGCGCCATGCCTTGGGAGTTCAGACCGCTGACCGATGCGGTACGGGTGCATCCGGGTGAGTCGCACAAGATCGAGTTCTACGCCCGCAACGATACCGAACGAGACATGGTGGCGCAGGCTATTCCCAGTGTGACGCCAGCCAATGCAGCGCAGTATCTGCAAAAAACCCAATGTTTCTGTTTCGACCAGCAACCATTAAAGGCTGGCGCAGAAGCCAACATGCCGGTGGTATTCTTTATCGATCCCGCGTTGCCGTCCAGCGTCAACACCATAACCCTGTCCTACACCCTGTTCGATGTCACCGACCGGCAATCCGTCGCCGTGACGGCGCGCAACTGATTGGCCGGTCGCCAAGGGCGCCGCATTCTTAAGGAGAAACACATGGCATCCGAGAGTAATTACTACATTCCCGAAAACAGCTGGATGCCTGTGCTGACGGCAGCGTCCCTGGGCAGCATGGCACTCGGCGCCGGGCTCTTTGTGCAGGGAAAGTCCCCGTTGTTCCTGCTGGCGGGTTCGTTGGTTCTGGCCTGTGTGCTGTTCAACTGGTTCAGCACGGTTATTCAGGAAAACATGCGCGGCATGACCAGCGCGCAGGTGAAACGATCTTTCGTGATAGCCATGGGCTGGTTCATTTTCTCCGAAGTGATGTTTTTTGCCGCGTTTTTCGGTGCGCTGTTCTATGTGCGAGTACTGGCGGTGCCCTGGCTGGGTGGCGAGGGCGACAAGGCAATGACCAATGCGCTGCTGTGGCAGGGCTTTACGGCGAACTGGCCGGTCATGCAGACCCCCGATCAGGCGCTAGGCGGCACCACCTTTGTGGGTCCTCATGAAAACATGGGCTTTCCGGGCTGGAGCAAGCTTGCCGGATGGCTGCCACTGTGGAATACGATTCTGCTGCTGACGTCGAGCTGGACGGTGCATATCGCCCACCACGCAATGAAGCACGGCAATCGCGGCCGTTTCAACTTCTTCTTGGCCGTCACCGTCGCGCTTGGACTCGCATTCGCCGTTGTTCAGTACGTGGAGTATCACGAAGCCTATACAGAAATGGGGCTGACACTGAAGTCCGGCATTTACGGCACGACCTTCTTCATGCTGACGGGATTCCACGGCTTTCACGTCTGCCTGGGTGCCTTCATGCTGGCGATTCAGCTGTTGCGAGGTCTCAAGGGGCATTTCAAGCCGGACGATCAATTCGGCTTTGAGGCGTCGTCCTGGTACTGGCATTTTGTCGATGTGGTCTGGCTCGGTCTGTTCATCTTCGTGTACGTGCTCGGCTGAAAGACATCCGCGCACGCAACGGCAACGGCCAGGTGTCCTGGCCGTTGCCGTCTCTGCATGGCGGTGCCTGCATAGGTACGGTGCTGTTCGCAAAGACCTTGTTGGTAAAAATCGTGTTGGCAAAAAGACGGTGGTGATCGCCGCGTGACACCGGGGCGTCAGGGGTTGGCGGGCGCCGGCGCCACCTGCTGGGGGTGCAACTGCCGGTCCCAGGGTGCGGTACTGTTAAGTCGCCCTGACCAAAAGCCCCAGCCGATGGCGACCAGCAGCGCCGAGGCGAGGGCGACCCTGACGCCCAGGGCGTACAGGGTGCGGCGGCGGCCATTGCCGACATCCTTGAGCAGAAACACCAAGCCGGTGGTGAGGCTGATCAACAGGGCGACAAACAGAACGACGATCAGCGCTTTCAGCCACAAGGTTCGTTTCCTCCCGCTAGCGTAAAGCCGGATTTAACCATATATGCCCGCCGACCCCCAGCGCCACCGAAAGCCGCGCTTTCAGTGGCGCCTGAACTTCAAGCTGTTGTTGTTCTGCCTGCCGTTGCTGCCGGTCACCCTGGGTCTCGGCACTTGGCAGTTGCAGCGGGCTGACGAGAAGCGTGCGCTTCTCGCAACGTACGACAGCCGCCGACAGCAGGTTCCTGTACCCATGGCTGCCATAACGCCTGGGTCCGACAACCTGTATGTACGGGTCCAGCTCGATGGCGTCCCGGATGTCGAACACCAGTTTCTCCTCGACAACCGGATGCGGGGTGGCCGCGCCGGCTTTGAAGTCCTGACTCCGGTGGCGCTCGACAGCGGTGGCTGGGTGCTGGTCAATCGCGGCTGGCTCCCTGCCGGAGCGACCCGTGCGCAGTTGCCGGATATTCCGCCCGTGCCTGTGCAAGTCCGCTGGATCGGGTATCTGTACCAGGTGCCGGGCAAGCCCCTGGTGTTGGGGCGCGAGGAACCGGCTGCCGGCTGGCCTCAGGTCGTCCAGCAGATCGATCAGGTGCAGTTGGAGCGGCGTTTGGGGCGCGCGCTGTTTCCGGATGTGGTGCGGCTCGAAAGCAGTCCCGGGCTGGACACCACCTGGACGATGGTCAATCTCACTCCCCAACAGCACTTGGGCTATGCCGTTCAGTGGTTCGCGCTGGCGACGGCCCTGGCAATTCTTACCTTGGTTACCAACAGCAACATCGCCGAAGTGCTGCGGCGAACCGGAGCTTCAGAGCATGAATGAGAGACCTCGCGGGCGATCGCTGCAGCCCTGGCTTATTCTGGGCACCGTAATTGCGGTGATCGTCGGCGGTTTTGTCGCTCTGCCTCGCGACGAGCAGAGCAAGGCGCGATTGCTCGCGCTGCTGGGCACCAGCAATCGTGGCGTCCTGCTGCGTCCGGTGGCACAGGTCGCCGAGCTTGATCTGCACACCGCCGGCGGCGCGCCACTGGAATGGGCGGCAATGCCGCCGAAATGGCGTCTGCTGATTCCCGTCGTGTTCCCCTGCGCGGAAGCCTGTCGCTCGGCGCTGTACCTTACCCGTCAGGTTCACGTGCGACTCGAAAAGGATGCGCTGCGGGTGGAGCGGGTTCTGCTGGTGCTGGGCGAGCCTCCGGATGCGGAGACGATGGACTGGTTGCACCATGAGCACCCGCACCTGACCCTGATGCGGGCGGATACCGCAGCCTTCACGCGTTGGCCGGCGGCGGTCGCGGCAGCGTGGGAAAGGACCGCCAGTCCCGTATTCGTGGTGGACAGGGCCGGCATGGCGATGCTCTATTTCACGTCCGAACATAGCGGCGCGGATATGCTCGCGGATCTGCGTCATCTGCTGAAATACTCACCGGAAAACTGACCATGGCGGCTTCCAGTACCATCCTGCCCGCAAAGCCCGGCGCGCGTCTGGCCCTGATCGCGGCCTGTCTTGCCGTGGTCGTGGTCGGTCTGGGGGCGTTCACGCGGTTGGCGGATGCCGGTCTGGGTTGTCCGGACTGGCCGGGCTGCTACGGTCACCTGCTGTGGCCGCGCGCCGACCACGAAATTGCCAGCGCCGACGCCCGTTTTCCGGACGCTCCGGTGGCCACCGACAAGACCTGGCCGGAGATGGTGCATCGCTACTTTGCCGGCACTCTGGCGCTTTGCATCCTGGCGCTTGCGGTGCTGGCCTGGCGGCGGCGCAAGGAAGGCGATTACCCCTTCCGCCTGCCGCTGCTGCTGCTGTTTCTGGTGATCTGGCAGGCACTGTTTGGCATGTGGACCGTCACCCTGAAGCTGTGGCCGCAAGTCGTCACCCTGCATCTGCTCGGAGGCGTCACCACGCTGGCGCTACTCTGGCTTTTGGCGCTGCGCCTGAGGGAGCGGCCCTGGCGAATCGAGGGCGCGGTCGCGGGCCGGCTCCTGGCCATCAAACCCTGGGTCGTGCTGGGCCTGGTGACGGTGTTCTGCCAGATCGCGCTGGGCGGCTGGGTCACTTCCAACTACGCGGCGCTCGCCTGCGGCGACTTCCCCACCTGCCATGGCGAGTGGTGGCCCACGATGGACTTTGCGAAGGGCTTCGACATCACTCAGGGAATCGGGCCGAATTATCTGGGGGGCCTGCTGGAGAGCGAAGCGCGCACCGCCATTCACATCGGCCACCGTATCGGCGCCCTGGTGACCACTCTGATAATGCTGGGGCTCTGCGCCGCGCTGCTGGCGATCCCCTGGAGCGGTGCGCGGCGCCTGGCGGGCGTCATCGCCCTGGCGTTGAGCGTGCAGGTTGCGCTTGGCGTTGCCAACGTGCATTTCGCGCTGCCGCTGCCGGTTGCCGTGGCTCATAACCTGGGCGCCGCTTTTTTGTTGCTGGCACTGGTAACCTTGGCGACCAAGATCTGGACCTTGCGCGATGCCCATGACCTCTGAGCGGCTCTCCGACAGCCCGGCAAGCTGGCGCGACTATCTGGAGTTGTGCAAGCCCAATGTCGTGCTGGTGATGATCGTCACCGCCGTGATCGGCATGTTCCTGTCAGTCCCCGGCATGGTCCCTGCGCGCATCCTCGTGCTCGGCAATCTGGGTATTGCCCTGTGCGCGGCGGCGGCGGCCGCCGTCAATCATCTGGTGGATCGCCACATCGACCTCAAAATGGCGCGTACCCTGAATCGGCCGGTGGCCCAGGGCCGCATCGAGCCGTCCCAGGTTGTGCTGTTCGCCGCCGTGCTCGGCGTAGCCGGCATGGCGATCCTGCTGGTCTGGATCAACGCGCTCACTGCCTGGCTCACGCTGGCCTCGTTGCTGGGCTACGCGGTGGTCTACACCCTCTACCTGAAACGCGCCACACCCCAGAACATTGTCATCGGCGGTCTCGCCGGTGCCGCGCCGCCGCTGTTGGGCTGGACCGCGGTGACCGGCGAAGTCCACAGTCATGCACTGCTGCTGGTACTCATCATCTTTGCCTGGACGCCGCCCCATTTCTGGGCCCTTGCGCTGCACCGCAAGGACGAATACGCACGCGCGAATATCCCGATGTTGCCGGTCACCCACGGTGAGCGCTACACCAAACTCCATATCCTGCTCTATACCATCCTCATGATCCTGGTAACGGTGCTGCCGTATCTGACCGGCATGAGCGGCTGGTTGTATCTGCTCGGTGCCCTGGTTCTGGGTGGCGGCTTTCTGTACTGGGCGCTGCGTCTCTATTGGGGCACCGACGCGACGCTCGGCATGACCACCTTCAAGTACTCCATCGTCTATCTGCTGGCGCTGTTCGCCATCATGCTGGCCGACCACTATCTGGTAGAGCCCGCGCTGATTGGTGTCAGGCGAATATGAGTGATCTGGATCCGGTTGCACGGCGCAATATCCGGCTCACCGTAGCCCTGGCGCTGGCGTTTGTGGTGTTGGTGATCGGCGGTTTGATCCATCGGCTATCGCAGCCGCGGATTCTCAACCCCTATGAACTGCGCAACCAGCACGTCTACCTGATTGACCCGCCGCGCCCGGTGGCGGGCCTGAGTCTGGTCGATCAGGCGGGCCAGCCCTTCACCGAGGCGCGGCTGCAAGGGCACTGGACGCTGGCGTTCTTTGGTTTTACCCACTGCGGCGATATCTGCCCCACGACGCTGGCGACGCTCGGCAAAATGTATGCGGAGCTGAAACCGCGCGACCAGCAAGACCTGCAAGTGATCTTCATCAGCGTCGATCCCGAGCGCGATACCCCACCGGTGCTGGCGTCTTACGTCGCGCGTTTCCATCCCGATTTCGTCGGCGTCACCGGCGCGCCGGCGCGGCTGCTCAAGGTCGCGCTGGAATGGCAAACGGGCTTCGCACCGCCCGTTGGCGGCGGCACCGATTATCAGGTCGAACACAGCGGCAATCTGGTGCTGATCAATCCGCGTGGCGAACTCCACGCCCTGCTGGTGCCGCCCTTCGAGCACGGTAGCTTGCGGGTCGTGTGGCGGTCGCTCCACGCGACTTATTGAGCTGGCGGCAGCAAGGCCGCAACAACGGCGCGTTGCCGGGTGTGGCCGGATTTATGCCGGGCGCACCGCCAGCGAGAGCGCGAACAACCCGGCGGCGACCACCACGATGGAAGGCCCCACCGGGGTATCCAGCCACCAGGACGCCGCGAGCCCGGCCAGCACCGCGAGCGACGCCAGTGCGCTCGCGACCGCCGCCATGCCCTCCGGCGTGCGCGCGAGGCGCCGCGCCGAAGCGGCGGGGATGATCAGCAGCGCGGTGATCAGCAGCACGCCCACGGCTTTCATGCCGGTGGCGACCACGGCGGCCAGCAGCAGCTTGTAGACCGCCTTGATCGCACCGACCCGGACGCCTTCCACGCGCGCCAGATCCTCCTGCACGGTGATCGAGATCAGCGCGGTCCACAGCCGGCCGAGCACCGCGAGGGCAACGCCGGTGAGCACCCAGATGGCGGCTACTTCGGCCGGGGTGATGGTCAGCAGATCGCCAAACAGCAGGGCTTCCATATTGACGCGCGCGCCCGGAATCAGCGCGAGCGCCACCAGACCGAGTGCGAGCGCCGAGTGCGAGAGGATGCCGAGCAGCGTATCGGCCGCCAGGATGCGCGAGCGTTCCAGGATCAGCAGCAGGATCGCGAGTCCCAGGCAGGTCGCCAGCACCGCGCTGCCGCCGCCGATCCGGAGCCACAGGCCGAGTGCTACCCCGAGCAGCGCGCCGTGCGCGAGCGTATCGCCGAAATAGGCCAGGCGCTGCCACACCATCAGGCTCCCGAGCGGGCCGGCGAGCACGGCCAGACCCAGACCGCCGGCGGCGGCCCAGTAGAGAAAATCCAGGTTCATGGGCGCGCGCTCGTCACAGGATCGGCCGCAGTTCAGCCGTGGTCATGGTGGTGGTGATCGTCATGACTGTGGTCATGGTGGTGGGCGTAAAGCGCCTGGCGCTGTCCGAACAGGGACACGAATGCGGGATCGAGGGAGACCTGCCGTGGCGTGCCGTGGCAGCAGATGTGGCCGTTGAGACAGATCACCTCATCGGTTGCGGCCATCACCAGGTGCAGATCGTGGGATACCATCAGGATGGCGCAGCCGAGGCGCTGGCGCAGCTCGCCGATAAGCGCGTAGAGCGCCTCCTGACCGGTGACGTCCACCCCCTGCACCGGCTCGTCCAGCACCAGCAGATCGGGGCGGCGCAACAGGGCACGCGCCAGCAGCATGCGCTGGGTCTCGCCGCCGGAGAGCGCGCTCACCGGGCGTCCCCAGAGATCGGGAATGCCGGTCTCGGCCAGCGCCGCCTGGCATTTGGCCCGATCGCGCTCGGCCAGTTGCAGAAAACGTCCCACCGACAGGGGCAGCGTCGGATCTATGGCGAGCTTCTGCGGCATGTAACCGATGCGCAGGCCGGCGGCGCGGGTCACGGTGCCGGTATCCGGATGCAGCAGCCCGAGCGCGATGCGCACCAGCGTGGTTTTGCCGCAGCCGCTGGGGCCGATCAGGGTGAGAATGCGTCCCGCCGGGATTTCCAGATCCACCCGATCCAGCACAGAGTGACGCTCGAAGTGTTTGCTCACTCCGCGCAGCGCGATCAGGGGTGCCGCTACCGACATTGCTGGCACAGGCCGTCGATTTCGAGATTGTGGCCGTCCACCGCGAAGCCGGCGCGCGCCGCCGTGGACGCGATGGCGCGGTCCAGGTTGTCAGCGCAGCATTCGGCCACCGCTCCGCACCGGCGGCAGAGCAGGAACAGATTGCGGTGGCGCACTTCGGGAAACGGACAGCCGATGAACGCGTTGCGGGACGGGATGCGGTGGATCAGGCCCTGGGCGAGCAGAAAATCCAGCGCCCGGTACACCGTGGGCGGCAGCACCCGGTGGCCCTGTTCGGCACTCAACTGTTCGATCAGGGCATAGGCGCCGCTGGGTCGGTGGCTGCGCCAGATGAGATCCAGCACCGCTTCCCGCGCCGGCGTCAGGCGCGCGCTGCGGCTCTGGCAGAGCACACGCGCCTGGACCCGGGCGGCGTTCTGGCAGCGCTCGTGATCGTGCTCGCGGTGGGCGGCGCGGCAGTTGGTAATCATAGGAGTATTCCCGGACGAGTGCGTGTGATGGTATTACACTTGCGCGGCAGCGGGAATCGCCACGGTGTCGCCGGCTTGGCTGGTGCCGCCGCGGGGGCGACGACGGGCATGCTGAACATCCCTTGGAGAACAAACAACAAATGTTATTACATTGCATTTTCGGTTGGGTGCAGCAGTGCGGGCGTGCCGCCCTGGTGGGTGTCCTGCTATGGGTCCCCGCCCCATTGGCCGCGTCCGACCCGAACCTACCCCACAGCGAGCGGCCGCAGATACTCGCCACCATCAAACCCCTGGCCCTGATCGCGCGGGACGTGGCCGGCGATCTCGCCGAGGTGCGGCAACTGTTGCCCGATGGCGCCTCGCCCCACGAGTACGCCCTGCGTGTTTCCGACCGGCGCCTGCTGGGCGCGGCCGATGTGGTGCTCTGGGTAGGGCCGGTGCTCGAACCCTATCTGAACAGCGCGGTGGCGGGGATGGCGCCCGGGCGAGCGCTCACTGCCGCCGATCTGCCGGGCATCGTCTGGCCGGAGCGTGGCAGCGACAGCGGTAAAGCCGGCGTGGAGCAGGCGCGCGACGAGCACCTCTGGCTCGACCCGCGCAATGCGCGGATCATCGCCCGCGCCCTGGCGCAGGCCCTGAAGAGCCATGGCCTCGGCGCCGGCGCAGAGTCTGTTCTGGCAGAGCGCCTGCGCCGTTTCGAAGCGGAACTGGATGTTGCCGAAGCGGCCATTCAGGCGCGTCTGGCTCCCTTGCGCGGGACGTTCTTTGCGAGCGATCACGATGGTTTCGGCCATTTTGCGCATCGCTTCGGCCTGCGCTCCGCGGGTTATCTCCGCGACGTGTCCGGCCACGCGGCGGGGGCGCACTCGGTCGCCGCGCTCATGGGTCGTACCGATGTGCGCTGCCTGGTGGCCGAACCCGATTCTCGCCCGGAGCGTCTGCAGTGGGTGGCAGCGGAGTTGGGCGCGCGGTTGGTGGTGATCGATGCAATGGGCATGGCCATCGCGCCGGCCCCGGCACCTGCGGTCGGAGGTGGCTATGCGCATCTGTTGCAAGCGGTGGCGGACAGTTTCGCGGTTTGCCTCGGTGACGCGGGTACCGGCTAGCCGACGCCGGTAGAGCCCGTGCTTTTCCTGCTAGCGCGGATCTAGCCTATCGGTACAGCTCCTCCGGTCATATTGTGCTGGGTGGAAGATTGCGTTATAACATGACAAATCTTGAGTTATGTAATGCATGCTACTGCTATATGACCCTTGACTCTGGGCTGCGGGAAGCGCCCGGGTTGCTTGCAGACCTATAAGACCATTTGCGGCATCCGACCGCGGACCGGATCGCGCCAACATTATTTTAATCGGGGGTGAAATCATGAATATGAAAGAGCAAGTCGGCTCGCGTTTTAGTTGCCGTATGCGTTTTCTGATGCCAGTTGTCATGCTGACGACTTGCGCAATCGGGCTGTTATCGCTTACCAGCCGGTCTCACGCGGCCGAAGATCAAAGCTACGAAGCCCTGCGGCAATGGATCAAAAACGATCATCCAATGTGCTGTGATCATCCCGCTGTCAAGTCGATCGCTCCGGGTCAGCACCTCACGCTCAAAGACAGACAAAGCGTGTTGGAGGCGCTGATCCCGCAGACGGCTTGGAAGTACTATTTTTTTGACGATATGGATATGGAAATCGCGGCGACCAGACACTACCCGGTCCCCGCAGCCTGGGGTAAAGACGTTGCGCCCGGCTACCAGTTAGATAGCGAAGGTACGCTGGTAGGCTTTACCGGTGGCGGCTTCCCGTTCCCTGAAATCAGAGCGGAGGATCCACAAGCGGCCCAAAAAGTGATTTGGAACATGCTGTGGAGACCGGGGGCGAATGACTATGACATGCCGATGGTGACCTGGCTCCGCAGCGAAGACGGCAAACTGGATCGCCAAATGGAATATATGTCGGTGAACGCGCAGTACGCGCGGGGACACGATCATACGCTGGTGCCTGGCTATGAAGACGTCCGTAGCAAGGAAATAATGGAGTTTCGCTCCCCACGGGACATGGCGGGCGCGAAGCAAATGACGATCGCCTATGTGGATCATCACAAGGAGGACTCCGGTTGGCTCTATATGCCCGCCCAGCGCAAACCTCGTCGCACCCTGGCCTCAGAGCGCACGGGCGAGATGATGGGCATGGACATGATTAGTGAGGATGGAATGGGCTTCGCGGGAAAAGTCTATGAAAACAAATGGACCTATCTGGGGAAAAGACAGGTACTTGCCACCGTCAACGTGAGGGACAATCCGGAGTTGGGTGGGCCAAGCCTCTGGGTTCCCAACAAGGCGCGCTGGGAGGTCCGTGACACCCATGTGGTGCTCATCGAACCCAAGGCTGACAACCACCCGTACAGCGCTCGGGTTGTGTTCATCGACGCGGAAACCTATTGGACACTCTGGATGTTTGCTTTCGACCGCAACGACAATCAGCTGTTGCGGATGAGTCAGCATTTTCTCAAGTACTCCGAGGGTTATGGCGACGAAGTACCCCAGCAGGCACCCTATTTAAAACAGGATTTTTCTAAAACCCTGGGTCACCAGGTGTTCCTGCATCTGGGTGAAACCGATATCAATGCCAAGAAGCCGCACGCCACCATTACCCATTGTTTTACCAATAAAAGGGAGTTTTCAGAGGCGCGGGCGAAGCAGTTTTTTTCCGTGCGCAACATGGTCGGTGGCCGGCGTTAACGCCGGCCACATCCGCGTGGGTCACCGACTCACTCACTCACTCACTCAATTAAATGAATTGACATCCGGCAGCCCCTTTTACCTGGGGCTGTTGCCGTCGTGCGGCTGTCAAGTCCGCGATGCGTATGTGAGCTGAAAACTGCACCTTGTCGAGCAAATTTCTTTGCCGGTGCGAATCATTGCCATGCTTTTGCGAGCTGATATTCGCTCAAAACAATATCGAGAGGTTAAAACAAAATGATCAAATACCGAATTCAAGCCGCTCTGGCATTTATTTTCCTCCTGCCATCGGTTTCGCGGGGGATTGTCAATGTGACCGATAACCTGGAGCTGGAGGGCTTTGTTAAAGCGCAGAATATTATGCGTGCATCGAGTCCCAGTGATACCGATTTCATCATGCAGCGCAACACCGGTCAAATCGAAGGGAAATACTATTTTCTGGAGGAAGGTCAGACCCTTGGCCAGTTTGACACCGGACCGCTGGAGGAAGTGACCTTCACATTCATCGGCCGTGGTGTCTACGATTCGATCTATGACATCAGGGATGCCTACAGCGATCTGCACGGCGGCTCGCTGGAACCGTCGCTCCGCGAGGGGTTTGCCGATTTTGTGATGCCTCCGTTTACGCTGCGGCTTGGCCGGCAACAGGTCGTGTGGGGCGAGACCGATAATTTTCGGGCGCTTGATGTGATTAATCCGCTCGATCTGAGTTGGCACTGGTCCAGGGAATCCTGGGAGGACATTCGCATTCCATTGTGGATGGCCCGAGGCATTTACGATATTGGCAAGCTCGGGCCATTCGAGGAATCGTTTTTTGAAGTTGTCTGGATACCCTCGGACTTCCGACCGAACAAGGTTGAAACAGATCCGCGTTATCCCTGGGCCTTTTTCGGGGGCGGCTTGCCGGCGGTTCCCAACGCTGTCGTCATTGGCGATCAACTGTTCGATCTGAACAGTACCGTGCGGGACCGACGGCCGCGCAGGGATCTGAGCAACAGCCAGGCGGGTTTTAGATACAAAGGTATCTGGAACGACATCGATTTCAGTTTTAATTATTTCTACGGGTTTTCCGCCGCCACTGGCGTCAAAATTCGCTCCGACCTGGCAACACTCAGCGGCGATACCTATAACGCAGTGGTTGATCTGGTCTATCCGCGCACCCAAGTGTTTGGCGTTACCGCCAGCTATTCGGAGGAGCGATATACCCAGTCGGTACTGCGCATGGAGAGCACCCTTACAACCGGAGTGCCGGTCTCCATCGCGGCGGGCGCACCTCGTGGTGTCGATCACGATCAGGATCAGTTTGATACGGTGCGTCAATCAGTGGTGATGGTGGGCGTCGACCGCCCGACCTGGATCCGGTCATTGAACGAGCTGCGCACGTTTTTCCTCTCGGGCCAGATTTTCTGGCGCCGCTACCTGGATTACAGCAATTTTTACCGGGGAATTTCGTCGGCATTGCCGGCAACCATCGGCGGAGACGTGATACCCGGAAGGTTTGTCAGTACGAATACCGACAAGTTGGATCAAGATGAGTTTGTTTTGACCTTCTCTGCCTCCACAAGTTATGGCGCCGCCGGGCTTTGGAAGCCGCAGTTTGTCTTCGCGTATGACCCGCGCTCGACCGGTGCGTACAACAAGCTTTCTATGGAATACCTGTTTTCAAAACACCTGAATGTCCAGCTCGCACAGCATTTTTATTGGCGGGCAAGTGGCAACGACCTTGGGCCCTGGCAGCTCGGAGATACTTGGGGTCGTGCGGGCGATCGCCGCAACGAAACTGAGCTCAGTGTAATGTTCCAGTTTTGATTGTACTTGGCGGTGCGCCCGGCAAGGCGGTCTGCAGTGACGAGCCGCCATTGCTTCGTCGCGTTTGTTTGGGGGAAATCAAGATGTGCCGCCGTGCGCAACCGGTAGCGGGGGGTTGGACCGCACTCCCTCGCACGCGAGCAAGCGTGCGCGGTATTCTTCCGGATCTTTCGGGGTTCGTCCGGTCACCTCGTCCGCTGGGGCAAGCAACGCCAGCGCCCGCGATGCCCAGAAGCGCGCCGCCGCCAGACCGAGAACATCCGGCCAGGCGCGCCGTTCGTCCCGGGTGAATGGGCGCTGCCCGGCGTAGGCGTGGAGCAAAGCGCTCGCGCGTGATGTATCGAGCGCGTCCCCCGCCGTGCCGGCCCAGTCGTGCAGCGCGATCGCCACATCCAGCAGCAGCCAGTCGTGGCAGGCACTGTGAAAGTCGATCACCGCGCTGAGGCGACCGGCGCTGAACAAGGCGTTGTCGCGGAACAGATCGGCGTGGATGGGACCCCGGGGCAATGCGTCCGCCGCTTCCAGCCGTCGATAGTGGTCGAGCTGCCGCGCCAACAATGCGTTGTTTGCGGCACCGCAGTCAGGCGCCAGCGCGGCGGCGGTGCGCTCCAGCCAGGTGCGCCCGAAGGGATTGGCGCGCGGCGCCGGCAACGCCAAGCGCAGCGCGTGCATCCGGCCGAGAAAGTCGCCGATCGCGGCGCAGTGCTCGGGCAGTGGCGTCGGGAGGTGTTCGCCTGGCGCCAACGGCACCAGCAGCGCGGGCTTGCCGGCGAGGCGATGGACCAGATGGCCGGCGCCATCGGCACGCGGTGGCGGCACCGGCAGCCCCGCATCGTGCAGTGCCACGCACAGCGCCGCCGGATACAACAGCTCTGAAAATTCGCGGTTTTCCACGATAGTGAGCACCCACCGGACGGCGTTCGGGGCCGCCGGCAGGGTCAGGAACCAGGTGGAGTTCTCGACGCCGGCGGCGACCGGCGCGAGGGTGCCGGGCGCGCCCAGGCCCAGATGGCGGCAGAGTGCCGCCAGTTCCTCGGGGTCCGGAGTGGTGTAGACGGCCATGAGACGCACCGGATGCATGCCGCGGCGACGGCCACTTCGCCAAGGGTACCGCGAAACACCGTCGCGAGGGGTTGCGGGATCGCCACGCTGTGCTCGGCAAGCGGTTGTACCGGGCAAACCGTCGTACTCGACAATCCGTTGTACTCGACAAGCCGCTGTACTGGGCAACGAGGCGCGGCCGCTTGCGTTCGCCCTGCGTTTGTCGACGGGGCGACCAGTCCGGGACGGCGCATCCGTCACGACGGATGGCTCCGTAAACCACACACGCTTTTGGGTATCCTTGCCGCTGCCCTCCGGAATCGCATCATGAATCAGGTCTCTGCTCCCCTCGTGCTGGTCGACGGCTCCTCCTACCTCTACCGCGCATTCCACGCCCTGCCGCCCCTGAACAGCTCCAAGGGCGTGCCCACCGGCGCCACCAAGG
Source organism: Porticoccaceae bacterium (assembly GCA_050179115.1). Classification (GTDB taxonomy): domain Bacteria; phylum Pseudomonadota; class Gammaproteobacteria; order Pseudomonadales; family Porticoccaceae; genus JAGPUQ01. The sequence continues at coordinate 4 of JBFXFL010000004.1, read as the reverse complement.
GCGT
>JBFXFL010000003.1:8314-120339 GCA_050179115.1 Porticoccaceae bacterium | reverse complement strand
GTCGGTGCCGCGAGACTTATTTCATCGAGACCATCTTCACTGTGGACCACCAGCACCCGTTCGCTGCCCAGCCGCCCCAACACCTCGGCGACGGGCAGGCACAGCGCCGGGTCGTAGACGCCGATCAATTGGCGCGTTACGCCCGTCGGGTTGGTCATGGGCCCGAGAATATTGAACAGGGTGCGAATCCCCAGCTCGCGGCGCGGCCCCACCGCATGTTTCATCGCGCTGTGATGGGCCGGCGCGAACAAGAAGCCGACGCCGATCTGCGCCACGCAGCGCACCACCTGCGCGGGGCTGAGATCAAGCCGCACGCCGGCGGCTTCCAGAAGATCGGCACTGCCGCTTCGGCTGCTCACGCCCCGGTTACCGTGCTTGACCACCCGGCCGCCGCACACCGCCACCACAAAGGCGCTCGCGGTGGAGACATTGAACAGCCCCGCGCCGTCGCCGCCGGTGCCGACGATATCCACCAGATGATCGCCGCCAACCTGTACCGGGGTGCAGAGTTCGCGCATCACCTCCACGGCGCCGGTGATTTCGTCGAGGGTCTCGCCCTTCATCCGCAGCGCCACCAGAAAGCCCGCGATCTGGGCCGGCGTCGCCGCGCCGGTCATGATCTCGCGCATCGCCGCCTGCATCTCGGCGCGGCTCAGGCTGGCACGCTCCACCAGACGTGCAATCGCCTGCTGGACCGTCATCGGGGCGCGCGCTCGACGAAATTGCGCAGCAGATCGTGGCCGTGGCGGGTGAGGATGGACTCGGGATGAAACTGCACGCCCTCGACGTCGAATTCGCGGTGGCGCACGCCCATGATCTCGTCGATCTCGCCGCTCTCGGTCGCGGTCCAGGCGGTGATCTCCAGACCTTCGGGCAGACTGGCGCGCTCGATGATCAGCGAGTGATAGCGGGTCGCCTCGAAAGGGCTCGGCAGGCCGTGAAACACGCCCGCGCTCCCGTGGTGGATGAGCGAGGTCTTGCCGTGCATCACCTGCCGCGCCCGCACGATGCGACCACCGAATGCCTGGCCGATGCTCTGGTGGCCCAGACAGACCCCGAGCAGCGGAATGCGGCCGGCGAAGGCCTGGATCAGGGGCACCGAGATACCGGCCTCGTTGGGTGTGCAGGGGCCGGGGGAGATGACGATCTTCGCGGGCGCCAGCGCCTCGATATCGGCGAGCGTGAGCGCATCGTTGCGCTCGACCCGCACCTCGGCACCCAGTTCGCCCAGGTACTGCACCAGGTTGTAGGTGAAGGAATCGTAGTTGTCGATCATCAACAATTTAACCATGACAACCTCTTGTTTTTTCTGTATTTTTTTTAATCATTCTTGGGTCTATATACACAGATATATACACACATGCACCGGATTTCGGCAGCACAAGCGCCGGATAATGCCCTTGTGGGGTGGCAGCGAGCATGGAGGCTGGCCTCACGGTGCGTCTCTGCAAGACGCCTTGATGAGACTCCTTGCAAGACTGCCGGCCTGAATGCCGGTGAGCGACGCGCACAACCGCGCACCACGAGGACGTGGTGCGCGAGGCGCTACCTATGGCTGGGGGATTTAATGGCATCGGGCAATCTCCTGAGTCTTGGAGCCGCCGTGCCGGAGAGCCATCTATTGAACCTTGCCCGCCGGTGGGGCGGCAAGGTGCGGATCAAAGCCGCAACGACGTGCCGCTTCTACCGGAAGCGCCACCACTGAGCAATGTTGATCGATGCAGTACGGGTCATGGCAGACCGAGTTAAACCGGGGAAGATGCGTAGGAAGCGAATCACCCCACAGCAGCTTCATATCCGAAGCATTGTAACATGCACCTCTCTTTGCCGTCTAACAGTTGAGCTGCAAGGAGTCGCTTTCCTAGCAAGGCTTCGAGCATCCGATCAAGGTGGGCGTTGACCCTATTGGCCGTCGAAATTGATTGCGAACTTGGCTCATTCCTTGGTAGCCTGCTGCAATGATGCGTATTTTGTTCAGACATAGGCTGGCAGTGATGGCGTTGCTTCTTGCAACGTTCGTTGTCATCCCTATTGCTGATGCGGTCTTGTGCGCATCTGAGGGTGGGGATACGTATTCATACGTTGAAACCCATAGTGACGATAGTAGGGACGAGGGTTCCGACTTCGATCATGGCGCCTGCAGCCACGGGCATTGTCACCATACACACGCTCACGTTCCCCCACACTCAGCGGCCCACGCCGCTTCCCTGCCCCTGGCGCACCAACGGCCAGACAGTGATGCTATCGCATCACACACGCCTGATGGATTGATGCGACCCCCCAAAGCCTGACGAATCCGGGCCGTGCTGCTTGCACGGTCGTTTCGTCAACTCGTTTAGCTTTGGGAGTCTTCTCATGTTTATATCGTTCGACCGACCGCTATGCGCGGTTGGCTTTGCTGTGGTCGCTACAACGATCACGCTGGCATCACCAGCAAGTGCCGAGCCCGCTCCGCCCTATGAAACACTGATCGAGCATCTCGATCGAACCCCGGCGACACTAGAAGCCGAAGCGTTGCTCGACGCCGCCAATGCGCGCGCGCAACAGGCCCGTGCATTACCTAATCCTTCCGTCACCCTGGAGGCCGAGAACGCTTACGGCCGCGCGCCGTTCACTGGCTATGACGCCGCAGAGACCACGTTTTCCGTCAGCCAACCCCTGGAACTGTGGGGACAGCGGGGTGCACGTATTGGTGCCGCCCGGGCGGCAGCTGACGCGGCTGCTCTGCGCCGCGACCAATCGCGATGGGCAGTGGCCGGCCGCCTGGCGCTGATCTATGCCGAGGCGGAAGCCGCTTCCTTGCAGTATGAGCTGGCCGTCGAGGCACTGTCGCTGACGCAGGCGGATGCAAGCGCGGTGATGGCCCTTATAGAAGAAGGTCGTGAGCCCACGCTTCGTGGCATCCAGGCCGAAAGCGAGGTGGAGGCTGCTCGTGCCGTCGTGGACGAAACACAGGCAAACCGAGATGCGGCTTTCGCGCGTCTCGCCGCAGCAGCGATGCTGACCGAACCTGTCACATCCATCGGAACCAGCCTGCTAGATCGCGCACCCAGCCCCTTTGCACAGGATGTACGCAATCCCTTGGCTGTTCAGATTGCCGAAGCCGAACTGGATGCGGCTGGTCAATCCGTAACCGTGGAGCGACTGCGTGCTCGTCCCGACGTGACCGCGTCGCTCGGTGTCCGACGATTCCAAGAATACGACTCCCAAGCACTTATGTTCGGCATCAGCGTATCCGTTCCGCTGTTCGATAGGAATAAGGGCGCTATCAGTGCAGCGCGTGCCGAGCAGCGAGCTGCCGAGGCGCGGCTGACCGGTTTGAAATTGGAGGTCCAGGCAGATCGCAGTGCTGCACAAGCCCGCCTCACTGCATCGATCACCCGGACACGTGCTGCCGATAACGGCGTCGCTTCTGCCGAAGAAGCCTACCGCCTTGCACGCGCTGGCTTCGATGCCGGGCGCATCTCGCAGTTGGAGCTGCGCAGCATACGGTCTGCCTTGATTGCCGCACGCAATACCGCTGTGGACGCACGCATAGCGCGCGTCCGTGCAGAAGTCGAACTCGCGCGCCTTGACGGCCGCACCCCATTTTGAGGAAGCATAGATGACAACCACAAATATCCGGCTCCTCTGTGGAGCAGTCCTACTTGTTGCCCTTGGTACTGGCTTCGGCCTTGCCCAGCTCATCCCGCACTCGGAGCACGCCGCTCACGTCGAGGATGATGAGCACGCCGCTCACAATGATCCTGACCAGCAGGACGAGCACGAGGATGCGCCATCCGAGGAAGGTGTCGTCGCATTAACCGCGAGGCAAATCGAAGCCTCGGGTATCAGCATCGTAGACGTGGGCCGCGGCGGCGGTAACGAGTATCGGCTGTCAGGCCGGGTCGAGTCTGCAGTGGGCGCTCGGGCGGTCGTAGCGGCGATCACGGGCGGAAGGGTCGAGCAGATACACGTCGCCCCGGGCTCATCGGTTGAAGCCGGTCAGCTCCTGGCTGTCATAGTCAGTGGCGATGCAGCTACTTTGCGTGCAAACGCCGATGCCGCAGTTGCCGAGGCCGAAGCTGCGCGCCTCGCTTATCAGCGCGACTTGAACCTCGTCGAACAGGGGATTGTCGCTCGTCAGGACATGGAAGCGTCTCGCGCCCGCTCGCTCGCCGCTGATGCGGCGGCAAGGGCGGCACAAGCTCAGGTCGCGGCAAGCGGTTCACCGAATACCTCGGGACGCTTCAGCGTCGTCAGCCCAATCGCGGGTGTAGTCGGCGCGGTCAGTACCACTGTGGGTGGCTTCGTCGCATCTGGTGGAGCCGTCGTGGAAATCTCCGATCCGGCGCAAGTGGAACTCGTCTTCAACGCTCCTCCCGCATTGGCATCCGAGGTGACCTCTGGAGCTCGTCTCCAAGTCACAGGTCCGTCTGGCAGCTTCGAAGCTGTAGTCGTTGGCGTAGCGGCCAATGCGCGCGAGCAAAGCGGTGCAGCCGTTATTCGCGCGCGATCTACTTCAAGTGCCTTACCGCCTGCTGGGTCCCCCGTGACAGGGACCGTCGTCACAAACAGCCAGGAAGGTGGTCTGACCGTCCCCGCCGATGCCGTTCAAACCGTGGAGGGACGATCAGTGGTGTTCGTGGCTGATGACAATGGCTTCCGCGTTACACCGGTGCTCGCGGGTCGGCGCGCAGGCGAGTCCATCGAGATTCTCAATGGACTGTCTGGCGATGAACGCATTGCCGGAATGAATGCCTTCCTGTTGAAGGCCGAACTCGCCAAGGGCGAAGCCGAACACGGCCACTAAGGACTACTCATATGTTCAAGTTCATTATTGAAACAGCGGTCCGCTTCCGCTGGGCCGTGGTCTTCGTCGCGACGCTCCTCGTGGTTTATGGCCTGTTCCAGCTCAACAAGCTCCCAATTGATGCCGTGCCAGACATCACCAACCGCCAGGTGCAGATCAACACCATAGCGCCCGCGCTCGCGCCCGGTCAGATCGAGCGCCAGGTAACCTATCCACTTGAAACAGCCTTGGCCGGCATCCCCGGGCTGACTAGCACCCGCTCGATCTCACGTAACGGATTCTCCCAGGTCACCGCCATTTTCACCGACCAGACCGACATCTACTTCGCACGCCAGCAAGTGGCCGAACGCATGCGCGAAGTGGAGGAGGAGTTGCCCGAAGGGGTGACGCCGATGATGTCGCCGGTGACCACGGGTCTGGGCGAAGTACTGATGTGGACGGTGGATTTCACGCCGTTCGATCCGGCGAACGTCGGTCAACCGAACGAACCGGGTTGGCAGGCCAACGAGGTCTATCTGACGCCGGAAGGCGACCGCCTCACGACGCCAGAGGAGCGTGCCACCTACCTGCGCACTGTGCAGGACTGGATCATTGCGCCGCAGATGCGCTCGGCTCCGGGGCTTGCGGGCGTCGACACGATCGGTGGCTATGTCAAGGAATATGCCATCCGCCCGAATGCCGAACAGCTGGCAGCCTACGGCCTCGGCCTGGGTGATCTCGTGCAGGCGCTTGAACGTTCCAATGTCCAAGCAGGTGCCGGATTCATCCAGCGTGCTGGCGAGGGTCTGATCGTTCGGACAGATGCCCTTGCGCAGACCGTCGACGATCTGGCGCAGGCGCCTGTCGCCAATCGCAACGGCTTCGTCATCCGCGTCTCGGACGTGGCGAGCGTCGGTCTGGGGCAGGCGCCGCGTCTGGGCGCCGCCACGCGCGATGGGCACGAAGCCGTGCTCGGCACTGCATTGATGATCGCCGACGGCAACAGCCGCACCGTGGCGCAGGCCGCGGCCGAACGCCTTGCCGAAGTCAATCGCTCCCTGCCACCGAACATCGTGGCCGAACCCGTACTTGATCGCAGCGAACTGGTGAATTCCACGATCAAGACGGTCGCCAAGAACCTGACCGAAGGTGCGCTACTGGTCATCGCCGTGTTGTTTCTGTTGCTGGGCAACTTCCGCGCGGCAGCTATCACTGCACTGGTGATCCCGTTGTCATTCCTATTCGCAGTGATCGGCATGAATCGCTTCGAGATCAGCGGCAACCTGATGAGCCTGGGCGCGCTCGATTTCGGCATCCTCGTCGATGGTGCGGTGATCGTAATCGAGGCGACGCTGCTCATGCTTGGCCAGAAGCGGGCCGAGTTGGGTCGTGCATTATCCGCAGGCGAGCGGCTGGGCGTGGCGATCCAGGCGGCGCGCAAGATGGTGCGGCCCGCTGCTTTCGGCCAGACCATCATCCTGCTGGTATTCGCACCGATCCTCACGCTGGAAGGCGTCGAGGGTAAGACCTTCCAGCCCATGGCGGCGACCCTCATGCTTGCCTTGGTCGGTGCATTCATCTTGTCGTTCACCTTTGTGCCGGCGATGGCGGCGCTGTTCGTGCGCGAACCCAAGACCAAGTCCCAGCATATCCCAGAGCAAGAACATGAGCATGAACATGTTCATGAACACGGACATGATGGCGAGCACGAAACTCGCCTCATCCGATACGTGCGAGGCAAGGTCGAACCGGTCATCCGCATCGCGGTAACGCGGCCACGTGCCGTACTTGCAGGCGCTGTTCTCATGCTCGCGATCGGCTCGGTAGCTTTCATCTCGCTGGGTCGCGAGTTCATGCCCACGCTCGACGAAGGCAACCTCGCGATGCAGGCCCTGCGGGTTCCTTCTGCTTCGCTTGAGCAATCGCTGTCGATGCAGCTTGCCCTAGAGAGGGCACTGACGAGTGAGCCGGAAGTGAGGACCATCTTCTCACGCACGGGTACGGCGGAAGCGGCCATCGATCCGATGCCGATCAACATCTCCGACAGCGTGATCGTGCTCAAGCCTCGCTCGGAATGGCCCGACCGATCATTGGACAAGGAAGAGCTGATCAGCCGGCTTGAGTCCATCGTCGGCAACCAGATCGGCAATGCGTTCGAGTTCAGCCAACCCATCGAACTGCGTTTCAACGAGCTGATTTCCGGCGTGCGTACCGACTTGGCCGTAATGGTCTTCGGCGACGACTTCGACATCTTGCAGAGAACCGCGGATCAGGTCGCGCTCAAGCTGCGTGGCGTAGAGGGTGCCGCCGACGTCCGTGTGGAACAGGTTTCGGGACTGCCGACGCTCACGGTGCGAGTCGACCACGCCGCCGCCGCGCAGTACGGCTTGACGGCTGCCGATGTCAGCGAAGCGGTCGCGACCGGCATCGGCGGCACCTCGGCTGGCAAAATCTTTGAGGGCGACCGCCGCTTCGATGTGGTGATCCGGTTTGACGAAGACGCGCGCAACGATCCGGCGCAGCTCGCTGCGCTGCCCATCGTCGCGCCTGACGGCACGGTGGTGCCGTTGGCCTCCGTTGCGCGTATCGACGTCAGCGAAGGTCCCAGCCAGATCAGCCGTAACAACGGCAGCAGACGGATCGTGGTTCAGGCGAATGTCCGCGGTCGCGACCTGGGCGGGTTCGTCCAGGAAGCCCAGGCCGCGGTGGCAGATGTATTGCTTCCGGCGGGCCTGTACCTGACGTGGGGCGGGCAGTTCGAGAACCTGCAGCGCGCCGAGGCACGGTTGGCGTTGGTGATCCCGGTCGTATTCCTGCTGATTGGAAGCCTGCTGTACATGGCACTGGGCACGATCCGTGAAGCAGCGCTGGTGTTCGTCTGCGTGCCATTGGCGTTGGTGGGAGGGGCATTGGCGCTGATGCTGCGCGGCATGCCCTTCTCGGTATCGGCAGCCGTGGGTTTCATTGCCGTGTCGGGCGTGGCGACGCTCAACGGTCTGGTGCTGATGCAGGCGATCCGCGAACGCCTGACCGCAGGCGATTCGCCGCTGGAGGCCGCCGCCGGCGGCGCGGCCAGTCGCCTGCGTGCGGTGCTGACCACGGCGCTGGTGGCCATCGTCGGTTTCATTCCGATGGCGATCGCGACCGGCTCCGGGGCCGAAGTGCAGAAGCCGCTGGCCACCGTCGTCATCGGCGGCCTGATCACGGCCACTGTATTGACCCTGCTGGTGCTGCCTACCTTCGCCGCACGAGCTGCGAAGCCAAAGACCCGTAAAGGGGGAGCACGCACATGACGAGCAAGCTGCGTCTCGATCTCCCCATCCTGCTGCCGAACATTTTGCACGACGCCGATGCCTGCGTGGGACGCCTCTTGGCCGAGCTGCGGGGCCAGACTGGAGTAGAGGATGTCCATGTCCAAAGCGATAGCGCCCAAGCAACGCATCAACTCTGTATCCACTATGACCCTGACACGTTACCGCTCGTGCGTATCCGCGAATTGGTCGAGGTTGCAGGTGCGCGCATCACCGAACAGTTCGGCCATCTCGTCTGGGACGTCGAGGGCATTACCCACCAGCGGCGGGCGCGAACGGTAACCGAACAGCTACTGGCGCTAACCGGTGTGCTCGAAGCCGAGATCAGTGTCGGCGGCGTGGTACGGGTGGAATTTGACCGCAAGCAGACGTCAGAGGATGACATTCGTGCAGCGCTGGCAGAAGCCGGGGTGGGCCGCAAGCCCGAAACACATCGGCACGAGGCGGACGGCGACCGACGCAAGAGCGGCGAGGATACCGACCACCGCCATGGCGGCATCTTCGGCGCCAATAGCGAGCTGATCTTCTCCCTGATCTGCGGTGCACTCCTCTCCTCGGGGTTCGCAATCGAAAAACTGACGCCTGTGCCAGGTTGGTTGCCGCTCGCCTGCTATTTCGGCGCGTACTTCTTCGGCGGCTTCTACACCGTCGGAGAAGCGGTACAGAACCTGAAGCTCAAACGTTTCGAGATCGACACGCTGATGCTGGTCGCCGCGGCCGGCGCGGCGGCGCTCGGGGCATGGGCCGAAGGTGCGCTTCTGCTGTTCCTGTTCAGCCTCGGTCATTCACTCGAACACTACGCCATGGGTCGCGCCAAGCGCGCGATTGAAGCGCTCGCCGAACTTGCTCCGGCGACCGCTCGGGTCCGTCGTGACGGCAAGACCATGGAAGTCGCAGTGGAGACGCTGGCGCTGGGCGATGTGGTGATCGTCCTCCCCAATGAGCGCCTGCCAGCGGACGGATTTGTAGTGTCAGGTGAAAGCAGTGTCGATCAGGCCCCTGTCACCGGGGAAAGTGTGCCAGTCGATAAACGTCCCGTCACTGACCGCGTGGAAGCCACCGCGAGGCCCGATCTGCTGGACGCGGCGCATCGCGTGTTCGCAGGCACCATCAATGGTTCTGGCGCGATCGAGATCGTTGTGACCAAACGTTCCTCGGAGAGCGCGCTGGCTCGCATCGTGAAAATGGTCAGCGAAGCTGAGACGCGGAAATCGCCGACCCAGCGTTTTACCGATCGGTTCGAGCGTGTTTTCGTCCCGGCAGTGCTGGCGCTGGCCGTGCTGATGCTGTTCGCGTGGGTCGTGGTGGACGAGTCATTCCGGGACAGCTTCTATCGCGCGATGGCCGTTCTGGTCGCGGCCAGCCCTTGCGCACTCGCCATCGCCACGCCGAGCGCCGTGCTTTCTGGTATCGCCCGCGCTGCACGGGGCGGTGTTCTGATCAAAGGTGGTGCTCCACTCGAAAAGCTCGGATCGCTTAATGCGCTCGCGTTTGACAAGACCGGCACGCTCACAGAAGGACGACCGCGCATCACTGACGTATCACCGGCACCCGACATTGACGAGGCCGAGTTACTGGCAACGGCGGTTGCGGTCGAAGCACTAAGCGATCATCCCCTGGCCCGCGCGATTGTGCGCGACGGCACGCAACGTCTTGGTGGTGCGTCTCTGCCTACTGCGTCCGGGCTTCGCAGCCTGACCGGACAGGGTGTGGTCGCTCGGATCGAAGACGATACAGTGCAGATCGGCAAGGCCGAGATGTTCGGCGCTGATGGCCTGCCGCCCTTGTCGGAGTCTGTTGCCTTCGCTGTCGAACAGCTCCGCAATGAGGGGCGGACCACCATGGTGGTCCGCCGGAATGGGCGCGACCTTGGCGTGATCGGCCTCATGGACACACCACGCGCGTCGGCACGGTCTGCGCTTGAACGACTACGGAAGATCGGCATCACCCGCATGATCATGCTCTCCGGCGACAACCAGCGAGTCGCTGATGCTGTCGCCAAGCAAGTCGGCCTGGATGAGGCGTGGGGCGACCTGATGCCGGAAGACAAGGTGGAGGCGATCGAGAAGCTTCGAGAAGCCGGTGAGGTCGCGATGGTTGGCGATGGCGTCAACGATGCTCCAGCCATGGCCAATGCAACCGTGGGGATCGCCATGGGCGCGGCAGGATCGGACGTAGCGCTGGAAACGGCCGACGTTGCCCTGATGGCCGACGACCTCTCCCATCTGCCGTTCGCCGTCGGACTCAGCCGGCAGGCGCGCATGATCATTCGGCAGAACCTGTTCATCAGTCTTGGCGTCGTGGCATTACTGGTGCCTGCGACGATCCTGGGGCTCGGCATCGGTCCAGCGGTTGCGGCCCATGAAGGCTCGACGCTGGTAGTTGTGTTCAACGCGCTCAGGCTGCTTGCCTATCGGGAGAGATAAATCGGCGATGCGTGCTGCACGAGTCACGCACAAATAGGAGGCGCTCCATGGAACTACGCCATCTTCGATGCTTCATTGCCGTGGCTGAAGAACGCAGCTTCAGTCGGGCCGCTGAGCGCCTGCACATCGAGCAATCTCCTCTTTCACGCACTATCAAGAAGCTCGAATCCGATCTAGGCGTTGTTCTGTTCCAACGCACGTCTCGCGGCACACGCCTGACGTGGGCCGGCGAGGTCTTTCTGGAAGATGCCCGCCGCGTCCTTGTTACCCTAGAACAGGCGAAGACCAACGCAAAGGCCGCTGCAACCGGCTATCGCGGCACTTTGCGTGTAGCCCTATCTGACGGCATCGCCCGAACCCGTCTAAGCGCATTGCTCGCCCTGTGCAGAGAAGAGGAGCCGGAAGTCGAGATACGGCTATTTGAAATGCCGTTTTCCCAACAGCTACAGGGCTTACGCCATGATCTGTACGATGTCGGTTTCACCCTGGCCGATGCAGTCGCGCCTGGCATCATTGCTCAGGCAGTTTGGCGTGATCCATTGGTGGTGGCTGTTCCAGCCAGACATCCATTGCTGGCGCACAAGCACTTGCCACTGAATGAAGTGGTGAACTACCCCTTGGTGCTGTGCCATCCCGAAGTCTGCGAGGGCTGCAACCAACAGTTGGAACGTCTGCTTCGCTCGGTCGATGCGGAGCCCACCGTTGTTGAGCGAGTAGCCTCGCATGACCTGATGTTGGCACTGGTAGCGGCCGGCTATGGAGTCGGATTTTCCAGTGCGGCGCACATCGAAGCTTGCAGGAGCACGGATGTGATCGCGCGTCCTCTGGCCGAACGCGCCTTTACGTTCACGACCTACCTGCTAAGACCCGACAACGAGCCGTCCGAACAGTTGAGCAGCTTTATTCGTCGGGTCAGCAAGGTCGCCACGTAAATTCGGCGATGCAAAGTCGTTGCCTTTTAGGTCTCCATCAAGACCTGCGTGGTATGTGTCGTCGCGTTCTTCGCTGCCAGACTGCAATCAGCGCGGTATGCGTATGCACTCGGGCTTTATAGACGTGGACCGGCATCACACGCACACCCAGCGACGCCCATTCAAGAATCCGCTGTAGGCTGTCGCCCAGGTCAGCCTTGAGACCTTTCAGGTCTGGACCCCGCCTGTGGAGCACGATGAATCTCATCAAGACCTTTCTGGTCTTTACGGTGCCGTGACAAGCAAGAAAACTCCAAGGTCCGCAACTAACCAACACCAACCGGGAGGCGGAAGCACTTGGCTACGATGAAATCAGGACTGTCAGCGAAATGGCAGGAATCGAAGAAGTTGAGGATACAGCGCCCTGACATATCCTCATAGCGACTAGCCACCCTACCAGTCCTACCCTTGCCGGATCGCGCTCAAGCAGCGATAGCGGCATGACGACATCCGTCCAAGTGAAACCTGGAAGCACTGTCGGAGGAGACGGATGGCTGGCACAGAAACGCGCAAGACAGGCGCCCTTCACCATTCCAAGGTGTTTTATCGTCCCATCGAGGCCGCCATCCGCTGGAGCAGGCTGACCCGGTTTGAACCCCGCATTCTCGACACATTGGGCGCCAGGCCAATACCCGATCCAGACGACTTTCCGAGATGGCCGATGCTTCGCCTCAACACCGAGCGCATATTCGACGCGATCAGGAATGACGATCTCCCGTATGGCAAAGCCGGCATTACCTGCGACGATCCTTCACTGATCGATGATCCAGATCTCACCGTTCGGCACGTCGATCTCAAGACATGGATGTCGCGCTTCTATCCCGACCAGAGACCTGCCTTTCTTTTCGATGCGATAGAGCGCCGGCTCCACCCGGCGGTCAGCATCGAAACCGTCCAGGCGCTGCTTGCCGAACAGGAAGCGCTCAGGATTCGCCTCGCGGACCGCGAACAATCCTTCAGCACGCTGCATGAGCAACATGAGCTGCTGTGCCGGCAGGCCGAGAGCTGGGACTCGGCAGGTCGCGAGGTCACGCCCCGGAGCGAAACAACTTATCTCAATATCGTTGGCGGGCTACTGACTTTGCTGCTCGGCAAGTCACCGGGCGGCAGCCCCTACTCGTCGTTCGAGACCATGGATTCCGTCATCAGCGCATTGCTTGCCCACTACGAAGGCCGGCCCGGAATCAGCGAGCGCACTCTATGGGCAAAATTCTCTGCGGCAAGGCGGCATCTGGACGCCAGCGATCGTCGACGGTAGTTGCAGTCGAACCGCCCTCGGATGGCAGCTCGTCAAGGAACAAACGCGAAATGCTGTGGTATCACAGAGCCTGTGCCTGCGAGGCTCTACTCTTGGCCCCCTTCTGGGGTTAACTGGCGTGTCGACCACCTGTGCGCGTCGGGCGCACGTCGTTTAGCACATCCCCTGCAGCAACCAACAGTTCGGCCTGCGGATTGGGATTCCGAAGGTCGGCGTCGTGGCAATCGCCATCTGACAACCCCTGCAAGATGCCGCACGCTTCCACCGGCCGAGCACCCGAGCACGTCTCGCGCAGTGCGAGCAAGTGCCGTTTCAACTGCAACAGCGCCTCCATGCGGACTTCCACCTGCTGGATATGAGCGTCCAGCAGCGCATTGACCTCGCCACAATCCCGAGTCGGGCTATCTCGCAGGCCCAATAGCGTCCGGATCTCGCTCAGCGACATGTCGAGAGAACGGCAGTGGCGGATGAAACGCAAGCGCTCGACATGTGCGGCGCCGTACAACCGGAAGTTGCCGTCGCTGCGTGCGGGCTCTGGCAACAACCCTTCCTTCTCGTAGTAGCGGATGGTCACGACCTCGCATCCTGTCCGCTTCGCAAGCTCTCCAATCTTGATTTCCATAACTCATCTACCCATCTATCGCTTGACTCTATAGTAACTATAGGGATTCTAATGAGCAACATAGATGACCCATTTGACGGAACTTATCCATGAGCGAACCCAGCCCAAAAGGGTGTGACTGTGCGGCCACACCGATCCTTCCAGCCGCAACGCAAGCCCGACCTATCGCCGAGTCGGCCGAGGCTGTCTACCGCATCGAGAACATGGATTGCCCGACTGAAGAGGCATTGATCCGAAGCAAACTAAGCGGCCTATCGGGTGTGATCGGACTCGACTTCAATCTGATGCAGCGCACCTTGGCTGTGCGACATGAACTGCCTTCGCTGCTGCCGGTTGAGCAAGCCCTGATGACGATCGGCATGCAAGCTGTACGCATGGATGCAGCCGTGGCCGGGCAGACCACCAGATTATCCATTGCCAAGATGGATTGCCCGACCGAAGAAACGCTGATCCGTAACAAGCTGGCAACCGTGGCCGGCGTCTCCGATCTCGACTTCAATCTGGTGCAACGCACCCTGTCCGTGCGTCATGCCGACCACGCACTGCCGGACGTGCTCGCCGCACTGCACGCGCTTGGATTCGAGGCACTGGTGCTTGAGGCAGCGGACACCGCCACATCGACTGCCCCGGCGACAACACCTACCAAGTGGTGGCCGCTTGTCGTCTCCCTAGTGGCGGCATCGGCAGCGGAGGTCGTCTACTGGCTTCATGACGGCAACCACTGGTCAGTCGTCGCTCTGGCGCTCGTCGCCATTTTCACGGGAGGTCTCTCCACCTACAAGAAGGGCTGGATTGCGCTCAAGAACCTCAATCTCAACATGAACGCCCTGATGTCGATTGCCGTCACGGGCGCAATGCTGATCGGTCACTGGCCGGAAGCGGCGATGGTGATGGCGCTTTTCACGCTGGCCGAGGTGATCGAAGCCAGATCGCTGGATCGCGCCCGTAACGCCATACGAGGGCTACTCGACCTGGCCCCGGAAAAGGCCACCGTGCGACAACCCGACGACACATGGCGCGATGTGGACGCCAAGCAGGTCGCCATTGGCGCCCGTGTTCGAGTCAAACCGGGAGAACGGATCGCCCTTGATGGCGAAATACTGGTAGGACATTCCACGGTCAATCAGGCGCCGATCACCGGCGAAAGCCTCCCGGTTGAAAAGACGCTTGGCGATCCGGTGTTCGCCGGCACGATCAACGAATCCGGTTCGTTCGAGTACCGCGTCACAGCCGTGGCCACCAACTCTACGCTAGCCCGCATCATCCATGCCGTAGAGGCCGCCCAAGGCAGCCGTGCGCCGACCCAGCGCTTTGTGGATCAGTTTGCCCGCTGGTACACACCCATCGTATTCGTCGTAGCCATCGTCGTCGCATTGGTGCCACCATTGTTCATGGGCGCCGCGTGGCTGGACTGGATTTACCGCGCGCTGGTTCTGCTGGTCGTTGCCTGTCCGTGCGCTCTTGTGATTTCCACGCCTGTCACCATCGTCAGCGGCCTGGCCGCAGCCGCACGCCGCGGCATTCTCATCAAGGGTGGCGTCTATCTGGAAGAGGGCCGCAAGCTGCGCTGGCTGGCGCTGGACAAGACCGGCACGATCACGCATGGCAAGCCCGCGCAATCCGATTTCGTGGCATGGCGCAGTACGCAGCCTGCCGGCAGCCGCAGCATTGCCGCGAGTCTGGCGGCCCGCTCAGACCATCCCGTATCCAAGGCTGTGGCGCAAGCCGCCAAGGCCGATGGGGTTGCCTTGCTCGAAGTTGCCGATTTCACCGCGTTGCCCGGCAGGGGGGTAAGTGGCCGCATCGACGGTGAGACCTATCACCTCGGCAACCATCGGATGCTTGAAGAGCTGGGGCACTGCACGCCAGAACTGGAACAGCGCATCTCCGCGATGGAAATCGAAGGCAAAACCGTGGTGATGCTGGTATGTACAAGTGGCGCGCAAGCTCTTATCGCGGTAGCGGACACCATCAAGGACAGCAGCACGAGCGCCATCGGGGATCTGCATGCCCTGGGCATCAAAACCATGATGCTGACCGGCGACAACCCACATACGGCACAGGCCATTGCCAGGCAAGCCGGTATCGACCGCGCGCAAGGCAACCTATTGCCAGACGACAAACTGCGCGAGATCGAACAACTGGCGCGGACCGGGAAGGTCGGCATGGTGGGCGACGGCATCAACGATGCGCCCGCCTTGGCTCGCGCTGACATCGGCTTCGCGATGGGTGCCGCCGGTACCGACACGGCCATCGAAACGGCTGACGTAGCGCTGATGGACGACGACCTGCGCAAGATTCCGACGTTCATTCGCCTGTCACGTGCAACCGCGCACGTGCTGACGCAGAACATCGTGCTGGCTCTCGGCATCAAAGCGGTCTTTCTTGCGCTCACTTTCTCGGGACACGCCACGATGTGGATGGCAGTGTTCGCCGACATGGGCGCAAGCCTGATTGTGGTGCTCAACGGATTGCGTTTGCTGCGCCACTGATTCGCCAGGAGATAAAAGAATGTCAGATCAACACTATTGGGAAAGCAAAGCGCGCATCTACGATCGAATCACCGCCCCGTTGGCGCGTCCTATGAAAAGCGCCGCTCTCCTTGCGGCGGATGCCGTCCGCGGCGAGAACCGGGTTCTTGAGGTTGCCGCCGGCACCGGCTTGTTCACCACTGCTATCGCAGGTGCGGCACGCGAGGTCGTTGCGACGGATTACGCCACCGCAATGGTGGCCATACTGGCGAAACGAGTACAGGAGGCAGGGTTCCAGAACGTCCGTTGCGAGCAAGCCGACATCAAAGCACTGCGCTTTGATCGTGCCTCATTCGACTGTGTTGTCGCTGCGAACGTGCTGCACCTCATGCCTGACCTTGCCGCAACGCTTGCGGCGCTGAGACGGGTGCTACGACCGGATGGAAAACTCGTTGTGCCAACGTTCTGTCACGACGAAACCAGATTGGCTGCCGTCCTGTCGAGATTACTTTCGCTTACGGGCTTTCCCATCAAGCATCGCTTCTCCACCCGCTCGCTGTGCGAGGCCCTAGAAGCTGCCGGCGTGCGTGTCACACGCTTCACGACCTTACCGGGCCTTATTCCGGTTGGCTACGTCGAGGGCGTATTCGACTGAGATTCAACCCCTGGCTATAAAGCAACCACAACTCGCCACGGAAGGCGTCGGTTGCCAGGGAGGTCGCGAGAGACAGACCACACTCGTCATTCGAGACAACGGAACCCGTCATCAACGTGCTGCTCGTGCATTGCGAGGGTCACCCAAGAATCAGCGAGCGCACTCTATGGGCAAAATTCTCTGCGGCAAGGCGGCATCTGGACGCCAGCGATCGCCGACTGTAATTGCAGTCGAACCGTCTGCAATTGCAGTGCAATCCGTTCCGATGCGCTATTGAATACGAGGCACTTTCCGAACAGCGCCGATGAGCGTCAAGGAGTGCCCACCATGTCTTCGCAGACCACCGCCCCGGCGACGCCGGTTGAACGTCGCATCCTGCGCCGCGCCGAAGTCGAAGCCAAGACCGGCTTCAAGCGCGCACACATCTACAGCCTGATGAAAGAAGGCAGGTTCCCGAAGGCACTGCGCTTGGGCGTGCGCGCAGTGGGCTGGGACTCGACCGAGATCGACCAGTGGATCGCTGATCGCCTCAAAGAACGCGCCTGACGCTTCTCCTTTTCCGGTTCATCCCATTCCGTGAGGAGAAGCCCATGCAGGTGGTATCCATCATTTCGACCAAGGGCGGCGTGGGCAAGACGACTACGGCGGCCAACCTGGGCGGCTTCGCGGCCGATGCAGGGCTGCGCGTGCTGCTGCTGGACCTGGACGTGCAACCCACTTTGTCGAGCTATTTCGAGTTGCAAACGCGCGCCCCCGCCGGCATCTACGAGTTGCTGGCTTTCAACGAGCAGGACATCGGCCGGCTGGTGTCGCGTACCGCGATCGCTGGCCTGGACCTGGTGCTCTCCAACGACGACAAAGGGCAGTTGAACACCCTGTTGCTGCACGCGCCGGACGGGCGGCTCCGGCTGCGCAATCTGTTGCCCGCATTCCACGAACACTACGACCTGCTGCTGATCGACACGCAGGGCGCGCGCAGTGTCCTGCTGGAGATGGCCGTGCTTGCCTCCGATCTGGCGGTGTCGCCGGTCACGCCGGAGATCCTCGCCGCTCGCGAGTTCCGGCGCGGTACCTTGCAACTGATGCGAGACATCGCGCCATACCGGCGCCTCGGCATCGAGCCGCCGCCGCTGCGACTGCTCATCAACCGCGTGCATCCGGTTTCCAGCAACGCGCGGCTCATACAGCAGGCACTGCGCGACCTGTTCCGATCCGAGCCCGGCATCGTCGTACTCGATACCAGCATCCCCGCCATCGAAGCCTATCCGCGCGCATCGACCCAGGCCTTGCCGGTGCATCGCGTAGAACACCGACGCCCTACGGGGCGGACGACGCCGGCCGCTTTCGACACGATGCGCGCACTCGCCTGCGAACTGTTGCCGAGCTGGGAACCCTCGTTCACTCGACTGAAAGCGGGAGCGCACCGGAGGAGCAGCACATGACCATCGCGCGCTCCCTCCAGCGTGGCAACAAGCGACTGAAACCGCTCATCGACTTCGCATTGAAGGAAGGCTGGGAGGTCGCTCGCACAGCGGGCGGACACCTGAAGTTCACCAAGCCAGGCCTGCCTCCGATTTACACCGGCTCGACGCCCGGCGATCGCCGCGCCGGCCTCAACGCGCGCGCTCGACTGCGCCGCACCGACCGCGCCACCAACCTGAAAGCGACGACAAGGGAGGCCGACGCCGATGGCTGAACTGACCCCCCAGGACATGGCGTCCAAGTTGCTGGCCGAGCGCTTCGAGCACAGCGGCCCGGTCGCCGATGCACTGAGCGATCCCATCGCCGATACCCCCATGACGGTGACGCTGGACCAGCTCCAGCCGTATGACCTCAATCCGCGCGTCACGCGCAATCCGCGTTACAACGACATCAAGGCATCGATCCAGGAGCGCGGCCTCGACGCGCCGCCGGCCATCACCCGCAGGCCCGGCGGGACGCACTACATCATTCGCAATGGCGGCAACACGCGACTCGCCATCCTGCGCGAGTTGTGGAGCGAAACGAAGGACGAGCGCTTCTTCCGCATCCCCTGCCTGTTCCGGCCCTGGCCCGAGCGCGGTGAAATCATCGCGCTGACCGGCCACCTGGCCGAGAATGAACTGCACGGCGGCCTGTCATTCATCGAGCGCGCCCTGGGCGTGGAGAAGGCCCGCGAACTCTATGAACAGGAATCCGGCCAGACGCTGACACAGAGCGAGCTGGCGCGTCGCCTCAGTGCCGACGGCTACCCGGTAGCCCAGCCACACATCAGCCGCATGCAAGACGCCGTGCGCTACCTGCTGCCGGCGATCCCGGCCGTGCTCTACGGCGGTCTCGGTCGGCCCCAGGTGGAACGGCTGACGGCCCTGCGCAGGGCGAGCGCTCGGATATGGGACGCGCGCGGCGCGAACAAACGGCTGGCCGTCGATTTCCCGTCGCTGTTCAACGACGTGCTCGCCCTGTTCGACGGCGACGCCGACGGCTTCTCGATCAAGCGGGTGCAGGATGAACTCATCGGGCAGATGGCCGAGTTGCTGGAGGCCGACTACGACAGCCTGACGCTGGAGATCGGCGAGACCGAGAACCGGCAGCGGGCGCTGACCAGCGATCCGGCGCCCCCCGCACCGCAGTCCGGTAATGCCACGGGCGCGCTGGTGACGCCTTCGCCCGACCCGGTGCCGCCATTTCCTATTGCGCAGCCCCCGGCCACATCGCCGAAGCCACCACAGATGCCGGAACCGCCGGGATGGCCCCCATCCTCGGAAACACCCGGCAGTTCGCAGCCTTCGGACGACGATCACGACGAACGCCTGCGCGGCCATATCGTGTCGCCGGCGCCGACCACCGAACGCTTGCAGGCAATCCAGCGCCTGGTGGCCGACAAGACCGGCGAGGCGCTGCCGGACTTCGAGGCGAACGTCTTGCAGGCAATCCCGGTGCAGGCCGGCGGGCTCTATCCGATTTCCGATGTCTGGTACATCGAGCCGGGCCTGGACGCGCCCGACCGGCTGCGCGTGCATATCGCGCAGTTCGCGCGCGAGATCGCCGGGGAAGCCGGACAGGCCGAGCGCATCGAGGCCATCGACGACGGCATCGGCTTCCTTTGCGACATAGGTGCTCTATCGACGGACCCGCAGACGATGCCGCTCATCGCCCGCGCGACGCTCACGCTGCTGCACGCCCTCAGCGCGGGATACCGGCCGGACGCCCCAGCACCCACCGCACTCGACAACCTGCGCCTGACCGATGCCCTGGGACCGCTGCTGCAGGGTTGGAAGAATGGCGACAAGGTGCAGGCCTCGCGTCTCAGTGACAACGGCCTGGTCAAACTCTTTCGCCTGCTGCGGCTTGCACGCCGGCTGCTGGAGCTGGAATCCGGCACGGCATCGGGCGCGCACGCCTCCACCGAACCGTAAGGCCGGGGGAGACGCGATGTCGGCACCGCATCCACTCAACCAAGCCGTGATCGCCCAGGCGCTACACGATCTGCGCAACGGCCAGTTGCGCCGCTGCAAGGCCATGGGCTTCGGCGACCGGGAGCTGGACGCGCTCAAACACCCGGAGCTGGTCAGCATGCTGGTCAACGCCACGGTGTCCTGGTGCTCGGTGAAGGTGAACCGCGAGGTGCTGCAACGCCTGTTGAATCAGGTGGAGGACGTCGAGAAGGAAATTGCCACCGTCGATCGCATGCTCCGCCTGGGCGCAAGCACAGAGATGGTCAGCAAGTTCTACGGCCTGACCCATCAGGAAGTAGCGTTGCGCCGGGACGTTCTCGGCCTGCCCAAACGCAAGGGCCGCCATCCGGTGTTGAGCGAGGAACAGGACACCGGCTTGTGGGGGCGCTGGAAGCCCGCCGTCGAGCAACGCGGCATCGCGCTGGACGACGACATGGCGATGCTCGATCTCACCCTCGATCTTGCCGAAGAACTCGCCCTGCCGGCCTCCGTCATCTGGGCGACGATTCGGAGCTGGATCGATCAGGGATTGGTGTAGGCCATGGAGATCGACAAGCCTCATCGGGGAGGCAGTCCGGTCTCGCTCTCCGCCCTGCTGGACGAGACCGCGCAACGCCTGCCGCCCCGACAGGCCGGGCCGACGGCCAGCGATGGATTCCTGTTCAGCGGCAACCGCCATGAGAGCGTGCCGCGCGCGCTGTTCTTCGATCATCGTCTCACGCCGCTGGAACGCAACGCCTGGCAGGTATTCCGGCTGCTGCTCGACGACGACGGTATCACCGCCTTTCCCACCTACGAACAACTCCGCCCCTACCTAGCCTCGACACCGTGCGCGCCGAAGGCCTCCCACGAGACGGTGGCACGTGCGCTCACGCTGCTGCGCCTGACGCGCTGGCTCAGTCTGGTGCGGCGTCGGCGCGATCCGCGCACCGGGCGCATCCAGGGCAACCTGTACGTGCTGCACGATGAGCCGCTGACGCCCTTCGAGGCCATGCAGCTCGATCCCGATTACCTGGACCTGGTAAGCCAAGCGCTGACGCATGCGAGCAAGGCGGTGCAGCACGTCGGCGTCCATACACTCCAGGAAGTCGCCGAAGACCCACTGCTCAACGGCCGCGCCCTGCCCACGCGCCTCCAGGTGCTGGCACACCGCCTGGCAAGCCAGGGGTGGAACGCTCTCGAAAGTTATCCACAGGACGAGACGATTCACGAAACCGAAGAAGGCCCGGAAGCCCTTCTTCGGCACGGAGAACAGCAGTCTTCGGAATCCGAAGCAGGTCGCAAAGCCCCGTCAGACGGCATTCTTCGGAATCCGAAGCAGGACCGTACAGTACGTAAAGAAAGTATTAAAAATAATAAAATACGTACAGTACCGCGCGCGCGAGAAAACCTTCGTCTGCCTCATCGCTTTCTCGCCTTGAAGGAGGAACAGCAGTCCGGCGCACTGGTCGCACTTCAGCGGGTGGACGACACGCTGCAACAGGCGGTGCTCGACGAATGGGCGGCCCGCTGCCAGGCCGGCGGCATCCGCAATCCCGCAGGTTATCTCTTCGGGGTCATCCAGAAAGCGATCAAGGGCGAGTTCCATGCCTGGGCTGGTCAGCCGGAACACGCACCGACTGCTATTTCACCGTCGTCTCTGGAATCGCTGCGCGCGCCCGAGCGCGACTGGTCTCCGCCAGCGATCGATCACGAAGCCGCGCAGCAGCATCTGACCCGCCTGCACGACCTGTTCAAGGAGTCTTGAAGCCAGCGCGCTATACCAGTGGTATAGCGCAACAGACTGCCTTCCCGACGCTGCAAACAGGCGGCGGCGCAATGCGGTTTGTTGACTGACAGCCTTCCCCTGCTTGTCGATGCTGGCGACTCGTTCATTCACAGCGAGTCGCTCTTATGGCAAACGAACCCCTGCAACTGAACCTCGGGTCGCTGCGCAGCGCGATGGCGTTGACGCTGCACACGCATCACGCCTCACGCATCTGGCACGGTCGCACGCCCGCCGAAGGCCGGCCCGGCATCATCGGCCTGAACGGCTTCATCTCCATCATGAACAAGCTCAAGCGCGGCGCCGAGCAGGACGACCCCTACTCGGACTGGTGGATGCTGCGCATCGAGGAAAAGATCGCCGACACCAAGACGCGCCTGCAAACGCTGCGCGAACAGGTTGACCAGGCGCTGGCCGACGTACCGCCCGCTCTCAGCCTGGGCGAGAACCTCAACGTGCAGCCGGTCAAGCTGCCCCTGTTCGTCAATTCGCAGTTGGGGTTCATGGCGGTCTACCTGCTGGCCGACTACGACGACCTAGCGCGGCGCCTGATCCTGGCGCATCACACGGCATTGATCGATCGCAGCACCTTGGAACGCTGGCTCAACGATGGCGCGCACGCGCTGCGCAGCCTGTTCTCCCTGGCCCAGCAGTACCGCTACTCCGGCACGACGCGCGATGACTTCGCGGCGAAGAACGCAGCAGCGCGCGCGGCATTGGAGAAGTTCGGCGAGCTGCCGACCGACGTGCTCGAAGGCACACGCCGCTCGCGCTTCGCGCCGCCGATCAACCGCCGGTCATCGCAGGATGGCAAGCAGGAAAGGACGGATACCCCGAGCGCTGCGCCAACCGACGAAGCCACGGAAGACGACGCGAACGACGACGGCGCCGCATCCGATGAGGATGAGCCAGCATGACGGAATCCACTCTCACCGACACACCGACACGCTTCACGCCGCTGGAACAGGCGGACTTCCAGCGCCTGGAACACGCAGCCTACCTAAAGGGCCTTTTACAACCTTTTAAGGGTAAGGGACGTTTGGAGTCCTGGGCCAACCAGTGTGCGGCGCTGCGCGACGACCTGATCGTGCTGGCGCAGCGACGGGTGCTGCCCCAAGCACGCGGCTATCCCTTCAGCCTGCTCGGTGTGCAACTGGCCCAGCAGACCACTGGCGCAGGCACGACCTTTCTGCGCTGGCGCAATCTCGACCGTTCCAGCATGGGCGTCGCCTTGTGGGAGGCGCTGCTGGCCGATCCCGCGACACCGGCATCGCTGATCGACGACCTCTACGCGATGGAGCTGCAACGCATCGCGCTGAACATGCAGATCAGCCTCACGCACAGCATTGCCCGCCAAACCCTGGACTGCGCCGGAAAGATGGCCCAGGCCGAAGCGGCTTACCTGCGGCGTATCCAGGGGCACGCCGCCTCGATCAACCCCACCACTTCCAAGGAGTCACCATGAGCACGCATTTCTTCGGCGAGGGCAACATCGGCTCTGCGCCAGACTATCGCGAGTTTGCCAACGGCAACGACGAGCCGCGCCGGCTGCTGCGCCTGAACGTCTACTTCGACAACCCGGTGCCGATGAAGGATGGCACTTTCGAGGACCGTGGAGGGTTCTGGGCGCCGGTGGAACTGTGGCACCGCGAGGCCGAACACTGGAGCACGCTGTACCAGAAGGGCATGCGCGTGCTGGTCGAAGGCCGCACCGTGCGCGACGAGTGGGAAGACGCCGACGAGAACGAGCGCGTGACCTTCAAGATCGAAGCGCGCCGGGTTGGCATCCTGCCGTATCGCGTCGAGGGTGTAACGCTGGGTGCCAAGGGGCAGGCCATGGAGCAACCCCACGACGAGTAGCCGCTGCGCAGGATCGTGTGAGCGGCTGGACCAGCCGCTCACCGTGCGCCAGTCGTGCGCGTTTTATACCAGTGGTATAGCGCCATTGACGTCCATGGAGGGCCAATCGTCATGGACTTGAGCACTACTTCGATCTATAACTTGTTGTTTTTCCAATCTGTGAAATGGCTTGCCCCTAAGCCATCTTCCTAGAACGAGATAAGCAGCATGATCGGAGTCAGGACTCGTTATTCACTAGCTCAATTCCTTGAACTGCAGGAGCCCGCCGTGTGTGCCGTGATATTGGGCAAGTACGGCGTTCAGCACCTGTCGCTGTCGAGGGGGCAACTGCTGTACGACCTACTAAACACACTGCGCGGACTTGATGACCGCACGCTCATGCTGGCGCTGTCCGAGGTGGTTGCAACCACAGGCGATCTTCGGGCCAGAGTCAATCCGAAGTATCGGTTTGACGAGCGCATGCACGACCTGGCGCAGTGCCTGCTGCTGGACGGCTACATCATCCAGGAAAAGAAACTGGTCCAGACCGATCCGTCGATTGCCGATGCCGCGCCCTTGGAAGATGACCTGGTTACGGCATTGCAGAACTCCGGCGCCCCCCGCGCGCAGGACATCATCGTCAAGATCAACGACTCGGCCGAGGCATTCCGGGCGACGCCGCCCGACTACAACGCATCGCTCGTCAACGCCCGAGTGGCGCTGGAAACCCTGGCCGTTGACGTGGCCGCCCATGTCGCTTCGCTGCAGCAGAGTCCCACCACCTACAACCCGTCAAAATGGGGCGAGGTACTTTCGTTCCTGCGCAGCAGCGGCGAGATCACGGTCGAAGAGGAAAAGGGGCTGGCTGGCGTGTTCGGTTTTCTGAGCCCTGGCGCCCATCGCCCGGTTGGCATCCCGGAAGACCAGATGACGCGGCTTGGTCGCTCCTTCGCGCTCAATATGTGCTGGTTCCTGCTCAAGAACCATCTCGCGCGAAGCCACCGGCCTTGAACTCACTGACTTCGATGCGCAAGGGAAAACGAGATGCCGTTTGAAATCAGACCTTGGGAAGAAATCTCCAGAAGCTACGGATGCACGATCCTGCTCGGCAACGGCGCCAGCATTGCCGTCAGCCCGAGCTCCTCCTATGGATCACTGCTCAGGCATGCCGTTGAACAGCGCTTCCTTCCCGACGACGCCCAACGACTGTTCCAGTTCTTTCAGACCAACGATTTCGAGTTGGTTCTTCGGATCGTATGGCAGGCGTCGAACGTCAATCGGTCGTTGCAAATCCCGGACCACCGAACCCATGCCGCCTACGTGAGTCTCAGAGACTGCCTCATTCAGACAGTCCGCAACATTCACCCGGAATACGATCAGGTCAGCGCGCACCTGCCGAGCATCTATCAATTCCTGAAACGCTTCAGCACTGTCATCTCACTCAACTATGACTTGGTGGTGTACTGGGTCATGACCTATGGCCTGGAGATCGAGGATCAGCATGCATTCAAGGATTGCTTCATAGGAGGCGGCGTCTTCTCCGACGACTGGCAGCGGTTCAGGCAGCCGATCGGCAGGGAGCGCTCGACCACACTGGTGTTCCATGCCCATGGCAGTCTTGTACTGTGCAGGAATTTGGTCGAGCAAGAACTGAAGATACACAACAGGGACGCTGGTCTTCTCGAAGCGATACTTCAGCTCTGGCAGAGTGAAAGCGTTGTTCCGTTGTTCGTGAGCGAAGGAACGTGGCAGCAAAAAGTCACATCCATCCAGAACAGCTACTACCTCTCCACGGTCTACAGAGAAGTTCTGAAGTCACCGCGGAACACTCTCGTTGTTTACGGCTGGGGATTCTCCGAACAAGATCTCCATCTCTTGCAACGGATGAGTGGAACAGGGATCAATCGTGTGGCGGTGTCGGTGTTCCGAGGGGATCAGGCCTATTGCAACAGGGTCTTCCAGACGATCCGCGATACCTTGGGGTGGCACGTTGAGGTGGAGTTTTTCGACAGCGAGAGTCCCGGTTGCTGGATTCACGCTGATCAGCAGGGTCTGCGCCCGGTCCCATAGACCTGCAAAGCCAAACACCGCATCCTGAACCCGCACAAGTTGGTGTCTGCTGCTGTCGCGTTGTTTGCTGCCGCATTCATTGCCCTCTGGGATGCTGACGATCATTCGATGACCGTCACGCACACTCAGGAGGCTTCATGCGCGTGTTTCTGTGCGAAAAGCCTTCGCAAGGCAAGGACATCGCCAGGGTGTTGGGCGCCCGGCAGCGCGGCAACGGCTGCTACAGCGGTTCGGGTATCACGGTGACATGGTGCATCGGCCATCTTGTCGAGGCGGCACCGCCGGAAACCTACGGCGAGCAGTACAAGCAGTGGTCCATCGAGCAGTTGCCTATTCTTCCAGAGCGCTGGCGCATCGAGGTCAAGGCCAAGACCGCCGCGCAGTTCAAGATCGTGAAGCAGTTCGTCGCCCAGGCCGGCGAGCTGGTGATCGCCACCGACGCCGACCGCGAAGGCGAAATGATCGCGCGCGAGATCATCGATCTGTGCGGCTACCGTGGCCCGATCCAGAGGCTGTGGCTGTCGGCGCTCAACGATGCGTCGATCCGCAAGGCGCTGACTCAACTCAAGCCGGGTGGCGAAACGCTGCCACTGTATTTTTCCGCACTGGCCCGTTCGCGCGCGGATTGGCTGATCGGCATGAACCTGAGCCGCCTGTTCACGGTGCTGGGTCGGCGGTCTGGGTATCAGGGCGTGCTGTCGGTCGGTCGCGTACAGACACCGACACTGAAACTGGTGGTGGACCGCGACCGCGAGATCGCACGCTTCGTCTCCGTACCGTATTGGACCATCGACGTCACGCTGTCCCACGCGGGCCAGTCCTTCGCGGCAAGCTGGATGCCGCCCGACGGCACCACGGATGCAGCCGGTCGCTGCCTGCAGCAGCCAGTGGCGCAGCAGGCTGCCGACCGCATCCGTGCGGGTCGTGAATCGAAGGTGCTGTCGGTGGAAACCGAGCGTGTGCGCGAAGCCGCACCGCTGCCGTTCGACCTCGGCACCTTGCAGGAAGTGTGTTCGCGGCAACTCGGGCTGGACGTACAGGAGACGCTGGACATCGCGCAGTCCTTGTACGAAACGCACAAGGCGACGACTTATCCGCGCAGTGACTCCGGCTACCTGCCCGAGAGCATGCTGGCCGAAGTGCCGACCGTGCTCGACGCGCTGCTCGCCACCGATCCCGGCCTACGCCCGTTGATCGACCGGCTCGACAGGACACAGCGCTCGCGCGTCTGGAACGACAGCAAGATAACGGCGCACCACGGCATCATTCCCACGCTGGAGCCTGCGAACCTCTCGGCCATGTCGGAGAAGGAGCTGGCGGTATACGCGCTGATCCGGGCGCACTACCTGGCGCAGTTCCTGCCGCATCACGAATTCGACCGCACACTGGTGATGCTCGACTGTGCAGGGCAATCGTTACAGGCCGTCGGCAAACGGGTGATCGTGCCTGGCTGGCACCTGGCGCTCCCCGGCAAGGGGCAGGATGCGGCGGACGACGAGCCGGCCCAGCGCAGCCAGATCCTGCCGCCGCTGGACACCGGAGCGCGCTGCGGTGTCCAGCAGGTCGAACTGAAGGCACTGAAGACGCTGCCCCCCAAGCCTTACACCCAGGGCGAATTGATCAAGGCGATGAAGGGTGTCGCCAAGCTGGTCACCGATCCACGGCTGAAGCAGAAGCTGAAGGAGACGACGGGCATCGGCACCGAAGCCACGCGCGCCGGCATCATCAACGGCCTGTTGGCTCGCGGCTATCTGGTGAAGAAGGGTCGCGCCATCCGCGCGTCGGATGCTGCCTTCACACTCATCGACGCGGTGCCGGCGGCGATCACCGATCCCGGCACGACGGCGATCTGGGAACAGGCGCTGGACATGATCGAGGCCGGCCAGATGACGCTGGACACCTTCATCAACAAGCAATCGGCCTGGGTCGCGCAGTTGGTTCAGCAATATCGAGGCACCGTCCTGTCGATCAAGCTGCCCGAAGGGCCGGCCTGCCCGGTATGCGGTGCGGCGACGCGCCAGCGCAACGGCAAGAACGGTGCCTTCTGGTCGTGCAGCCGCTATCCCGACTGCAAGGGCACGCTGCCGGCCGAATCCTCGACGGGCAGGCGCAGGGCTTCGCGCCAGCGGCGCGCTGCGCCCAAGGCATCCTGATGCCAATGAACACCTCTGCCGCGCCGGGATTTCACTGACGGCGAGGCAAACCGTCCCGCGCCCCGTGGGACTCCCCAGCGCGCGTCTCCTTCTGCAACGGTGTGCGCGTTCCGCCTGGCCGATACAGGCCACGGGACGAGAAGGTCGTTTCTCCACGAATGGCGCTCGCCGCCATTCCATTGATCGGTGTTCCTTCCGTTGATCGCGAGGGGTCTCCTGACGACTTGCCGGCCCTCCGGCGCTGCGCGAATCGTCAGGAGACCCCTCGGGTCCACGGTACTCGGTGCCGGTGCCCGCCGGCGAAACAACGGGTTCCCTTTGTGCGCGGATGTGTGCCAGAGGTTTCCGACCCCAGCCACGAAACGGGTCGGGTGAGATTGCTGGACCAGCGGCAGGCTTTGACGACGGCCACGCCCTGCAACAGCCCACGGGTGGTGATTCCTCCCCGCCGAAGGCTCGCGCCTTCGGCTGCTTTTCCCTTCACGCCAGCTTTCGCTGCGCCGACGCACCACGCTCGGCAAGCAATCGGGCGATCACCGCGAGCGGATTTCGGCTCGCCAATGCAGGCCAAGCCTCCGAACCTACACCCCATGCGCGCTGACCTCCGTCAGCACCATGCCCAGGCAGCTTCGGTCTTCAAAGCTGCGGCGCGGTTCTTCCGCGTTGACCGATCCAGTCCGCTTCGCATCGCTCCTGCGGACGATCGCCATGTCCTGGCGACGATGCTTCGTTCCACCCCACGGGAATCCGCTTCATCCCGTCGGGATGCGGCGCTTCCCATCCCTTCATAGGAGAGCACCATGTCCTTCGATCCTGTCGCACTCAAGCCCACAGGCCCTTCGGGTCTGCTGGCGCTGGCGTATGTGGGCAAAAGCCTGCCCTTGCAGGTGCTGCGCAGTGCCACCGGGCACTACATCGGCACCTTCGACGACGACGGCCCCGTCTCCCGCGAGTCCGTCGAGTATTTCCCGAGCCACGAGGCCGCTCGCCATGCCCTGGAAACCGGCGCATGGACGCAGCGCCAGTACCCGTGATCCCCATCCATCTGTCATCAGGAGAACCTCGTCATGAATCCGATGAGCCAGCAGGCGATCTTTGACGAGATCGCGCGCAACGATCTGCACTTCTCGAAAGCCCCCGACGCCTTTTTCCACGCCTGGAAGCGCGGCGTCGAACTGGTCGGCCCCGACCTGTTCAACGGTACGCAGGAATGTCTGGACCTGGCAGAGGACAAGTGGGACTTGTGCCCGAACGTCGCTGTCATCAGGAAGACCATCGGCGCCATGAGTTCCGGCGAAAGGGTCTTTCTCGCCGCGATGGTGAGCTTCTACAACTCCAAGGACGGCGGTGCGCTGCTCAAGCGCGTTGGCGTCCACGGTCTGGCCGACCTGGGCGGCCTGGACCTGGAGCGACGCAAGATCATCGCCACGCTGATCCTCAACTACACCGGCTGGTAACAGCACCGGCGGCCCGTCATTCGTGACGGGCACCGTTTCTTTCATCCCTCTGGGGTCGATCCCCGGCAGGGGATCGGCTCCGCCTTTCCTCTACTGGAGAACCATCATGAACCCCAATGCCAATCCTGTTTCCAATCCCTTCGTCCGTGGCTACAACGGCCTTTCCATTCAGCGAATGATCGCCATTGCCTACGATGACGACTGCCCGCTGACCTATCTTCCGCTGCATGCCTCGCAGTCCCATCTGCGGGACGACCAGATCCAGCGGCATGAATGCGTCTTCTGCGACGACTTCACCTTGATCACTCAAGGCCAAGCCGTGCCGGATGAACTGGACGCTCAATGCCGGAACCATGGCATCGCGCGCACGGTGATCTATGCCGTCATGGCGGACGACTCCGGGACGCCAGTGCATGTCGGCGATACCTATTCCGAGGAAGCCGCCCGCGACGTGGTGCGGCGTCTGACCTTCGACACCGGCCACTACAGCCGATGCTGGGAGATCAGTTCCGGGCACCTTCCCGAGGAAACGATGCAGTACCTCGAAGACCTCGCGGACACATCCACGCTCACCGGCCTGTTGTTTGAAGCCTTCAGGATTCCCGACAGCGATGCCGTGGGCGTGAAGTTGATCGCTACGCCCTGGACTGACGCCAATCTCGAAATCGTCGATGGCCGCAATGCCCAGGCACTGCACAGCGATCAGACGGATGCGTGCGTCCCCACGCCGCTGCTGAACGTGCTGCACCTGGCCGCCATGGCAGACGTGCGCATACTGGTCTTCGATCCGAACGCCGCGATACTGGACGGCCTGCCTGTCTACGAAGACTGAATTCCTCCATCTTGAGCCCCTTCGAGGGGCTCTTTCCTTGTGCGGCCCGCAGGCACGCCACGAAACCAGCGGCTGCTCCGCCACTACGGTCGCCGATGCGTCATCCAGAGCAAAGCCAGCAGAACGATGTTCGTTGCCGCCAACCAGTGGGGTGAGCACCGTCCCAACGGCGGTGGTACGCGGCAAGGTCGGTCATGGCCGCACGGGAGCGGTTGCGGGGAACCACTTCTCGCCCAGTCGCAGGGCCACATGAACCAGCATGATCAGCACCGGCACTTCCACCAGTGGGCCGATGATGGTCGTGAACGCGACGGGCGACGCCAACCCGAACGCCGCGATGGCGACCGCGATCGCCAGCTCGAAGTTGTTGCCGGCCGCCGTGAAGGCGATCGCGGTAGTGCGCGGATAATCGATTTCGATCAGCTTCCCCATGAAGAAGCTGACGAGGAACTGGACGATGAAATAAATCGTCAGCGGCACGGCGATCAGCAGCACGTCCATCGGCAACCGCACCACGTCGCCGCCCTTGAGACTGAACATGGCGACGATGGTGAACAGCAGCGCCGCCAGCGTGATCGGGCTAATCCTGGGCAGGAAGACGCGCTCGTACCATTCGGCACCCTTCCTGCCGATCAGGATGCGGCGGGTCAGGAAGCCGGCCAGGAATGGAATGCCCAGGTAGATCAGCACGGCCTCGGTGATGGTCCAGAAGCTGACGTCGATGACGCTACCCTGCAAGCCGAACAGCGGTGGCAGCACCGACAGGAAGAACCAGGCATAGGTCGAGAAGAACAGGATCTGGAAGATGGAATTGAACGCGACCAGGCCCGCGACATACTGGTTGTCGCCCCGCGCCAACTGATTCCAGACCAGCACCATCGCGATGCAGCGGGCCAGGCCGATCAGGATCAGGCCCGTCATGTACTCGGGATGGTCGCGCAGGAAGATCACCGCCAGCGCAAACATCAGCACCGGCCCGATCAGCCAGTTCTGCACCAGGGAGAGCAGCAGCACGCGCTTGTCGGCGAACACCCGATGCAATTCCTCGTAGCGCACCTTCGCCAGCGGCGGGTACATCATCAGGATCAGGCCGATGGCGATCGGGATGTTGGTGGTGCCGACCGACATCGCGTTCAGCGCGTCGGGCAGGCCCTTGAAGATCATGCCCAGCACCACGCCCAGCGTCATGGCGGCGAATATCCAGAGCGTAAGGTAGCGGTCCAGAAAGGACAGGCGGGATGCCGGTTGCGGCGATGCCATCAGGGTAATCTCCAAAAATTCGGTTCGGCTAGAGCCGGCGTCGTTCAACCTCGCTCACTGCTTGCCGATATCACGCACCTGGTTCTGCAAGGACATGCTGTCCAGGCTTCGCAGAGGCAGGGACAGGAACAGTTCGATACGACGCCGGAAGACACGGGCGGTGTCCGCGAAGGCCAGGTGCTTCTCGACCTCGCTGCCTTCCACTGCGGCTGGGTCCGGCACACCCCAATGGGCGGTGACGGGCTGCCCCGGCCAGACCGGGCAGGCCTCGCCAGCGGCGTTGTCGCAGACCGTGATGATGAAATCCAGCAGCGGCGCGTCGGGCAGCGTGAACTCATCCCAGCTCTTGCTGCGATATCCCGTGGTCGGCAGTTCCAGCTTCTTCAGGGTCGCCAGCGCGATCGGATGCACTTCACCCTTGGGCATGCTGCCGGCCGAATAGCCGCGGAACTTGCCTTTGCCGAAGTGGTTGAGGAGTCCTTCGGCGATGATGGAGCGCGCCGAGTTGCCTGTGCAGAGGAACAGGACGTTGTAGATTCTTTCGGTAGTCATAGGAAATTTCTCGAATCAGCAGCAGGAAGACTTGGCCTTCACGGCGATGCCGGCAGGCCGGTCACTTACTCCGGCAGGCGCACAACACGAACCCGCAGCCGGAGCAGCCGCTGGTTCCGCGCCCTCATGAAACACCGGGATGTTCCCCAGGGAGTGGAAATGCTCCCAAGCCACGCCTTGTGGATCGGTGACCCAATGCTTCTCGCTGCGCGCGTAGCAGCACGTCGTCTCGCCGTCATCGAGCAGGGCGATATCGGCCGCCTGCGCACGCGCCTTCAGGGCGGCGAGTTCTTCGGTGGAATCGGTCTGAATGCCGAGATGGTCGATGCCCGGCTTGTCGCCGCGCGTGGAGATCGCGAAGTTGACCGGCGGGTCTTCGAGCATCCACTTTGCGTAGTCGGACTCGACACGCGCCGGTTGGGCGGCGAAGAGCTGCGAGTAGAAGCCGATGCTGCGGTTCAGGTCATCGACGTTCAGGTGGACATGGAATCGCTTCATGAATACTGCTCCTTTCAACAGGACGCACAAGAGTCCGAATCGGAGACTTCGCAGGCAGAGCCCTGGCAGCAGTGCTCGGTCATGTAGCCGAGCAGGCCATTCATCTGCGCGAAATCGGCGCGATAGATCAGGTTGCGCCCCTGCTGCTCGACCGTGACCAGCCCGGCGTGGGCCAGCTCCTTCAGATGAAAGGAGAGTGTGTTGCGGGCCACTTCGAGCTGGTCGGCCAGGACGCTGGGCGTCAGGCCGGCCGGCCCCGTCACCACGAGGGCGCGGAACACGCGCAACCTCTGGGTGTGGGCCAATGCACTGAGAGCGGTAACTGCCTGATCTTCATTCATGTTTCAATGATACAACGATTATCGAACTATTAGCAAGAAACCATTCCCTCTCACCGAGATGTACGCCGTCAGTGCCCTGATCGACAAAGGGGGAGCGCGCAAAAACACATTGCGGCGCGACACCCCCGCACGGCTCTTCCATGCTTGCGGCCATGTTCCGCTGATCCGTCAGCGACATGCCCAGGTAGCCACGGTCTTCGAGGCTACGACGCGGTTCCGACCACGTGACCGATCCAGTTCGCACCAGCATCCCATGCGCGAACGTTCGCCCCTCCCAGGGTGATGGATGCACAAGCAGTACCTGGATCGTTCGATCCATCAACCCGCGCGGGGGTTATGCCTCCCCGCCGGGGTGGGTGTGTCTCCGCCTTCTTGTCCCTCAAGTCTGGAGATTCACCATGACCACTTCATCCGAAAAGTCCTACTTCGACCTGCACATCACCGGCCTCGGGTATCTCAATCGCATCCGCGAAGTGAAGCCCAAGAAAGGCGATGCCTTCCTGGCCTGCGACATCGCAGCGCTCAATGGTCCCAGCGATAAGCCGGAGTACCGCCGTTTCGACGTGCGTGTATCCGGCAGCGAAGCGCAGCACCTGATCCGCCGTTGCGTCCCCGCCGTCGAGGCCGAACGCAAAGTGCTGATCGGCTTTCGTCTGGGCGATCTGTGGACCGACATCTTCACCTACAGCAAGGGGAAGCGTGTCGGCGAACAGAGCGTCAGCCTGAAGGCCCGCCTGCTCTTCGTGAGCTGGATCAAGGTCGATGGCCAACTCGTCTACAAGGCCGAACCCAAGGCCTCCGAGGAATCGGCTCGCGACGAAGCGCCCAGCGTTTCGAGCGAACCCGCTGTCCAGGATGCACCCGCATCCGAGACGGTTTCCGACGACGAAGCAGCCGAAGTGCCGGCGTTGGCCGAGTCGTTCTGAACCCACAAGGCCCCCTCACCGGGGCCTTGCTTCCTTTCCATCCAACGAACCGCCGGTCTTTCCGGTCGGCGTCTCGTGACCTCATCGTAAGGAGCTGACCCATGATTACGCTTCCCGGCCAATTGGCCATCAAGACCATCCACGGCAGGAACGGCGACTTCAACGTCGGCCGCCTCGCCACCTCCATCGGCGAGTTCGTCATCAAGAACGCCGAGCTGGACCAGTACCGCGAAGGCAAGTACGAGGGCGATTTCGTCATCACCGAGATTCGTCCTTCGACGTACAACACCAGCGGCCGCATGGTCATCGAGATCCGCGCGCACCTGGGCGGAATGACCTTATCGAACATCGACCACCTGAGCCGCGATGAAGCCAACCGGCTGAGTCCGCAGGAAGTCGATCCGATCGACGAGGAAGCGCAACGGCCTGTCCCTTCCACTTCGGCACCTGCCGAAGCGAAGGCGGCAACGTCCAGCGATCCCCTGGTCGATACCACGCCGTTCGGTGCCGACGTTCCCGCTAAGCCGGCTTCCAAGCCGGTAACGCAGGACGACGACGCCACGCTGTTCGGCGCTCTCTGGCCGCTGGGCGAGATCGTCAAGCTCGATGCCACCGTCGATCGCCGCCTGTTGCGTCAGCAACGCGACCGTCTCGGTGCCTTGGGCTACGAGTTCGCGCCGCTGTCCCAGGACTGGCATATCGCCTCCGCCTGATCCATCTGTCGCTTCCCGCGACGTTCCAACCACCCGCCGGGGTATTTCCCCCGTCGGGGGAGTGCTCCGGCTTTTTTTCACAGGAGAATTCCCATGGGCTGGTATTTCTCGCGGCAAACCCGCGACCAACTGATCCGCGAACTGATCGAACCGCAGGAGGGCGAAAACGCTCGCTCGGAGGTCATCGCCCACGCCCTGCGCGGCAACGTGCTGTGGTCCGTGGCGCGCATCACCGCCAAGCAGGCGGGATTCATGAAGCTCGCTGCCGGCGATTCCATCAACGTCATCCGTTGCGACCTGCTGCAAGGCTCGGGCGGCGAATGGGGCCACAAGCCCCTGGATGAATCCATGCACCCCTACTACTACTCGTGCCCGTTGCGCTATCTCGACATGGCGCCGGTGCAATCCCCCGAGTGGCGGGAAGGTGTGCTTGCCCATCACGCACGTCGTCGCACGCCAGCGGCGGTGGCCTGAGCACGGGAGGTACACGTCATGGACCCGATCCTGGCCGCCCTCCCGGCATCGTTGCTGCGCCTCGTCGAAGAGCAGTTGTCCAACAACGAAGTTTCCTCCGACGAGGAACTGCTCGATCACTTCATCAGCGACGGTCTCACCGAGGAACAGGCACGGCAGGCGTTGACCTACCGCGACCAGTACCTCGCCAACCTCTACCTGGACGGTTTCACACCGATCCTCAAAGGGAGCGAAGCGCTTCGCTTCAACCCCTACAGCCGGCAATTCGAGCCGGACTGAACCGCAGGCCCGTGCTTCACGGGGCTGCATTCCTCTTTACCTGACCCACCCAGGCCCTGCTCCGCAGGGCTTTTTTCTTTGTCCCATGCAATCGCGCATCCGGCTTTGCGCCTCTCGATGCCGATTGCTCCAATCCTCAGAAGGAGATAGTCATGAAACTCGCATCCCGCTTTTCTTATCGTTCTCCGGTGCTGCGTTCGGATCATCCGTTGTCGGATGATCAGATCCGCACCGTCGCTCCATCCATCTTCGCGGAGACCCCGCACGAAAGCCGTTCCCAGCGCTACAGCTACATCCCGACCGCGGCCGTGTTGACAGAGTTGCGCAAAGAGGGTTTCCAACCGTTCATGGTGTGCCAGACACGTGTGCGCCACGAGGATCGGCGTGATTACACCAAGCACATGCTGCGGCTCCGTCATGCGAGCCAGATCAATGGCACCGAGGCAAGCGAGATCATCTTGCTCAATTCGCACGACGGCACCAGCAGCTATCAGATGCTGGCGGGCATGTTCCGCTTCGTCTGCCAGAACGGTCTGGTGTGCGGCGACACCTTCGCCGACGTCCGCGTTCCTCACAAGGGCAACGTCACCGATCACGTCATCGAGGGCGCCTACGAAGTCTTGCAGGGTTTCGAGCAAGTGCAACACTCGCGCGATGCCATGGGTGCCATCACACTCGACGACGGTGAGGCCGAGGTCTTCGCCAGATCGGCGTTGACCCTCAAGTACGACGATCCCGGCAAGACCTTGCCGATCACGGAGAGTCAGGTTCTGCGGCCACGTCGTTTCGACGACAACCGTTCGGACCTGTGGTCCACCTTCAATCGAGTTCAGGAGAACCTCGTCAAAGGCGGCCTGACCGGCCGCACCGCAAACGGGCGCCAGCAACGCACGCGGCCCGTTCAAGGCATTGACCAGAACGTCCGGCTGAACCGGGCGCTATGGCTGCTGGCGGAAGGTCTGCGTCAGTTGAAAGCCTGACCCTCAAGCGGATCATGCCCATGACGGCATGGTCCGCTTTTTTTGTTCGGCAGACACCCCTTCGGAGCCCCCTTTGCAAACAGGGTGGCGTCGCGTGACGGTTTTTCGCTCCCGCTCACCGGCCTGTTGAAGCAGGCTACTTCCCATGTCCGTCGGCGTTGCCGACAACATGCCCAGGTAGCCAAGACCTTCAAGGCTACGGTGCGTTGCGACGCACTGGTTGTTCTCTT
Organism: Porticoccaceae bacterium; assembly: GCA_050179115.1. GTDB lineage: Bacteria > Pseudomonadota > Gammaproteobacteria > Pseudomonadales > Porticoccaceae > JAGPUQ01. The sequence goes on along the minus strand of JBFXFL010000003.1, from coordinate 84,048 downwards.
TGCCAAGACGCTCACGGGCGTTCCCTTCCATCCCCTTGGGGCAGTGACTGCCCTCGCGGGTGGTGCTGCCTCTGTTTTCTTCGAGGACATCACCATGCCTGCATCTACATCACCCAATGTGCTCTACCGCATCGACGAATGCCCCGACCTCATGGCCGACGGCTGCATCGGCGACGAGCACGGCAACCTCGTCTTCCTGTCCGTCTGGGCGCGCGATACCGCCGTCCAGGAGTTCCTTGCCCGTCTGACCCTCGGTCGGTCCGAGCAGGGACTGGACCAGTTCCATCTCGTCACCGATCAGGCGTCGATTCCGGTCTTCGTCGGCAATCCCGACAACCTGGAGAAGCGCACCACGCGCACCTTCCGGCGCACGCTGTTCGGTTCCATGTCTCATCTGTGGCTGTTCGACAAGCGCTGCGTGAAGCCCGACAAGGCCAACGCCAGCGCATTGGCGCTACTGCCCAGGACAGTGACCGACCACACCGAACGCCTATGGGCGCTGGTGCGGGAGACCTGCCCCCTGCCGCTGCTCGATCACTGGCGCGATGCCGTGCTGGAGCTGTTGCAATCGCGGGACATGCTGACGCGCCTTCCGTTCGCCCTCGGGCCACTGGAAGGCCATCGGCTGGCCCTGGACGTTCCGGCGCTGACTACGGCGCTGGGCGAACTGATCCGCAACGGCACCCTTGGTGTTTCGCAGGTCGAGCTGGCCTCGGGCAAACCGCTGCGGCGGGTGGCCTGACGCTCACCACACGGGCATGTGCGTCGCGCGTGCCCCGCTTTCATCCCACTTCTTCACAGGAGATTCCCATGGCTCTCATGTTTCCGCGCATTGCGCGCAACTTCATCAAGAACGGCTACTTCCCGACAGACGAACCCACGTTGGAAAGAGCCCTGACCGCACTGGCGCCGTCCTCTGGCCCCATGTGCATCCTCGATCCCTGCGCCGGCGAAGGCGTCGCGATCGCCGAAGCCGCTCATGCCCTCGGGCGCGAACAGGTGAAGGCATTTGCCGTCGAGTACGACGCGGAGCGCGCCACCCATGCGCGCAGACTCGTCGATCGTTGTCTGCATGGCGACCTGATGGACTCGCTGATTTCCCGCCAGTCCTTCGGACTGCTGTGGCTCAACCCGCCCTATGGCGACCTGACGCGGGGCGTCGATGGCAACGTCGGCTACCAGGGTCAGGGCCGCGCACGGCTGGAAAAGCTGTTCTATCAACGCAGCCTGCCGCTGTTGCAGTACGACGGCGTGCTGGTGCTCATCATCCCGGCCTATGTGCTCGATGCCGAGTTCGTCGGCTGGCTGACCCGCCACTTCGCCGATCTGCGCATCTACCGTGCGGTGGACGTGCAGTTCAAGCAGGTAGTGATCTTCGGCCGGCGCGTGCGTCAGCGCGAGCAGGTGCCGGAGGACGCCAAGACGGCGCGCAGCCTTTTGCTGCAAGTCGGGCAAGGCGACATCGAAGCCGAGGAATTGCCCTGCGAATGGCCGTTCCAGCCTTACACGGTTCCGGCGTCTCCATCCGAGCCGGAGCACTTCTATCGCGTCACGCTCGAACCCGAGCAATTCGCCGACGAGGTACAGCGCCTGCAAGGGCTGTGGCCGTCGATCGACACGCACCTGGGCGCCGCGCAGCAATTGCCACGGCCCCCGGCGCGCGCCCTGTCGCACTGGCATCTCGCCCTGGCTCTGGCCGCAGGCGCGGTTTCAGGCGTCGTGCAATCGAAAAACGGCCGCACGCTCGTCGTCAAAGGTGATACCCACAAGGAGAAGTCTCACCAGACGGAATACACCGAGCGTGACGATGGCTCTGTGGCTGAGACGCGCATCCTCACCGACAGGTTCGTGCCTGTCATCAGGGCGTGGGACATGACCCTTGGCTCCCCCACATGGGGCCAGGTACTGACCATTCGCTGATCGTTGTTCCCCGACGGTTCGCCGTCGTTTTCATCCACCCACCGGGGGTCCAGTCGCCCCGATGGGGTGCCGTGGCCCCTTTTTCTTTGAGAGGTAATCACCATGGCACTCGCAGTTCTTTCTCAATCACGCTTCCGGGCCGGCCAACTGGTCATGACCGCGAGCGTGAACGACCTGGTTCAACGCGGGGCATTCAATCCCGTGCCCTATCTCCGGCGCCATCTCGATGGCGACTGGGGTGACCTCTGCGACGAGGACCGGCAGCAGAACGATGCCGCGTTGAAGTCCGGCGAGGCCCGTCTGTTCTCGTCCTACCAGGTCACGCCCGACCTGAAACTCTGGATCATCACCGAATGGGATCGCAGCGTGACCACGTTGCTGTTGCCTGAAGAATATTGATCCGCTTTCTCCGCGACGTGTGAGCGTCGCGTTTCTTCCCAACCCTGGGGCATGTCACTGCCCCAAGGGGGAGGTGCATGCCCCATTTTTCTTGGAGCATCACCATGTCCCTCGATCTCGAAACCATTCCCGATGCCGCGCAGGGCGACCTGCTGGAAGCGGCTAATTCCCCACTCACGATCAGCTTGCAGGATTTCGTCACCGAGTTCGGCGACGAGCTGCTCGATTCTCTCAACCGCGCCAACCCGCCTGTCTACGCCGGGCAGGCACGGGCGCATCGCCAGGGCATCCTGGCCGGCCTGAAGCGGAAGTTGTTTCCCGCCCAGGCCGAGGTCGTCCATGCCGTCACCGAGCTGCTGGTCGATCGTGGCGAACGTGCCGCGATCGTCAATGGCGAGATGGGCTGCGGCAAGACGACCGTCGGCATCGCCACGGCCGCCGTGCTCAACGCCGAAGGCTACCGCCGCACCCTGGTGCTCTCGCCACCCCACCTGGTCTACAAGTGGCGGCGCGAAATTCAGGAGACGGTGGCCGGCGCCAAGGTCTGGGTGCTCAACGGCCCGGACACACTGGTCAAGCTGCTGAAACTGCGCGAGCAGTTGGGCGTACCGCCCCAGGGGCAGGAGTTCTTCGTCCTCGGCCGTGTGCGCATGCGCATGGGCTTTCACTGGAAGCCGGTGTTCGTGCGTTGGCGTACCCGTCACGGCGACGTGGGGGCATGCCCGCATTGCGGCCAGGTCATCACCGATCTGGACGGCGAGCCGATCAACCCGGTGGAACTCGAAGCGGAGGAAACCCGCCGCAAGTGCGGACACTGCGCCTCGACGCTGTGGACGCTGATCCGTCCCCGGCGCCTGTCGGTCAACGACCAGTCCCACGCCGTGCTCAAGGCGCTCAAGCGTATTCCCACGATCGGCGAAGTCACGGCGCAGAAGCTGATGAAGAAGTTCGGCGAGTCGTTCCTGGCTTCGATGCTGGGCGACAACCTGTACGAGTTCATCAATCTCATGGACGACAACGGCGAGCTGGTGTTTTCCGACCGGCAGGCCCAGCGCATGGAACGTGCGATGGCCTCGATGGAGTTCGGCTTCGGTGAAGGGGGTTATCAGCCTTCGGAATACGTCAAACGCTACCTGCCGCAAGGCACGTTCGACCTGCTCATCGCTGACGAGGCGCACGAGTACAAGAACGCGGGTTCCGCCCAGGGGCAGGCGATGGGGGTTTTGGCCTCGAAGGCGCGCAAGACGCTGCTGCTGACCGGCACCTTGATGGGCGGTTACGGCGACGACCTGTTCTACCTGCTGTTCCGCGCCCTGCCGGGGCGAATGATCGAAGACGGCTACCGGCCGAGCAAGCAAGGCAGTCTGACGCCGGCCGCGATGGCGTTCATGCGCGATCACGGCGTGCTCAAGGACATCTACTCCGAGAGCAAGGGCTCGGCCCACAAGACCGCCAAGGGCAGCAAGATCACGGTGCGAACCGTGAAGGCCCCCGGCTTCGGTCCCAAGGGCGTACTGCGCTGCGTATTGCCGTTCACGGTCTTCCTCAAGTTGAAGGACATCGGTGGCAACGTGCTGCCGCCCTACGACGAGGAGTTCCGCGAAGTGGCGATGGACGCGGAGCAGGCGCAGGCCTATGGACGCCTGGCGGGGCAACTGACCGCCGAGCTGAAGCAGGCGCTGGCGCGCCGCGACACGACGCTGCTGGGTGTGGTCCTCAACGTGCTGCTGGCCTGGCCGGACACGTGCTTTCGATCCGAGACGGTCAAGCATCCGCGCACCCGCAATCTGCTGGCGTTCACGCCGTCGCTGTTCACCGATCTGGAGGTCATGCCGAAGGAGCGGGAGCTGATCGACATCTGCCGCGAGGAAAAAGCGGCAGGTCGCAAGGTGCTGGTCTACAGCGTCTATACCGGCACGCGCGACACCACATCGCGCTTGAAGGTGCTGCTGGAGCAGGAAGGCTTCAAGGTGGCGGTACTGCGCGCGAGCGTGGATGCCTCCCGCCGCGAAGACTGGATCGCCGAGCAGTTGGATCGCGGCATTGACGTGCTCATCACTAACCCTGAGCTGGTGAAAACCGGCCTGGACCTGTTGGAGTTTCCGACCATCGTGTTCATGCAGTCGGGCTACAACGTGTACTCGCTGCAGCAGGCCGCGCGCCGTTCCTGGCGCATCGGCCAGAAGCAGCCGGTCAGGGTGATTTACCTGGGCTACGCGGCCACCTCGCAGATGACTTGCCTGGGGCTGATGGCCAAGAAGATCACCGTGTCGCAGAGCACGTCGGGAGACGTGCCGGAATCCGGGCTGGACGTTCTCAATCAGGACGGCGACTCGGTGGAAGTGGCACTGGCACGGCAGTTGGTGTCTTGAGTGTTGCTGTACTTGGCGGCCCCTTCAAGGGCCGCTTCTTTCAGTATGCCGGTTTGGCTTTCCTCTCCTTGTCTCGGAGTTCCCGGTCTAGCGGAGGATAGTAGATCTCATCAGGTGGGATATCGGTGAACCATGCCCATTTCAGCATGACACTTGCGCACAGCAGGGTGACCAACACAATGACGGATGCCGCGTCTCCCAGCGCACCAATAATGGCTCCCACTACACTGACACTATCAGGCATCCATAGTGCTACCAGCCAATCAGCCAAAGCGGTCAGTAGCGCGGCCGCAGTCAATTCGCCCACACTTTCTCTGAGTTGTCTTTCAGCTTGTTTGTCTTGTTGATGTGCCTGGTACATGCGAATCAAGAGTTCATCCCTTTCACGCAGCGCTAAGTCACGAAATGCACGGACGGGCACCCACCCCAGTTGTCGCTGATAAGGGCGGTCATCCGGTATGCCTGAGAGGACCGGAAGCCGCAACCAAAAAAACAAACCGATCTGGCGAATCAGAGCCAGGACAACTGGCAACACGATGGCGACAGTGAAGCTGAAGCCGACGAAGGTAAGAGCGATCCACCCTACGTCACCCAGCAGGGCCATGTCCCCATCCGACCACTGCCACAATCCTCGTCCCGTGCGAAGCATCATGGCCATGTCGAGAAACAGCACGAGGCATATCAGACGCAGTGCCCATTGCGCGTTCCATGCCCGGTCCAAAACGCCTAGCCCCTTTTCAACGACGGAAGTACCATCAGTCCTCTGCACATCACTACTCAATGTTCATCCTCCCAAAATGACTTGAGGTACCGACTGACGCGGATCTTTTTCCTCAGATAACTGGGCCTCAGTCGCTTGTTCTGTAGAAGTGCGCTATCGCGCGAGCCACTGCCCATAAGCCTCTACATCTATCATCGGAACAGTCCCACTGAACTGAAGTTTAGAGATTAAGTTGAATAGAAAGGCTGTCGCTGGCTTGTTTCCTTCGATAAAGCTGTAGCCGTCCGTGGCATGATCGAAAAAGAAATGACCGTGGGCAGCTACACATCCAACATCCAATTTCCCTTCTCCCTGGTTGGCAGTCAGCGCTCGATCGAAAGATCCCCCCAGCGCCGGGTTCCATTCGCTCTCAAAGGTAAGCAATCCGCCCAGAATAGGAATAAGAGGCTTTGGAGGGTAGGTTCCTCCCGCATGAGGAATTGGCAGGCTGGTCCGATGCAATCGACGGACGCTAGCAACTTTCTCCTGTGCGTAAGCCACAAGGCTAGCGTCAGCCGTCTGCTTAGCCTCGAAAACAGCGTATACGCTCTCGGCCGGGATGATCGTCTCGTTCTCATAAGTGAAGATGAACGGAGAGTACTGTCGATCGAAAATCACCACATCGATCTGCTGACTGAAGTTCCCCTGGCTGTCCACCACATGAGCCTTGGCTGCTTGATAGCGTTTCGGTAAGTACGTATCTAGCATGCTGATCCAGACATTTTCGCTCGCATCACCTTTCGTTCCTGGATGACCGAATGATTTGCGAACAGTAGAAAGGCGCTGCTGAATATCTTCATGCAAAGACGAGAGAAGCTGAGAGAGTGACCACTGAGACATTTAATCTCCCCTCGCAGCGGAGTCATTGAAAGGCGGGGTCGGCGCTATTGCATGGGCAAGTTCGATGGCACGGGATGGCTCGATTGGTCCATGGGGATAGGCATCCAAGACGATCGCAGGAAGCAGACGCTGCGTGAGGTCTGAGTAGGTGTATCCGTAGGGTCGTTTAGCCTGTTCACCCGTGGCAGCAACCAAGGCCTGTAGGTCGGCCTTGCCGAAGCCCGCCTCGTCCAAGCGCTGACGAAGGACTTCAAATCGCTGTGTTTCGTCGGGACGCTCGAACACCAAGATATCGGCCGCGCGCCGACGCACTGCTGGATCCAGAGCGTTGAGGCGGTTTGTGCACATCAACACGACGGCCGGCAGATGACCACTGGCCAGGCGATCAACGCCACGTATGAACGCATTCACGCCGGCGCGGTCTTCGTGGTGCATCTGGTCGGCCTCCCTGGACTGTGCCAGCGCGTCGGCCTCATCGACCAGTAGGATCACACCGCCACGCGCTCGTCCGCCCCTTGAAGACTTGAACTTGCTGGCCTCCTGGAAAGCATGCTCGAATGCTGCTGAGACCAGTTGCGTCATCTCGCCGACACGCCCCTGCCCGCGGGACGAAAGGCTGAGCGGCAGCAGCGTGATGTCGATCCCTTCTTGCCGAGCCACCATGTCCCCAATGGTTTCAGCGAGTTCCGTTTTCCCGGAGCCGACGTCACCCGAGAGCACGACCAGCGGCGGTCGGCGCAGCACCGCGTCGAGCAGCCCTGAGGCATGGGCATGGTGCTGTTCCTGCCATTTTTGGAGACCCGCCGGATTGATCAGAACAGCGAGAACATTGCTCAGGCGCCGAATCTTGTCGTCCATACCGACCAGTCGAGCAAGGCGGCTTTGGGAGTCGGTATCGGGCATGGTGATGGGGCGTTCGAAAAGCCCCGTTGTGCTGGTGGTGGTCATCAATAACTCCTGACAGTGGCGCGGCCCAAGGCGCGGCCGCCGGATGAGTACGTCTTGTCGTCGGCGAAGTAGCCCCCGCTGACCGAGGGCTCGGGTGCCCCAGTACGTTGGACGGGCAGTTGCTGCTCGATTACGGTACGCTCCGCCGGGGTGAGAGCATCCCAGGCGGAGTTGTGAGTGAGGTAGCTGTAGAAAGAAGCCCCCGCGACGTTACCCCCCGGACGCACTCGACCTGGATCGTCATCCATGCCATCTCCGACCAGCTCGCGTGCCGTATAGCGCAGAGTCGGCTCAATCCAGTCACCATTTCGCTGGAAGCCGTAGGTGACCGTGTCGAGATAGCCCTGGCGCAGCAATTCCGTGATTTCGCCTTCGAGCCGAGCAATGCGGGCATCGTCTGGCGCACCGTAGAAGCGCTGCATCCGCTTCAGGTCGGCTGCCACCTTCGCAGCCAAGTGCCTGGCATGTGTCAAGGTGAACGTCTTGGTCTCGGTGACGGTGTAGGCATAGCTCATAGTGTTCACCCCTGGAAAGCGGAGCCGAAGACCTTCTGCCAATAGCGCACGGTCAGCTCCTTGGTTGGCGCCCTTAGGGCGGCATCGATGGCGTCGCCAGCGTCCAGCGCCGCATCTACGATCGCGTCGGCGTTCTGGGCGGTATACAGCCGCGCCACGTTGTTGGAGACGTTGATCGGGTCGATGACCTGCACACGGTCTGTGCAAGGAGCCACCGTCGAGGCCTTGTAGTAGTCCTCGAACACGATGCGTTCGCTCAAGTTGCTCTCGGCGACGTAAGTGAAGAACGACTGCAGCGCTTCGGGGTAGTCCGAGAGATCGGTACCGTTGTCGGCCAACTTGGCCAGGATCATTTCGATCATGAACGACTTGAAGCGGAATCCGTCGTGCTCCTGCTTCATCCGCCGTGCCCAATACTTGACCAAGCGCACCACCTGCGCGAAATGCGTGGGCTGCGCTTGCTTGCGCTTGCGGGCGAATTCCAGATGCAATGGAATGCTGGTTTCCAAGAACGAGCCATCGTCCTGGCTGATGAGGTTGCCGCGCCAGTCGGGCAGGCCCGCGTACAGCACGGGAACGATGTCCACGTTCAGCCCGGTTCCGCGGAAGTTCACCGTGACCGAGTAGGTCTGGGGCTGCACCTGTTCAGGACTGAAGTTGGGGAACGCCTTGCGCAACTTCTCTGCAAGGTAGTTCAGAAGGGCCTGGAGATCGTGAGGCGCATCGGAGCCGCTGATGTAGACGGCCACGTCGATGTCGTTCAGCGAGCGCAGTGCCGTACCCTTGGCCAAGCTGCCTGAGAGCAGCATCTTCTTCAGTGCGAAGTCCGGATGGTCAGTGAGGTAACCCTCTAGCTTTTCGCGGAGTCGGCGCGCTTGCGCCCGGAACTCATCGGCCTTTTCCTTGGGCAGGTTGACGCGCTCCCCGGCAAAGCGGACGAGGTCACGGTGATCTATGTGGACTCTGGACATACGGACATGCTCCTTCAGTGATCAGGCAGGGCTGTCCGATCAGGTCACCTCGATCGCATTCAGAAAGCCCAGAAAAGTTCGGAGTAGCGAACTTTATAACATTCTAAAACGAATTCCTCCGTTGTCAAACAAAAAGTTCGGGATCGTGGTATTATTTGGATTCATGTAACTAAACAGGAGACGAGATCATGGCGACCCGTCTCGGGGAAAAGCTGCACGAGTTAAGAAAGGAGCGCAAGCTGACCCTTGAAAAGCTGGCTGATGCCGCCGGTTTAAGTAAGAGCTATCTCTGGGAACTTGAGAACCGCGAGTCCCAGCGGCCTTCTGCGGAAAAACTCACTGCACTGGCCGACGCGCTGGGTGTAGCGGTGTCGTATTTCATTGAGGAAGACGTCCGCGCCCCGGAAGAGCGACACTTGGATGAGGCGTTCTTTCGCGGCTACCAAAAGCTGGAGCCAGAAGCCAAGGAGCAGCTTCGCAAGATTCTCGACACATTCAAGAAGACTCCATGACGGACGGCGTCTGGACACCTCAGCGTGCAGCCAACCGCCTCGTCAGAGTGGTCGAGGCCGTCAGTCTCGCTCATGGCATAGACCGGTTTCCTGTGGATGTACCTCAGTTAGCACTAGAGTGCGCCCACATCTTCAACTGGCCAGATCCGATCACGACGGTCCAAGCGGCGGCTATTAAGGGTTTCGATGGGGCCTTATTCCCAGGAGAAGGCCGAAAGGAATGGCTACTCCTCTACAACGATGCAGTGACCTCGCCAGGGCGCGTGCGCTTTACGCAAGCTCACGAACTAGGACACTACATACTGCATCGGATGAAGAGAGATTCCTTCCAATGCAGTGATGCCGACATGCTGAACTGGTCCCAGGATGATCGCGACATCGAGGCTCAGGCCGACCTGTTTGCCTCGTACCTGCTGATGCCTCTAGACGACTACCGCAAACAGGTCACCACGGACGTCGACATGGACATTCTCAGCGCTTGCGCAGAGCGCTACGGCGTGTCGCTGACGGCGGCAATCTTGAAGTGGTTGCAATACACCGATGAAAAAGCTGTTCTGGTGATGTCCAACGATGGCTTCATCAATTGGGCTTGGTCGAGCCAATCCGCAGCACGAGCAGGCGCATTCTTCCGAACTCGCGGCAATGTCATTCCTCTGCCAGAGGGCTCCTTGGCCGCTAACCAGGAAGTTCTGCATGATCGACAAGGCACTAAGCTCCCCGCAACTATCTGGTTTCCATACGCCGATCCGCAGACTCCACTGCGTGAGATGAAGATACACGCAGCACAGTACGATGCTACATTGAGTCTTTTGTGCCTGCCTCGATCAGCCGAGGTTTGGCGACCGCGTGACAGCGACGAAGAATAACGAATCGCTAAAATGAATATGGTCTAGCGCCAGCTCCCTTTCTTTGCTGCGCTCGAAGTATCGTGCGTCCAAGGTATCGGTTTCGCCACCGGAGCCGAGAGATGCAGCGATTTCGTCCTTTCCATCCCATTGCCCGCCGACTGGGCACTATCGGTCTCATCTCAGCCATACTGGTGTTGGCATCTGGCTGCACCACCAAGGCACCGTCCCACGCCCATGGACAAACAGAAACCTTCGGGAGTAGTGCCGACAAATCTGCGTCCGAACTGATTCCAGTCGTCCGCTATGGTCGCTACACGTTGGTGGAACTGGTCCCAGAGGCCGCCCAGCAAGACCTGCTGCTGCAAGTCATCGACGTATCGATGCCCGCAACCCTGCCCGCGACGGTCGGCGAGGCCCTGCGCTACGTGCTGCTGCGCTCCGGCTACACCCTTTGCGAAGCCGGCGCCGACGCCGCAGTGCTCCATGACCTTCCCTTGCCGGCGGCGCACCTGCGGCTTGGGCCGCTGTTTCTGCGCGACGCTCTCCTGACACTGGCGGGGCCGGCCTGGGAGCTTCACGTCGATGACGTGGCGCGGCGCGTGTGCTTCACCCAGGAACAGGAGCCGTTGCCATGACCCTGCCTCCCGATTTCCATCCGACTTCCCGCACCCGCCTGCTGCAAGTCGCCGCAGCGACCTGGCTGCTGCTGGTCAGCGCGGCTGTCGTCGTCAATCACGTGTCCCTGTCCCGCCTGGCCGAGGACGCGCGAGCCAGCGCGCCGGCCATTGAGGTCGCGCTGCTCGATAGCCGCCTCACCGAACTGGAACTGCTGACGGACAGCACCGGGCACGAGCTGGAACCGCTGACCCAGGCCAGCCTCGACACGGTTCGCCAGGCGCTGGAGGAACGGCTCGCCCGGCTCGAACAGGCGGACACCGAACCGCCTGCCACGACCGACATCGCGCACCTGCAAACCCGCCTCGATCAACTCGAAGCGCGCTTGAAGGAAATCCGCCAGCCGCCGCCACCCGCTGCCGCGCCGGCACGTCGTCCGCCCCCGGCCGGGGCCGCACGGCCCGCGACCGTCGAACCGCCATTCCGGCTGCTCGACATCGAACTGCGTGCCGGCGAGCGTTTCCTGTCCATCGCGCCCGCCGATTCCCGCTCGCTCGCGGCAGTCCGCGTGCTGCGTCTCGGCGAGACCGAGAGCGGTTGGCGGCTCGAATCCCTCGAAGGGCGGACCGCGACCTTTCTGTTCAACGGGCAGGCGCGGCGTTTGAGCGTGCAGTAGGAGGTCTTCGTGAAGCCGTGGTTCGTTCGTTTCGTTCTGGCGTTCGCCGTCACTTCGATGACTTCGGCGGTCGCCGTCGCGCAGAATGCGCCCGCCGCCGACTCCCGCATCGTCCAGAGCCGGGACAGGGCCGCCATCGACGCCGATCTCGACGAACGCCTGGCGCGGGATTGGGGACTGCAAACCGAAGAGTGGGCGCGCTACCGGCAGTTGATGCAGGGGCCGCTGGGCGTGTACTCGCCGGGCCTCGATCCCTTCACCGCCCTAGGCATCGAAGCGCGCACGGACGAGGAACGCCGCCGCTACGCGGAGCTTCAAGTGCAGGCCGAGGCCCGCCGCGTCGAGAAGCTGCTGGCGTACCAGCGTGCCTATGACGATGCCTGGAAGCGGCTCCATCCCACGCTTCAGCCCGTCGTCCTGACCGATGCCGGTGCCATTCCCCCCACGTCCGGCGCCCTGGGCCGGCTGGCGGTCTTCGTCAAGGACGACTGCCCGCCCTGCGAACAGCGCGTGCGGCAATTGCAGACAGCAGGCACGGCCTTTGATCTCTACATGGTCGGCAGCCGCCAGGACGATGCGCGCATCCGGCAATGGGCGGCCAAGGCGGGCATCGAGCCGGCCAAGGTGCGCGCACGGACCATCACCCTGAATCACGACGCCGGCCGGTGGCTATCGATCGGTGTGCCGGGCGAGCTGCCGGCCGTCGTGCGCGAGGTCAACGGGCAATGGCTGCGTCAGTGAGCCTTTGCCGGGCAGGCGTCCTGTGCCTGCTCTGTCTCACCGCCTGGACCGCGCCCGCCCAGGCGCGGGAGATTCCGCCGCCGGCCTATCAATTGGCCGCGCACGACGCCGGCATTCCCTCGGCGGTGCTGTACGCCGTGGCCTTGCAGGAAAGCGGCATCGCGCTGCGTGGACGGCGAACTCCGTGGCCCTGGACCTTGAATGTCGCCGGCCAGGCACGCCGGTTCCAGACCCGCGAGGCCGCCTGCGCGAACCTCCGGCGCGCGCTGCGGGAGGTGCCGGCGACGCGCATCGACGTTGGTCTGGGGCAGATCAACGTCGGCTACCAGGCGCATCGTTTCGATCACCCCTGCGAACTGCTGGACCCATACCGGAATCTCGCGGTCGCCGCCGCGATCCTGCGCGAACATCACAGGCCCGGCGATGACTGGCTGCTCGCCATCGGCCGCTATCACCGCCCCGCCGGTGGCGCACCGGCAGCCCGCTACCGCCACAGCGTTCAAAAACATCTGGCGCGTGTGCAGGGCAGCCCGGTTCCATCCATAGCATCGAGGAGTCATCGACCATGAACATCCGCCTGTGCGTACTGCCTCTGCTGGGTCTGCTGGCTCTCACTGCCCATGCCGCCGACCAGACCCTTGTCGTCGTCGAGGATCGGGGCGGCGCGTCCGCCTTGCCCTACTACCAGGCGCTGGACCTCCAGCCCCGAAACCCTCGCCAGGCACTACCGCCACCGCATATCGAGGTGCCGCCGCCGGCGGAACGCCACAGCGAGGCCGACATGCTGCCAGTGCGTTCGACGCTGCTGACGCCGGGCACGGTGGAGCGTCGGGTGATCGAGGTGCCGGGGCTGCGCCCGCTGTTCCTCGTCGGTGATGACAAACGCTCACGCGCCTGGCTGCGCCAGCGCGTAGAAGTCTTGCGCAAACTGGGCGCGGTCGGCCTCGTGGTCAACGTCAAGTCCCAGGCCACGCTGGATGCCCTGCGACGCCTGGCACCGGAACTGATCCTGTCCCCGGTCTCCGCCGACGACCTGGCCCGACGACTCGGCATCCGCCACTACCCCGTGCTCATCACCGCCACGGGAATCGAGCAGTGATATGGCCCAGCCGCATTCGGTGGAAGTCCTGCTGCGTCCGGCGGTCGAGCTTTACACCGTCGCGGTCTGCCTCGGCGCCGCCGTTCTCTGCCTCGCCGCCCCCTGGTCGCTGGCACTGAGCCCGCTGGTGGGCCTGGCCGGTGCGCTGGCCTTTCTGACCTTCGGCACCATCCGCTTCTACGAAGCCTGGGCGATTCTGCGCTATCGCCGCAACATCCGCCGCATGCCGCGCTACGTGATGGCCAGCCGCGACGTGCCGGTGAGCCAGCATCGTCTGTTCGTGGGCCGGGGTTTTCGCTGGGATCAGCGCCACACCCACAGGTTGATGCAGACATACCGGCCGGAGTTTCGCCACTACGTCGAGCTGACACCGCTCTACCGATCCGTGCGCCGGCTGGAGGAGCGATTGGAGTTCGCGCCTTTCCCGCTGCCTCTGCTGACCCGCGTGACGGCGTGGGACAACCCCTTGAACCCGGTGCGGCCACTGCCGCCGGTCGGCGGCCTGCCACGGTTGCACGGCATCGAACCGCACGAGGTCGATGTGTCGCTGCCGCTGGGCGAGCGTGTCGGCCACACGCTGGTGCTCGGCACCACCCGTGTCGGCAAAACCCGGCTGGCCGAACTGTTCATCACCCAGGACATCCGCCGCAAGGGCAATGGTGAGCACGAGGTCGTGATCGTCTTCGATCCGAAAGGCGATGCGGACCTGTTGAAAAGGATGTACGTGGAGGCCCAGCGCGCCGGACGCGCAGGGGAGTTCTATTGCTTTCATCTCGGCTGGCCGGACATCTCCGCGCGCTACAACGCGGTGGGCCGCTTCGGACGAATTTCGGAGGTCGCCACGCGCATCGCCGGCCAGCTCTCCGGCGAAGGCAACAGCGCAGCGTTTCGCGAATTTGCCTGGCGTTTCGTGAACATCATCGCGCGTGCCCTGGTGGAATTGGGACGACGCCCGGACTACCTGCTGATCCAGCGCCACGTCGTCAACATCGATGCGTTGTTCATCGAATACGCGCAGCACTTTTTCGCCAAGGCCGAACCGAAAGCCTGGGAGACCATCGTCCAGCTCGAAGGCAGGCTGAACGACAAGAACATTCCCCGCCACATGATCGGGCGGGAGAAGCGCGTGGTGGCCATCGAGCAGTATCTGTCGCAGGTGCGCGTCTACGACCCGGTGCTCGACGGCCTGCGCTCGGCGGTGCGTTACGACAGGACATACTTCGACAAGATCGTCGCCTCGCTGCTGCCGCTGCTGGAGAAGCTGACCACCGGCAAGATCGCGCAACTGCTGGCGCCGAACTATGCCGATCTCGATGATCCGCGACCGATCTTCGATTGGTTGCAGATCATCCGCAAACGCGCGGTGGTCTACGTCGGCCTGGATGCGCTCTCGGACGCCGAGGTCGCGGCGGCCGTGGGCAATTCGATGTTCAGCGATTTGGTTTCGGTCGCCGGGCACATCTACAAGTTCGGCATCGACGATGGCCTGCCCGGCGCCTCGACCGGCACCAAGGTGCCGATCAACGTGCATGCCGACGAGTTCAACGAATTGATGGGCGATGAATTCATCCCCATGGTGAACAAGGGCGGCGGCGCCGGTATGCAGGTCACGGCGTACACGCAAACACTCAGCGACATCGAGGCGCGCATCGGCAACCGCGCCAAGGCCGGCCAGGTCATCGGCAACTTCAACAACCTGTTCATGTTGCGCGTGCGGGAGACAATCACCGCCGAGCTGCTGACCCGGCAGTTGCCCAAGGTCGAGGTGTACACCACCTCGATCGTCAGTGGCGCGACGGATACCTCCGATCCCCAGGGGCACACCGCGTTCACGTCCAACACGCAGGACCGCATCACCACCACCAGCGTGCCGCTGATCGAACCGGCGCACGTGGTCAATCTGCCGAAGGGGCAGGCCTTCGCACTGCTCGAAGGCGGCAACCTGTGGAAGATCCGCATGCCCTTGCCTGCGCCCGACGCCGACGAGGCCATGCCCAAGGATTTGCAGGAGCTGGCCGGCTACATGCGTCAGCACTATGTCGATGCCGGCGACTGGTGGGAAAGCCAGGGCCTGCCGGCGTTGCAGCACGAGGCGCTGCCGGCAGACCTGCTCGACGACTTCAAGCAAATGGCCTTCGCCGATACTGCCGAGGATGGAAGGGCATGAGCGATCCAGCCGTCGCGGCGCAACGCCAACAGGTACGCCAGAGAGGTTTTCTCGCCAGCCTTGTCACCTTGCCGTTTCGCTTCTTCGGCGTGCTGTGCGGGTCGCTGCTGCTGTGCATCCTGGTCGAGTGGATCGGCATGCACCTGTTCTGGCCGGAACAGGGATGGCGCCACGCGCAAGACATGGTGGCCTACGAGCTGGACCAGCTATCGACCTACTTCACGCGCAGCGTGGTGGTGCAGGAACCGGGGCGCACCGCCCATCGGGTTGTCGAGTGGGCGTATGAATGGATCTTCCTCAAGACCGGGCTGCTGGAGTGGGTGCAGAACGCCTCCGCGCAGGCCAGCGCCGGCAGCCACGGTCAGACCAGGGATTTCCGCTACTACCTGAGTCAAGTCTACGTCTACCTGGAAAGCTATCTGATCGCGGCGGCGTACACGGTGCTGGTGTTCCTCGTGCGCCTGCTGGTGCTGTGCCTGATGCTGCCGCTGTTCCTCATGGCGGCATTCACGGGTCTCGTGGATGGCCTGGTACGCCGGGACATCCGCCGCTTCGGCGCGGGGCGCGAATCCGGCTTCGTCTATCACCGCGCCAAGGCGGCCTTGATGCCCCTGGTGGTACTGCCGTGGGCGGTCTACCTCGCGTTGCCGATCAGCGTGAGTCCGATCTTGATCCTGCTGCCCAGCGCCGTTCTGCTGGGCGTGGCCGTGGACGTGGCCGCCGGGAGCTTCAAGAAGTACCTCTAGCGTTCGCGTGCGGTGCGCCCAAGAAATGCGGTGGATCGGCCGTTCTTATTGATTGCGGAAACGCATCTCTTCTCGCCGCAGCATCACGCCATCCATACAACTTTCGGATCGCGCGATGGGCACGACGGCCAACACAGCATTCATCCGGTGGCGCGCGCTGGCTCCAGCCCTGGCCTGCCTGCTGCTGGTCACGCAAAGCGCGTTCGCCACTGATACCGCTTCCGAGCATGCGCAGCTCGCGGCGCTCGTGCGTCAGCTCGACATGCTCGACCGGCTGGCCGAGCACAGCGAGCGCCTGCCGAAGCAGGACGCCTCCCGCTACCACTTCGACTACGCGCGGCTGCGCGAGGACATCGAGCGTGTCCGCAGCGGCATCCGCGACTACCTGACGCCGCAGCGCGCACAGCCGCGCGACCCCACAACGCTGATCGGCGATTACCGCCAAGAGGCGGAGGACGCGCCATGACGGGCGATCAGGTCACCGCCTTTCAGGCCAACAGCGGTTTCGGCCCTTCAGATGTTTCCGTCGTCCTGGTCGGCGGCGTGTTCGTCGTGCTGTTGCTGTGGGGCGTCTGGGCACTGCGCACAGCCTATGTCGGCTGGGCCGAAAACAGCATCTCCCAGCGCCAGTTCCTCGGCGTCGCGGTGCGCTTCGTCGCGATGTACGTCGTGCTGACGTTTTTCCTTCTCTCTTGACGCAATGAGGACACCACCATGACTTTCCGTTCCGTCTCCACTCGTTCTGCACGCCTGATCAGCCTGCCCACCGTCGCCTTGATCTCGGTGAGCCTGTCGCCGATTGTGCAGGCCCAGGGCCTGCCAACCCTCGAAGACCCTTCGCGAGGCACCGGCAGCGGCATCATGGAGACGCTGCGCAATTACGGTTACGACATCGTGATGCTGGTCGCGCTGCTCGTGGTCGCCTCGATGTTCGTCGGCGTCTGCTACCACGCCTACAGCACCTATTCGGAGATTCACACCGGCCGCAAGACCTGGGGCCAGTTCGGTTTGACGGTCGCAATCGGCGCGATCTTGCTGGTCGTGGGTATCTGGTTGCTCACCGAAGCCACCGGCGTCCTCTAGGGAGGCCGGAGCGATGTCGGGGAGCCAGGACAGCCTGCACGACGGCACGGTGGCTTTCTTGCCGCATCGTCTGAACCGTCAGCCCGTGGTGGTACGCGGACTGACGGCCGACGAACTGTGGGTCTGCGTAGGGCTCTCCGCCACGGTAGGCCTGGTGCTGGCCATTCCGCTGGCGTGGCTGGCGTCCACGCTCGCGATGGTCCCAACCGTGATCGTGGCCGCCATTGGCATGGGCGTGTTCGTGTGCGGCGGCGCGTTGCGAAGCCACAAGCGGGGGCGTCCCGATACCTGGTTGTACCGGCATCTTCAGTGGTGGGTCGCGCTGCGTCATCCCGCCTTCGCGCCCTATACGGGCGGCAGGTCGCTGGTCACGCGGTCGGGCCACTGGACGACGCGCAGGAGTGCGCCATGAGCCGCTTCAAGAACGAAATCACGCACCTGCAGGCGCACATCAAGACCTTGCGCATAGGAGCCGGTGCGCTATTCGTCGTCGCCCTGGTGCTGGGCTTCGGCTGGTGGAGTGCGCCTCGCGATCTGACCATCCACGTGCCGCCGGACCTGCGTTCGGGCAGCGTGCGCAAGTGGTGGGAGGTGCCGCCGGAGTCGGTCTACGCCTTTACCTTCTATGTCTTCCAGCAGCTCAACCGCTGGCCGACGAACGGCGAGGACGACTACGCGCGCAACATCCATGCGCTGTCGGCCTACCTGACACCCGGCTGTCAGATCTTCCTGCGGCGCGACTACGAGCAGCGCCGCAGCACGGGCGAACTGCGTCAGCGCGTGCGGGGCATCTACGAGATTCCGGGTCGCGGCTTCGGCGACGACCCGACGGCGCGCGTCCGCGTGGTGTCCGACCGCGACTGGATCGTCACGCTGGACATAACGGCCGACGAGTACCACGGCGCCGAGCAGGTCAAGCGCGCCCTGGTGAGGTATCCGCTGAAAGTGGTGCGTCTGGACATCGACCCGGAGCGCAATCCCTTCGGCCTGGCACTGGACTGTTACAGCAGTACCCCGCAACGCATCGCGCCGCAGGGGGCAGCCGCCTCCGCTACCGATGGTCCCGGTGGTCCGTAGGGAGTCCCGCGATGAAACATCTTGTCCTCAGCTTCCTGGCAACCGCCACCTTGACCTTGGGCCTGATCCCGAGCGCTCTGGCGCTGGAGATTCTGCGCTGGGAGCGGTTGCCGCTGGCCGTGCCTCTCGTGGTCGGCCACGAGCGCGTGATCTTCATCGACCGCAATGTGCGTGTCGGCGTACCCGCCTCGCTGGGCGACCGCCTGCGTGTGCAAAGCGCCGGTGGCGCCCTCTACCTGCTTGCCAGCGAACCGATCGAGCCGACCCGCCTGCAATTGCAGGATGCCAACACGGGCATCCTGATCCTGCTCGACATTGCCGCCGAGCCTGGCGAGGCACCGCTGGAACCCGTGCGCATCGTCGAAGGCGAATCGCACGCGAAGCGCTACGGTGATGCCGGCCAGCAGCCGGCCGCCGATGCGGCGCGGCTCCCCGCACGGGAGACGCCGGTCCCCGTGGTGCTGACGCGCTACGCCGCGCAGAGCCTGTACGCACCCCTGCGCACGGTGGAGGCGGTGAACGGCATCGTGCGCGTGAACCTGCGCCGCGACCTGGCGCTCGACACACTGCTGCCGACGCTGCCGGTGCGCGCCAGGGCGCTGGCCGCATGGCGGCTGGAAGATCAATGGGTGACGGCGATCCGGCTGACCAACACGTCCGCCCGGTGGATCGACCTGGACCCGCGCGCCTTGCAGGGCGATTTCGTCACCGCGACGTTCCAGCACCCCGACCTGGGGCCGGCGGGCGATTCGCGCGACACCAGCGTGGTGTACCTGGTGACGCGCGGCCGCGGCCTGGCGCAATCGCTGCTGCCGGCCATCAGTCCCATCGACGCTGCGCACAACTTGCCGGCCTCCGCAGCGGCCGGCAACGCGGAAGGAGCCGGCGATGCGCAGTAACGGTCTGCTCAAGTGGTTGATGCTGCCGATGGCGCTGTTGCTGGTGTTCGTCGGCATCAAGCTGTTTTCCGGCGACCGTGGCGCATCACCGCTCCCCGGCGATGCCGGCGGCCAACTGACGGCGGACGAGATGCGGGCGCTCGGCATCGAAGGCGACACGCCGCACGATACGGTCGCCACGCTGGTGGCCCAGGTACGGCAGTTGCGCACCGAATTGCAGACCGCGCTGTCCGACAACCGCAACCAGCGGGCGGAGAACGATCGCCTGCGTCAGCGCGAGCGGTCGATCGAGCAGCGTATCCAGAATGTCCTGGACACCGAACGCGCCCAACTGCGTCAGGATCGCGAACAGACAGCCAGCGAACGGCAACAGGCCCAGGGGTTGTTGCAGGACTTGCAGCGCCAGTTTGAAGGTCTGGGAGGCAGGGCCGACCACACCGACCTGCCGATCGGTCTCGGGCTGGAAGAAGGCGATGGCCAGCACTTCGGCCGCGACGCCGTGCGCTGGGTCGAGCCGGACGACGCCAGGCCCGCCGAAGGCAGGAGCGGCAGTCGCGGCGGCTTCAGCTTCCCCAACGACTTCAAGCCGGGCGGCGAAGCCCTGGACGCCGCATCCGAGACCCTCGGCCGCGCCACCGGCGGCGCCGTCGGCACGTCGTCGCTTGAGGCGGTCTACACCGTGCCGTCGAACTCGACCCTGATGGGATCGATCGCGATGACGGCCCTTATCGGGCGCGTGCCCATCGATGGCACGGTGAACGATCCCTATCCGTTCAAGGTCGTGATCGGCCCCGACAACCTCACGGCCAACGGCATCGACATCCCGGATGTGGCCGGCGCGGTTGTCAGCGGCACGGCCTCGGGGGACTGGACGCTTTCCTGCGTGCGCGGGCAAATCCGCTCCATCACCTTTGTGTTCGAGGACGGGACCATCCGCACGCTGCCGGAAGAGTCCGGTCGCAACAGCAGCAACCGGAACGATACCGGCTCCCAGGGAGGTCTCGGCTGGATCAGCGATCCTTACGGCATCCCTTGTGTCAGCGGTGAACGACGCAGCAACGCCCAGCAGTATCTCGGCACCCAGGCCCTGATCACGGCCGCCGGCGCGGGCGCGGCCTCGCTGATCGACTCGGACAGCGGCCGGGTGTCCTACGTCGGCAGTGACGGCTCGATCGGGACGGTCGGGATCACCGCCAACGAGGCCATGGGCCGCATCCTGGCCGGCGGGGTGCAGGAGATGTCGCAGTGGGTGAACAAGCTCTACGGCCAGGCCTTCGCCGCCGTCTACGTCGAGCCGGGCGCCAAGGTCGCCGTGCATATCGAGCAGCCACTCACCATCGACTACGACGCCAAGGGGCGCCGGGTCGATCACCGTCTCGGAGGTTCCCATGTCCCGGATCTGGATTGAACGGCTCGCCGTCGTGCTCGCGGTCGTCGCACTGGCCGGCTGCGCGACCAGCAAGGAGAAGCTGCTGACCCACGGCGACCAGACCATGATCGACATCTGGAATCAGGAAACGGGCGGACCGGCGGGCGGCGGCCGCGCATCGCGCGAGCTGCTGGACGCCCGGCAGGCTTTGCGCCGGACGCTCACCGACACGGACGTGCAGGCCGCGCCCAGCGTGCAGACCCGTTACACCCGCACGGCGCAGAACGAGATTTACCGGCAGTTCCACCGCCTCCCCAACCCGGACCTGGTGATGTACGTGTTCCCGCACCTGGCCGGCACCGATCCGGTGCCGGTGCCCGGCTACAGCACGGTGTTCCCGTTTTATCAGCGCGTGCAGTACGCCCTGCCGGGCGAGCGCGTGGAGGACTATTGAATGGCGTGGTCGCTGCCGTGGCCGCGCAAACCTGTGTCGGCATCCGAGGAATCCGAGTCACAGCAGGCCGACGCTTGGGAACGCCATGTGGCCGACCTGAAAGCGCATGGCATTCCCGAGCCCGGCACCCGCCTCGATCCGAAGCACCGGCCCGCCACTCAGGCGGACGAACAGGCTCTCTACGACGTGTCGCCGTCCTTCGTGGACCTGTTGCCGTGGGTGGAATATCTGGCCGACGCCAACAGCCTGTTGCTGGAGGACGGTGAATCGGCGGCGGCGTTCTTCGAGCTGACACCGATCGGCACCGAAGGACGCGAAAGCGATTGGCTGTGGCAGGCCCGCGACGCGCTGGAGAATGCCCTGCAGGACAGCTTCGACGAACTCGACGAGCAACCCTGGGTGGTGCAGCTCTATGCTCAGGACGAAGCCGACTGGACGGGTTATCTGAACGTCTTGCGGGACTACATCCAGCCACGCGCGCAGGGCAGCGCGTTCAGCGACTTCTACCTGCGGTTCTTCGCCCATCACCTGCGGGCCATCACGAAGCCGGGCGGCCTGTTCGACGACACCACCGTGACCCGCCTGCCGTGGCGCGGCCAGACGCGGCGCGTGCGCATGGTGGTCTATCGTCGCGCGTCGGGCGCTTCACACCGTCGCGGCCAATCGCCCGGACAGGCCCTGGCAACGGTGTGCGACCGGCTGGCCGGCGGTCTCGCCAATGCCGGCGTCAAGGCGCGGCGCCTGGGCGCGGCGGACATCCACGCCTGGTTGCTGCGCTGGTTCAACCCGAACCCGACCTTGCTGGGCGCGACGGCTGCCGATCGTGAGCGCTTCTACCAGTTGGCCGCCTACCCCGAAGAAGCGAACGAAGGCGACGTCGAACTCGCCAGCGGCACGGACTTCTCGCAACGGCTGTTCTTCGGCCAGCCACGCTCCGACGCGGCGAACGGCATCTGGTTTTTCGACGACATGCCGCATCGGGTCATGGTGCTCGACCGGCTGCGCACGCCGCCGGCAACCGGACATCTGACCGGAGAAACGCGCAAAGGCGGCGATGCCTGCAACGCGCTGTTCGACCAGATGCCCGAGGACACTGTGATGTGTCTCACCCTCGTCGCCACGCCACAGGACGCACTGGAAGCGCATCTGAACTACCTGGGCAAGAAAGCGGTCGGCGAAACACTGGCGTCCGAGCAGGCCCGGCAGGACGTGCAGCAGGCACGTTCGCTGATCGGCAGTTCACACAAGCTCTATCGCGGCGCGCTGGCCTTCTACCTGCGCGGTCGCGACATGGCCGAACTCGATGCGCGCGGCCTGCAACTCGCCAATGTCATGCTCAACGCTGGCCTCCTGCCCGTGCGCGAGGAGGATGAGGTCGCGCCGCTCAACAGTTACCTGCGCTGGCTTCCCTGCCTCTATGACCCGGCCAGGGATCGGCGCCAGTGGTACACCCAGCTCATGTTCGCGCAGCACGCGGCGAATCTCGCGCCCGTGTGGGGGCGCAATCAGGGCACCGGGAACCCCGGCATCACCTTCTTCAATCGCGGTGGCGGCACCGTCGCCTTCGACCCGCTCAACCGGCGCGACCGGCAGATGAATGCCCATCTGTTTCTGTTCGGCCCGACCGGCTCGGGCAAGTCGGCCACGCTCAACAACATCCTCAACCAGCTCGTCGCGATCTACCGGCCCCGGCTGTTCATCGTCGAAGCGGGGAACAGCTTCGGTCTGTTTGGCGAATTCGCCCAGCGCCTTGGCCTGACGGTGCATCGGGTGAAGCTCGCGCCCGGCGCTGGCGTGAGCCTCGCGCCTTTCGCCGATGCGTGGCGCCTGGTCGATACGCCCAGCCAGGTGCGGACGCTGGACGCCGATGCCCTGGACGAGGAACAGGAAACCGAAGATGCATCGAGCGAAAGCGATGAACAGCGCGACGTGCTCGGCGAGCTGGAGATCACCGCCCGCCTGATGATTACCGGCGGCGAGGACAAGGAAGAGGCGCGCATGACCCGCGCCGACCGCAGCCTGATCCGCCAGTGCATTCTCGACGCGGCGCATCGCTGTGCGCCGGAGAAGCGCACGGTGCTGACCGAGGACGTGCGCGACGCCCTGCGCGAACGCGCCCGCGATTCCGCGCTGCCAGAAGCCCGGCGCGCTCGCCTGCTGGAAATGGCGGACGCGATGGATATGTTCTGCCAGGGACTGGATGGGGAAATGTTCAATCGTCCCGGCACGCCATGGCCGGAAGCGGACATCACCATCGTCGATCTGGCGACCTTCGCGCGCGAGGGCTACAACGCGCAGCTTTCCATCGCCTACATCTCGCTCATCAACACCGTCAACAACATCGCCGAAAGGGATCAATTCCTGGGGCGCCCCATCGTCAACGTCACCGACGAGGGTCACATCATCACCCGCAATCCATTGCTTGCCCCTTACGTCGTCAAGATCACCAAGATGTGGCGCAAGCTCGGCGCCTGGTTCTGGCTGGCGACGCAGAACCTGGACGATCTGCCCAAGGCCGCCGAACCGATGCTGTCGATGATCGAGTGGTGGATCTGCCTGTCGATGCCACCCGACGAAGTGGAGAAGGTCGCGCGCTTCCGCGAACTCAATCCGGCACAGAAGGCGCTGATACTGTCGGCGCGCAAGGAGTCCGGCAAGTTCAGCGAAGGCGTGATCCTGTCGAAGTCGATGGAAGTCCTGTTCCGCGCCGTGCCGCCGAGTCTCTACCTAGCCATGGCGATGACCGAGCCCGAGGAGAAGGCCGAGCGCTATCAGTTGATGCGGCAACACGGCATCGGAGAGCTGGAGGCCGCTTTCAAGGTCGCGGAGAAAATCGACCGGGCACGCGGCATCGAGCCATTGCCGCTCGACGCCCTCGGTTGAGGCGGAAAGATCATGCGCACGCCAGGCCTGCACACGCTACGACGTTACCTGGGGCCGATGCTGGCCGGGATCGCGGTGCTGCTCGTTCTGCTGGCCTGGTCGCTTGGACGCAGCCCGCACACTGGCGACCCGGCGTCCGCCGAGGCTGCCGCGTCAGCGGGTCCACCGTGGCGCTACGGCCGCATCGACGCGCGGTTCACGCTGATCGAGTACGCCGATTTGGAATGCCCGTACTGCCAAGCCTACTTCCCCGTACTGAAGCGCTGGATCGACGCCAATCCCGACGTGAACTGGCAATGGCACCATCTGCCGCTGCCGATGCACGAACCAGCCGTCACGCAATCGGCACGCCTGGCGGAATGCGCGGGGGAAACCGGCGGGCGGGAAGCGTTCTGGAACACCGTCGCCTGGATTTACCAGCATACCCGCGGCGGCGGTCGAGGCCTTCCGTCCGGCATCCAGCCACCCGGCGCGACACCCGAGTTGCGCGAATGCCTGACCAGCGCACGGCCCGACGCCGTGATCCGAGCGCAGGCCGAGGAAGCCGCGCTGGCCGGCATCACCGCGACCCCGATGCTGCGCGTAATCGACAACCGCACCGGCCAGGCATTGCTGCTGCCGGGTGCCGTCGAAGGCGATGCCTTGCTGTCGGCCATTGATCTGCTGACGTCATCGGGCGATGAGCCGGCGATGGCCGAAACCTTGCCCGAGATACCCGAGATGCCTGCTGACAACGTCAGCGACATGCCCAGGTAGCCGCGATCTTCAAGGCTGCGGCGCGGTTTCGACCGCGTTGATCGTTCCAGTTCGCACCGCATCCCACGCGCGAACATCCATCGTTTTCGATGGAGGATGCCAATCGTCCAAGCCCGATTCCGGGCTTTCTTCATCACGTCCCACGGGGGTCTCACCCCCACACGGGGACGGGAGCCTCCGTTTCATTTATCAAGGAGGTTCCCATGAATCCGTCCGATACCGTCACCGACGGTGCATCATCAGCGCTCGTCCGGTACGCGAGCATCCACGAAGATCCGTTGATCCGGCAAGCCATCGGCGTGCTGGAGGCACGTCTCTTCAAACACGGTGCCGAGCTGACCAGTCCGGCCAGCGTGCGAGAATATCTATGGCTGAAACTCGCCAGCGAAGCACTGGAGGTCTTTGCCGTCGTGTTTCTCGACTCGCAACACCGCGTGATCGCTTTCGAGCCGATGTTCCACGGCACCATCGATGGCGCCAGTGTGTATCCCCGCGCGGTCCTCAAGCGGGCGATCGAGCACAACTGCAGCGCGGTCATCTTTGCCCACAATCACCCCTCGGGCGTGACCGAGCCGAGCCATGCCGACAAGGCAATCACGACCCGATTGAAATCGGTTCTCGAACTGGTGGACGTTCGTGTTCTGGACCATTTCATCGTCGGTGAAGGAACGCCTTTTTCCTTCGCGGAAGCCGGCTTGCTGTAGTCCTTGAGGCGCCCCACCAGGCGCCTTTTTTTCGTGTTCGGATCGGATGAAAGCGGTCACGGGACAGTTCCCTTTCTTGATGGTGTCCATCTGCCCGATGGGATCGACTAGCGCCAGTATCGACCCAATGGGAGCCACCCCATGTACCCACGCTCTGAACACGTCGAGACACAACGACACCGGCTGCGTTGCCGCCCAACGCTGGCTTCATGCCTCCTGGCAACGGCGGTAGCCGCGATGGCCCACGCGGAAGCCGCGGACGTCCGGGTATTCACCGACCGGCACCACGCCGTAGAGGCGCCCGTCGGTATCCACGTCGTCAAGCTGGACGCACCGGCCCGCATCGAAGCGGAGCTGGCCGTAAACCTCCCCGCCGATCCGGCACAGGCGGCCGTGATCGTCCGGCAGCGGTTGCAGGATGGCGGCACACCACTCCAACAACGCCTGGCTGATGCCTACCAGGGCGTGACCGACGCCTGGAGCCTGGGCATCACCAGGATTCCCGCCGTGGTGGTCGATCGGCGCTACGTCGTCTACGGCGAGACCGACGTGTCGCGCGCCCTCGCGCGCATCGAGGAATACCGGAGGACTCAACCATGAAGCTATCCCGCCGCGCATGGCGCACCGGCATGGCATCCGTCCTGCTGGGCACCGCCGCTTCCGCCTTCGCGCTCAACACCGCCACTATCACCGGCTCGGTGCTGTCGCCCGATTGCCTGTCGTATCGCGTGCAAGGCATTTGCTATTGGCTGTACTGCACGCTCACCGGCTGCACGGTGCGTACCTCGGTCAAGGTGCAGCACTACGTTCCCGATGCCGTCGTGTCGAGCTACTCGAACACCGGGGAGAACCCCTGGGTGGAAGTGCGGGCGATGAGCATGCCGAATCCCACCGCTCAAGGTGGCGGTGACGGCACGACGAACGAAGAGCACGAGAACAACCTCGCGAAGTTCAAGAACGCCGACGTGATCGGGCATCCAGGCGCTACCTTCTTCAGCGAATTCGTCAGCCAGTTGGGTTACTCCTGCGCCGGTGCGGGCACGGCGTTCATGCCGTACCTGCTGAGTACGCTCGATACCGTGGCCTGGCGCTACAACATCCCCGAATCCGTGTATCCCGAGGCGCTGATCCCTGGGATGCGCGAGATCGGCACGCGCACCGGCCTGAACCTGTGGGGCAACGTCTATCCGCGCGGTGGGCTCCTGCATCACGTGGACGACTACAAGGCGGCTGCCGTCGTCGCGCAGCGTGCCGGCGACATCGTGACCCGGCGTGGGCAGGTCCATGTCTATCAGCCGCTGCTTGCCAATGCCAGCGCGGGCTACTGGCCCGCAGGTGCCTTGGTGGAAAGCGATGCCTCCACGGGAAAGTGGCAAGAACTGACGCCTCGACTGTCATCCTCCTGCGGGGTCTTCCCGCACAACAACGTCCGCATCCAGGCCCAACAAGGCGACTATGCCTGGGCGCTGTGGCGCCCGTACTCCTGCTGTCAGCGGCGCGGACAGGTGTTCCTGGGCAGCACGGATTTCAACTGAGGTGCGGCCCATGAGCATGTCCTTATTTTCACACCCCTTCGCCATGACGCGGCTGGCGCGCAGCATCCTGTTTGCCGGCGTCCTGGCCGCCATGAGCAACCCGCTGTGGGCGCAGACCAGCGTCAATGACTATGGTGTACATCATCGCGGCAGCGTCATCGGCGATGACGTGCTGTACAGCATCGGCGGCGGCCGGGCGGTATCGATGGGGCCGGTCGGCCAGATGCAGAGCCTCGGTGTCGGCATCGGCTGGAACAGCAACCTGATCTGCGGCGACATGAGCATCACCACCACGCTGCAGAACCAGCTCAACGGCATCACCAACGGCTTCCAGACCATCATGAGCCAGGTGATCCAGAACGCCACGGCGGCCGTGGCGTCGCTGCCGGCGCTCATCATCCAGCGCGCCGATCCCGGTCTGTACAACCTGCTGACCAATGGCATCTTGCAAGCACGGCTCGATTTCGATCGCTCAAAGCTCACCTGCCGCGCGATCGCCAACCGCATGGCCGACGCAGCGGGCGGTCAACTCGGCTGGGATCAATTGGCCGAGGGCATGGCGCTCAAGCAGGCCGTGGCCAGCACCGACGCCGTGTCGGCGATCGAACAGGCCGAGACCAGTCGCGGCAACGACGGTGTGCCCTGGGTCGGCGGCGGCAATGCCGGCGGCGCCGGACAGAACCCCATCCGCGTGGTCAGCGACGTGACCCGCGCTGGCTACAACCTGCTCAACGGCCGCGGTGCGACCGATACCTCGCCGATCGACAGCATCACGTGCGGCCATCGTCTGGGCTGCCAGACCTGGCCTTCTCCCGAAGCCGCCACCGAATGGGCCACCCGCGTGCTGGGTGAGCAAGAGCACCGGACCTGCGATGGCTGCCTCAAGACCCAGGCGACCGCCGGCGTCGGCCTGACGCCGCTGATCCAGGAGGAGTACGAAACCAGGCTGGAAGCGCTGCGGGATCTGGTGACGGGTGCCAGCACGACCACGTTCGAGAACCTGGAAGTGGCCGGCAGTGCATCACTGCCGATTACGCGCGGCGTCATCGAGGCGCTGCGCGACGAACCGGACCAAGATGTGCTCGCGCGTCGCCTGGCCTCCGAGGTCGCGCTGTCCAGCGTACTGGAGAAGGCCCTGCTGTTGCAGCGGACACTGCTGGCCGGTCGCAAGGAGCCCAACGTCGCGGCCAACCAGCTCGCACAGGATGCCATCACACACGAAAGCAGCCTGCTGGAACAGGAGATCAACAACCTCAAGACCGAACTGGACCTGCGGCGCGAACTGGCGGCGAATTCGCCCATGGCGATCATCCAGCGGCACGGTACGCGCAGCGCCGGCTCGCGCGGCATCTACCAGGGCGACACCGAGCGCGATCGTCTCGACGCCATCCAGCGGCCGCAGAACCCCGGCAATCCGCCATGAGGATCGGACTGCCGAAGTGGCTGTTCAACCGGCAACTCGGACGCACGCTGGGATGGATTGCGCTGATCGTGTTCGTCGCCGTGGCCGTCAACCTCGTCGGCATTCGCCTCGTCGGTGATGCGGACACATGGAGTCGGTGGCTGGACGAGCATGCCAGCTACTTCCTCGTTTGGCGGCTGTGCCTGTATGGCGCGACGGCCTACGGGTGGATATGGATGCGTCGCCGCCTCCGGGAACGCGACACATCCCGCGAAGCGCATCAGCGCCTGCTGCGCGCGGAGGTCGGCGCCGTCGCCGCCATCGTGCTGCTCGAAATCAGCGTGCTGCTGCGACAACCGTAGCGATGCGGGACGACGACCATGACCCTCTACACCACGGACTATCTTGAGTATTACCTGACACTGGTTGCCTGGATCATCAACAACGGCATCTGGAACGTACTGGTGGCCAGCGGCATCTTCGCGCTGCCGTTCCTCGCCATCGTCGTGCAGGAGTGGCTCAAGGCCCGTGCGGAAGGCGCGGACGAAGGCAACAAGGGTGTGCTCTCGTCCATGCGCATCGAGAACCGCGTGTGGGTGGCGATCGTGGTCATCCTGTTCGCCGGCATCCCCTTCATTCCCCTTGACCTGAGCACCATCCAGTTCGATCGCACGCGCTCGACCCAATGCCAGGTCAACGTGCCGCTGCCATCGGAGACGAACTGGTCCGCTTCGTTCACGACGATGAACAACCAGAGTGCCCATGTGCCGGTCTGGTGGTTCTTCATGCACTCGCTGTCGAAGGCCGTCACCGGCGCCGCCGTGGCGGCGATCCCCTGCGGCACGGACCTGCGGCAGATGCGCATGGAGATCGACAGCACGCGCATCACCGACCCGGTGCTGGCCCAGGAAGTCGCCGACTTTACGCACGACTGCTACGGCCCGGCCCGCGCCAGGCTGTTCATGAGCCGGCCGACGCTCAGCGACGAGCAGATGAACGACGTGACCTGGATCGGTTCGCGCTTCTTCCTGGACACGGCCGGCTTCTACGACACGTATCGCTCGCGCGCACCACGCGATGCCTGGCCCTATGACGATGCGCGCGACGCCGGCCTCGCCGAGGTATCCAGCGGCGGCGGTTATCCGGGTTGTCGGCAATGGTGGCTGGACAGCGGCGACGGACTGCGTGATCGGCTGCTGGCCCAGGTCGATCCGAGCCTGCTGTCCCGGCTCGGCCAGTGGGCGGGCTTCCTGAGCCAGACCCAGGCGGACGATTCCGTGATCCGCGCCATTGCCTCGCCACGGCACCAGGTCATGAACCAGGGGCACATCTACACCGATTACGGTGGGCAGATCGGCATGACGCTGCCCAATGTCGCGACCCGCACCGTGTCGGATCTGGGGCTGACAGTAGGATCGATCGGGATGTTTCCGGCCATGGACGTGGTGCGCCAGGCGCTGCCCATGATCCTGTCGTTCCTGAAGATGGCGCTGGTCATCTGCATCCCGCTAGTGCTGATCTTCGGCACCTACGATTTGCGGACGGTGGTCACGGTGAGTGCCGTGCAGTTTTCTTTGTTCTTCGTCGATTTCTGGTTCCAGCTCGCCCGCTGGATCGATTCCACGATTTTGAACGCGCTCTACGGCTGGCATTCCCCGCACAGCAACTTCAATCCGCTGATGGGATTGAACAACGCTTTCGGAGATATGCTGCTGAACTTCGTGATGGCGACGATGTTCATCATCCTGCCGGGCTTCTGGATCGTTGCGTTGACGTGGGCCGGTGTCAGGACGGGGAACATTCTCGGCGGGTTCGTCACCGGCACGACGGATGCGAAGTCGGCGGGCAGGAGTGGCTCGCAGCTCGCCATGGCGGCGGCGACGAAAGGCGCTGCGAAGTAAGGAGTCGTGCCCGGTCTGCTGGAACCGCTACGGGTCGTTGGGATCGCCCAGGTCGATGCGCCAGTCGTCCTTGTCGTAGACGCCGGCACCCGAATGACCGTCCCTGAGTTCAGGCTGCTTCTCTTCATCCAGGTCGGCGTTGCGCACAAGCCAGGCTGCGATCAGCGCGAACGCGATCAGCAAGGCCAACCAGAACGCCGCGTACAGCAGCACGCCGAACACGACGAGCTTCACGATCCAGAACAGCAGCCGTGCTCCGCCGGCCGGCAGCCCCTTACCCGCCAACCACTGGATGGCGCGGGCCTCCTGCCGTGCAAGGCCACGCCACACACGGCCGAGCCATCTGCCGGCGCGCTCTGCTTTCGTGGTACGGGGCGTTGCGTTCATTGCTGTTACCTCTATGCGGAGGACTTATCGCTTCTCCTGTATAGACCAATCAGACCGGCTCGCGGCAACCAGGCTGTCCCAATCGTCCGGCGGATTCCCTCGTTCAAGCATCTTCTCGAACATCGCGTAGGGGTCGGACTTGCTGCCCGCCGCCCGCAGCGTCTGCTCATCGTTGACCCAGGCGAACACGATGGTCTTCGCCTTGGAG
Source organism: Porticoccaceae bacterium (assembly GCA_050179115.1). GTDB lineage: Bacteria > Pseudomonadota > Gammaproteobacteria > Pseudomonadales > Porticoccaceae > JAGPUQ01. The sequence continues at coordinate 53,261 of JBFXFL010000003.1, read as the reverse complement.
TCGTAGCGAAAGAACAGGCGAAACCGCCGTCCGACCTTCGCGCGCCGCCAGTGCCGATAGGCTGGCCCAAGGGTATTGCCCTGGCGGTATTCGTCCCGTGCCGGATCGCTCGGCACCGTCTCCAGGATCAACTGGCTCAACGCACGAAACAGTTTGACGTTGGCGTTGCGCTCGAAGCCTTGCGGATCGTTGCGCTCGGCGCGCGCGGCCGCTGCGTGCAGCTTCTGAAGCTGCTCCACGATGCACTCGTGGAGCAGCAGCACCCATCCGTGACGCTGCATCAAAGCGCCACTTCTCCCTCGATGTCTTCATCGAGGTCTGAGGCGTGGCCCACGTTGGCAAGCATGGCCTGGGCGAGTTCCGCCGGCAGCGCTCCGACGTTCCTGCCGCTGCGGATGTCCGCTTCCAGTAGGCCCAGGAAAGCGCCGATCGCCGGGTCTTCGTGCTCGGCCTCGGCGCGAGTGACGACGACTTCGCCACCGCGCAGCTCGAAGGCCACCTTACCGCCAGTGGTCACCCCCAGCGCCTGCCGGATGGACTTGGGCAACGTGATCTGTCCCTTGGACGTGAGTGTGGCGAGTTCGTGGATGCCGGGCATGGTCGGGCTCCTGTCTTTGATCTTCATGCCTGCATTGTAAGGAATTTTCCTTACTTTGTCAATCCATGCACTCTCGGGTGCGCCGTGTCGCTGTACGCCCATGATCTGTCCGGCCTGCTTGGGAAAGGGCCATCGTATCCAGGGCACAGGCGGCCTTCCGCCTTCAATGCGGGACGGGACGGCACCCCTTTGTCTGTGGCCGGATGCCCACAAGCTGCCCTATACAACGGCAGGGAAAGGCAGATAGCAGCTCGTCGCCTTGATTAAATATTGCCACACAAATAAAATATGATGATATTTTCAATGCGCCTTTCATGCGGGACGCTTCTGATTGATTGGATTCTGTGCTATTTTTCGCACATGAATGGAAATCCTAGACATCAGATAATCAAGCGCCTGCAAGCGGAACTACCGCGTGGAGCGCCGTTCGACCTTGCTACCCTGGGCCAGTTCGGGGTGTCGCCCCAGCTCGCCGCCCACTACGCCGATGGGGGTTGGCTCGTGCGCCTGGCTCAGGGCGTCTATGCCTTTCCGAACGATGAGTTCGGGGTCTACGGTGCCCTGAAGTTCCTGCAACAGCGCGTGCCCGGCCTGCATGTCGGCGGCAAGAGCGCCCTGGCCCTGCAGGGCGTGCGGCACAACTTGGACAGCCGGGATACCCTGGTGCTGTGGGGCGATAGCCGCTTCACGTTGCCGCGATGGTTCACCTCACGATTTCCGGCCCGCTATGTCCATGCTCGTCTGTTCGATTGGCCGGACACGCCACTGGCCAGCAAGACCCTGATCACGCCGCCGGGCCTGCCCGACCCCCTGCGGGTGGCGGTTCCCGAGCGCGCCGTGCTGGAACTGCTGTACGAGGTGGGCGTCAAGCAAAGCCTCGAAGAAGCCCGCAATCTCTTCGATGGGTTGCGCTCACCCCGCAAGGACTTGCTCGGGCAACTGCTGTCCTGCTGCAACAGCGTGAAGGCCGTGCGCCTGTTTCTCACCTGGGCGCGCGAAACGGAGCTGGTGGAGGTCGATGCCCTGCTGGAACAGTATCCGGTTCGCACCGGCAGCGCCACGCGCTGGATGGGCCGACTCGATGACGGCAGCCTGTTGAGCCTGAAACCTCATGGATAAGACCTACGCGGACACCGTTCGCCTGCTGCTGGCCGTCGCGCCCAACGTGTTCTCCAACGACATCTTCGTCATGAAGGGCGGCACGGCCATCAATCTCTTCGTGCAGGACATGCCGCGCCTGTCCGTGGACATCGACGTGGTGTACCTCCCGTGGCAGATACCGCGCGACGAAGCGCTGCAAGCCATCAATCAGGAGCTTGCAGCCATCGCCACGCGCGTCGCACCGCTGGGTGTGCAGACGCGCCTGATTCGCGCCAAGGATCTGGGGGACACCAAGCTGATTGTCGAGAACGATGTCGGCCAGGTGAAGGTCGAGGTCAATGTCGTGTTCCGTGGCAGTGTGTTGCCCGTCGAGCGGCGGCCACTGAGCACCAGGACCAGCGACCTGTTCGGTGTCGAATTCGAGCTTCCGATCCTGGCACAAGACGAGCTGTATGCTAGCAAGCTGGTGGCCGCGCTGGACCGGCAGCATCCGCGCGACCTGTTCGACGTGTGGCAGCTCTACGAATCAGGTGGCATCAGCAACGGCATGGTCGAATGCTTCGTGGTCTACCTGGCGGGGCACAACCGACCGACCCATGAGGTGCTGTTCGGCAACGACAAGAACATCGCTGGCGAGTACGAGCGCGCCTTTGTCGGCATGACCGAAGTGGACTGTTCCCTGGAGGCGCTGCTGGAAGCCCGCGTCCGGTTGCGGCACGAATTGCCTGGGCGGTTGAACGCGCAGCACAAGCAGTTCCTGAGCGGGTTGACGCGCGCGCAGCCCGATTGGTCCCTGCTGCAATGCCAGCACGCCGCGCAACTGCCGGCGCTGCGCTGGAAACTCAGCAATCTCGAAACTTTCCGCAAGCGTCGCCCGGAAGACTTCACAGCCCAGGCCGATGCACTCGACGCCGGCCTGGGCCAAGCCTGACAACGCTTCAGCAGCGTTCCCCGCTTGCCGGGATTGCCCCATACCGCATTGATCGTGGCGCCCACGAGGTAACGGCCATATACCCAAAGGCTTCCATAAAGGCCAAAGGGCTGGGAAGGGGCAAGGGAACGGGGTCAAGGGGAAAGGCCCTACCCTGAAAAGGCCAAAAGGCTCTCCCGCCAGTCCGTCACTCGGGTGTCGTCATGTTCTCGCTGTTCCAACGCAAAAGGGTGCCAACCGCCGGTGCATCGCCCACCGCCTCCATAGCGATGCCCCAAGGGCTGACCCGGCCGGAGTCGGCCGCCTCGCTGCTGGCGACGCCGCGTCGGCGGAAGCTGCTGGAACACATCTGGCAACGGACCTCGCTGTCGCACAAGCAGTTCGCCGCGCTGTACCTGACGCCCCTGGAGCGCTACGCCGAGCTGGTGCAACAGTTCCCCGCCTCCGAGAGTCACCATCACGCCTATCCGGGCGGCATGCTGGACCACGGCCTGGAGATCGTGGCCTACGCACTGAAGCTGCGTCAGTCGCATCTGCTGCCCGCCGGTGTCACGCCGGAAGCACAGGCGGCCCAGGCCGAGGCCTGGACTGCGGGCACCGCTTACGCGGCCCTGCTGCACGACATCGGCAAGATCGCCGTCGATCTGCATGTCGAATATGCCGACGGCGCCCTCTGGCACCCCTGGCACGGTCCGCTGCAGCGGCCCTATCGCTTCCGCTACCGTAAGGACCGCGAGTATCGGCTGCATGGTGCCGCCACCGGACTGCTGTACACCCGACTGCTGGACCGCGAGATTCTCGACTGGCTCACCGGCTTCCCCGATCTTTGGGCTTCCCTGCTGTACGTCCTGGCCGGCCAGTACGAGCACGCCGGCATCCTTGGTGAGCTGGTCGTGCAGGCCGACCAGGCCTCCGTCGCCCAGGAACTTGGCGGCGACCCGAACAAGGCGCTGGCCGCACCCAAGCACGCGTTGCAACGCAAGCTGCTCGACGGCCTGCGCTATTTGCTCAAGGAGGAGTTCAAGCTGAACCAGCCCCAGGCTTCGGACGGCTGGCTGACCCAGGACGCACTCTGGCTGGTGAGCAAGACCGTCTCCGACAAGCTGCGGGCGCATCTGCTATCGCAGGGCATCGATGGCATTCCAGCCAGCAACACGGCGGTGTTCAACGTGCTTCAGGACCATGGTATCGCCCTGGCCACGCCGGACGGCAAGGCGATCTGGAAAGCCTCAGTCACGAGCGATGCCGGCTGGTCGCACAGCTTCACCTTCCTGAAACTGTCCCCCGCGATGATTTGGGAAGCGTCCGACCGGCCGGCAGCCTTCGCGGGCACCGTGCAGGTGGAGCCGGAAGGGTCGGCGGCACAGACACCAGCACCCGAGGCCATCGACGTGGAAACAGGGGAATCCGCCCCGGCGACTACCGAGTCCGCCACACCAACGACCGCCGACAGCAGCGTCGAGGAACTGCTGGAACTGCTCGATTCGTCTCCCGCGTCCACTGCTACGGCCGTGCCGCTTCAGCCCCTCGCTGAGAAGCCCACGCCGTTGCCGGACCACAAGCCCGCCGACACCACGCCGGTCCAAGCAGTACACCAAGACGACGCCAATCCATCCGGTGCTCATTTTCTCGCGTGGCTGCGTCAGAGCATCCAGACGCGCAAGCTCATCATCAACGACGCCAAGGCGCTGGTACATACCGTGGCCGGCACGGCGTATCTCGTCAGTCCCGGCGTGTTCCAGCGCTACGCGCAGGAGCACCCGCAGATCACCGCCCTGGCCAAGCAGGACAAGCTACCGGAATGGCAGTGGGTACAGAAGCGGTTCGAGAAGCTGGGCCTGCACCGCAAGCAGGCCAGCGGGCTGAACATCTGGAATTGCGAAGTGACGGGGCCTCGCAAGTCCAGGCGGCTGCACGGATACCTGCTGACCAGCCCCGATACGCTGTTCCATGAGATACCCCCGAACAATCCTTACCTGCGCCTCGCCAACGCCGAGGCACAGCGCGACGACTCGGCGTTTCATGCCAAGAACGATGACGAGCAGGAATAGGATGCGACGCCGGCGCCCTCAGTTGCCGCGCTTGGGCGGGTCCGATTCGGCCAGCTTGGCCTCCATCGCAGCCATCAGGTGGGCAGAGCTGCACTTCAGGGCGCGGGCGATCTTGAGGATCAGAGGAAGCGTGGGAATGTGCTCGCCCCGCTCGATCTTGCCCATGTGCGACCGCTCGATTCCGGCCAGGTGGGCGAGCGTTTCCTGCGCCATCCCCTGGTCCGTTCTTTCCTCCCGCACCACTGCCCCAAACGCGATCGCTGGTTCCGCTTCGTATGTTGTTGTCCCGGCTGGTCGGCCGCGTTGGATCGATCGCTTTTGCATTGCCAAAAGCGTCGATCAGGGCCACGATATAAACCACGTTAAACTTAACTCATTTGATTAAGTTTCCATGCTTTAGCGCCTTCGGAAGTTGCACGTGAGATCGATCGACGTCTCCACTGAAATCCGTCTGGCAGTCCTCGGCGATTGGGTTCCTCCCCAACTCGCCGACGTGCTCGCCATACAGCGCGCCGAAGACCCGGACACCCTGGCCGTTCTGATTGATACAGCGGCTACCGGACAACAACAGGAACGACCTGGTGACGGCTTCGACTTCGCGTTGTCCACCACCCATCGGGAGTGGCCGGGCTGGGTTTGCGAACCGCTGTGGCACGACACCCTGGCCGTCGCTGTGGCAAAGCGATCCCACTTGCTGGCCTACCGGGAAGTACCCTGCCAGGAAGCGCTCAAACAGCCGCTGATCTACGCGCGATCAACGGCCGAAGAGTCGTGGCGCACGCTCGCACAGAGCGCATTCGAGAACGAATTGCGGGACCGCGAAGCAGCCGTCAGTACGTTCGAGGTCGCCATGACGCTGGTCGCAGCGGGGTACGGAATCGCCGTGGCCCCATCCACGAGACTTGCCGGGTATCGATGCCAGGGCATCGCCCTGCGGCCGCTGGCGAGCGCACCGATGATCGTGACCGCCTACCTGATTAGACCCGACGTTGCCCTGACGGAGCCTCAAGAGGGCTTTCTTCGACGCGCCCGCTCAATGTCCTGAGCAGCCTCTCAGCCCGGCACGCGCCTCACTCCCGCTCGATGACCCGCAGCAAGGCCCTGCGCCGTTTCGACAGCGGCCCGAAGGTTGCCATGACCTCGTTCATCGAATCGCCACGAGCCATCGCATCGAGGATGTCCGCCCAATCCTGCATGATGATCTTCCGCGATGCGATGTACTTGGTGTGATCGTAGGGTGCGCGCGACGAATCTTTCTTCCGCTTCGAGTGGGCCAGTTGCAGATCAACCCGGTTCTCGGGGTAGCTCAACAAGCCGAGCAGCGTGGTCGCTGTTGAGCGGAAGCCGTGCGAAGAAAACTGTCCACCGTAGCCCATGCGCTCCAACACCTTGTTGAGTGTCGTAGCCGACATCACCGTTCCCGGCTTCCTGAAGCCGGGAAACAGCACCTTCCCTCCGCCTGTCAGCGTGTGCAGTTCTTTCAACAGCACGATGGCCTGCTTCGAGAGCGGAACGATGTGAGGGTCGCGCATCTTCATACGCCCCGCAGGAACCGTCCACATCGCACTGTCCAGATCGAACTCGGACCAGTGCGCCTTGCGCAGTTCGGCCGTGCGGACATAAGTGAGGGCCATCAATCGCAGTGCAATGACAGTGACCCGGTAACCTGCATCATCCACACGGCTCAAGAACTTCGGGATCTCTTGCCACGGTAGCGGTGGATGGTGTCGAACTCGGGGGCGCTTGACCGACCGTTTCAGCAGCGCCGTCGGATCACTGTCGCAAAGCTCTTCACCCGCCGCGTATGCGAAGAGTTGGCTGCACAATTGCCTGATCAGGATCGCAACGGTGGGAGCGCCGCGCTCCGCAACATCCTTAATGACGGGGCGCAGGTGAGCAGTCCGGATTGAGCTGACCGGCAGCTTGCCCACTTTGGGAAAAACATCGTTCTCCAAAGTGCGCTTGACTTGATCGGCGTAGCCCTCGCTCCACTGCACGTTGCTCGCCATCCATCTGCGAGCCACTGGCTCAAAGGTGTTCTCGTTCTTTTCAAGCTGAGTGGAGATGTTGACTCTCTTCTCCACCACGGGGTGTACGCCCTTCTTGACGAGTTCCCGCGCGCGATCCCGCTCGGTCCGCGCCGCCTCCAGTGAGACCTGGGGGTACTTGCCGATCGCGTAGATGGCAGGCTTTCCGCCAAGCCGATAGCGGTAGCGCCACAACTTGCTTCCGCTAGGCGTGACGTACAGAAATAGACTGCCCCCGTCCTTGAGCCAGTACGGTTCTTTTTGGGAAGGAATGGTCTCGACCTTCCTGGCCGAGAGCAGGTTCATGGCCATGTGTGTATATCACCTCTCTTGAGGCCCTATATACACAGAAATATACACACTTGCAGCAGATTGGTCTAGCCTTCACCAGACCATCAAGGAAGTTACATCGATACAAATCAATGATTTACGCTTTCTCCATGGAACACAATGGAGCTTGATGGATGCTAATCGTAGTTGTCGATCATCAGGATCACGACGCCACCCCCGCACCATCGATGGCCGAACCGTCCACCACCATGGCGGCAGCGCGGAACAGGGCGCGCGCCTTGTTCATGGTCTCCTTCCATTCGAGCGCCGGCACCGAGTCGGCGACCACGCCGCCGCCGGCCTGGACATGGAGCCGGCCGTCCTTGATCACCGCGGTACGGATCGCGATCGCGGTATCCATGTTGCCGTTCCAGCCCAGGTAGCCGACCGCGCCGCCGTAGATGCAGCGCTTGACCGGTTCCAGTTCGTCGATGATCTCCATGGCGCGGATCTTGGGCGCGCCGCTCAGGGTGCCCGCCGGCAAGGTGGCGCGCAGCACGTCCAGCGCCGACAACCCCGGCCGCACATGGCCCACCACGTTGGAGGTGATGTGCATGACGTGCGAGAAACGCTCCACCACCATCTGCTCGGTAACCCGCACCGAGCCGGTGGCCGCGATACGCCCGACGTCGTTGCGGCCCAGATCGATCAGCATCAGGTGCTCGGCGATCTCCTTGGGATCGGCGAGCATTTCGCGCTCCATGGCCAGATCCTCGTCGGGCGTGCGGCCGCGGCGGCGGGTGCCGGCGATGGGCCGCACCGTGACTTCGCCCTGTTCGAGGCGGGCGAGAATTTCCGGCGACGATCCCGCGATCTGGAACTCTCCCAGGTCGAGAAAGTACAGATAGGGCGAGGGGTTCAAATTGCGCAGCGCGCGGTAGAGGTTCACCGGCGCGCCGGGAAACGGCAGCGTGAGGCGCTGCGACGGCACCACCTGCATCACATCGCCGGCACGGGTGTATTCCTTGATGGTCTCCACCGCCGCCTCGTAACCCGCGCGCCCCAGACTGGAGACGAAGTCCTCCTCCTGGACGCCACCGCCCTCTAGCCGCACCGGCGGCAGTTCCGGCACCGGCTGGCGCAGGCGCGCGGCGATGGCATCGAGCCGCGCCTGCGCCGCGGCCCAGGCATCGGGAACGGCTGGGTCGGCGTGCACGATCAGGGTCAGGGTGCCGGCCAGGTTGTCGAATACCACCACCTCGTCCGACACCATGAGCAGGATGTCGGGCACGCCCAGCTCGTCCGGCGGACAGGAATGCGCGAGGCGCGGCTCCACATAGCGCACGGTGTCATAGCCGAAGTAGCCCACCAGGCCGCCGGTGAAGCGCGGCAGCCCGGGCAGCTCCGGTACCCGGAAACCCGCCTGATAGGCTTCGATCTCGGCCAGCGGGTCGGCGCAGGTGCGGGACTCCTCCGCCACGCCATCCACTTCAAGCGCAAACTCGTGGCCGGACACCTTTACCACCGTGCGCGCGGGCAGGCCGATCAGCGAATAGCGGCCCCACTTCTCGCCGCCCTCGACGGATTCGAGCAGATAGGAATAGCGGCCGCGGGCGAGCTTCAGGTAGCAGGACAGCGGCGTTTCCAGATCGGCGAGCACGGCGCGCGTGATCGGGATGCGGTTGTAACCCTGCTGGGCGATGGTGGCGAATTGTTCCGGTGTCATGACAGCTTTCCCCAAAATTGAACGATGACGTGCGGTGCCCTGCGGGCAGGGGCGATCAGCCCCGGCGCCAGCGCCAACGGGGAAGCGGGAGAAATCGTGCGATCGGGGCAGTGATAATGACCGGCACTCCAGTTATTCGGAAATCAGGTATTCGGAAAACAGCTATTCGGAAATCAAGTCGCGCGGAAATCGGATGGCGGCGGGATTCTAGCCCATTCGGTGAGGGCGGACTACCGCGCCCCGGCCAGCGCCGCGCGCATGGCGGCGATGGCTGCCGTGTAATCGCCGGCCCCAAAGATCGCCGAGCCGGCGACAAAGGTATCGGCCCCCGCCGCGGCAATCTCGGCGATGTTGGCAGCGCTCACCCCACCATCCACTTCGAGGCGGATGGCGCGGCCGCTGGCGTCGATCAACGCGCGCGCGGCACGCAGCTTGTTGAGGGTTTCCGGGATGAAGGCCTGGCCGCCGAAGCCCGGGTTGACCGACATCAGCAGCAACACATCGAGCTTGTCCATCACATGACGGATGGTTTCGAGCCCGGTCGCCGGATTCAGCACCAGTCCGGTCTTGCAGCCGAGCTCGCGCGCCACCTGCAGCGAGCGGTCCACATGGCGGCTCGCCTCGGGGTGAAAGGTGATCCAGGAAGCGCCGGCGGCGGCGAAGGCGCGGATCAGGTCGTCGACCGGCTCCACCATCAGATGCACGTCGATGGGCGCGGTGACGCCGTAATCGCGCAGCGCCTTGCACACCATGGGTCCGACGGTGAGGTTGGGCACATAGTGGTTGTCCATCACGTCGAAGTGAACGACATCGGCACCGGCGGCCAGCACCGCGTCCACCTCGGCGCCCAGACGGGCGAAATCGGCGGACAGGATGGACGGAGCGATCAGGTATTCGGGCATGCGCGCTTACCGGTCGGGAAACGCCGGGAACTATGCCGCGAACGGCAGGCGCGGGCAATGCGAGCATGGCCCGAACACCGGCAGGGCGCGGCGTCAGGATGCCGATGTGCTAGGCTCGACGCAGCTACCAGCACCTATCCCAACCCATGCCACCGTCCGAACCCGTCGCGATCTCCACCTTCGATCACTTGCGCCATAGCCTGCCGCCGCTCGCCTTCGATCCCGGCACCGACGCGGACAGCAGCGCGCTGGCGGGAGCGGCGGACTATCTGCGCCACTACCGTCTTGAACCCGAATCCCTCGCACCCGACGTGCGGCACTGCATGGGCACCGTGGCCACCAACGGCTACCGGATCGCCGCCCACTACTGGCTGCACCCGGCGCCGCACGGCACGGTCTTTGTGGTGCACGGCTACTTCGATCACGTCGGGCTGTACGGACACCTGATTCGTCACTTGCTCGCGCGCCAGCTGAATGTCGTCGCCTTCGATCTGCCGGGCCATGGCCTCTCGGACGGCGAGCGCGTCACCATCGCGAGCTTCGATCACTACACCGAGGTGCTGGAGGACATCCTCGCCCGCGCTGCGGCCTTGCCGGCGCCCTGGCACGGCGTGGGCCAGAGCACCGGGGGCGCCATCCTGCTCAAACATCTGCTTGACGGTGAACATTCCCGACCGCTGGACCGGATCGCCCTGCTGGCTCCCCTGGTGCATCCCCGGCACTGGGGGCTCAACCGGCTGGTTTATCTCGCCTCGCATCGCTGGCGCAAAGCCATCGACCGCAAATTCATGATCAATTCCGGAGACCCGGAATTTCTCGATTTCGTGCAGCGGCGCGATCCTCTGCAGGAGCGCCACATCCCGCTGGAATGGATCGGCGCGATGAAGCACTGGGCGGAGGAGTTGCAGCGTCTGCCGCCATCACCGCACCCGGTGATCGTGGTACAGGGTGACGCCGACACCACGCTCGACTGGCGCTACAACCTGCGCCTGCTGCACAACAAGCTGCCCAACGGGCACTTTCACCTGGTGCCCGGCGCCCAGCACCATCTGGTCAACGAGGCGGAGCCGGTCCGCAACCAGGTGTTAGCCGCACTGGGGTTCTGAGCGATGTCCGCTGCCGCCCGTCGCACCGCGTTGCTCAATGAGCTGGGCGCCATCGTTGGCGCGGAGCATGTCATCGGCGATGGCGCCGATCTGCTCAGCTACGGCGCGGATCGCACGACCCGGTGGCCGCCCGCACCCCTGGCCGCCGTGCTGCCGGCGTCGAGCACCGAGGTGCAGGCGGTCGTGCAGCTCGCCAACCGCGCAGGCATTGCCCTCGTGCCCAGTGGCGGTCGCACCGGACTCAGCGGCGGCGCGGTGGCGGCGCGGGGCGAGCTGGTGATCGCCCTCGACCGCATGCGCCGCATCGGCGCAGTGAACACCGAGGACGCCACCCTCTCCTGTGAAGCGGGCGCGGTCACCGCCCGGATCCAGGCCGCGGCGCAGGCCGCCGGACTGTATTACCCGGTGGATTTCGCGTCCGCGGGATCGAGCCGGATCGGTGGCAATATCGCCACCAACGCCGGCGGCATCCGGGTGCTGCGCTACGGCATGACGCGCGACTGGGTGCTGGGTTTGACGGTGGTGACGGGCGCGGGCGAACTGCTCGAGCTCGGCCGGGGCCTCGTCAAGGACAACAGCGGCTACGATCTGCGCCAGCTCTTCATCGGCTCGGAAGGCACCCTGGGCGTGATCTGCGCGGCCACCCTCAGGCTGGCTCCGCCGCCGCCGCCCAGGGCCGTGCTGGTGCTGGGCGCGCCCGCCCTCGCGGCGCTGCCCGCCGTACTCGCCGCCTTTCGGCGCCAGTGCCGTCTCGCCGCCTGTGAATTCTTTTCCGAAGCGGCCCTGGCCCGGGTGGTGGCGCGCCACGGCCTGGCGCGACCCTTCGCCGCCGCGACGCCCTGTTACACACTGATCGAAGTGGAGGTCGCGAGCGACGACGACCTGGAGCAGGCATTGCAGGTATTCGATACCTTGCGCGCGGCGGGTCTGGTGAACGATGGCGTGCTGGCGCAGAGCGAGGCCCAGGCCCGCGACCTCTGGCGCCTGCGCGAGGACATCTCGGATGTGCTGGCGCCCTGGCAGCCCCATAAAAACGACATCGCGGTGCGCACCTCGCGCCTGCCAGACTTTATCGCCCGCGCCGAAGCCCTGTTCGCGGCGCAGTTTCCGGCGCTGGAAGTGGTCTGGTTCGGCCATCTCGGCGATGGCAATATCCACGTCAATGCGCTGAAACCCGCCGCCTGGTCCGGGGAACGGTTCCAGGCGCAGGGCGCGGCGATCAGTCGCGCACTTGGCGCGCTGGTGCAGGAGTTCGGCGGCAGCATCTCCGCCGAACACGGTATCGGGCTGCTCAGGAAAGACCTGCTGCATCACTCCCGCAGCGCCGAGGAAATCCGTCTGATGCGCGCCGTCAAGGCAGTGTTCGATCCCAACCACATCATGAACCCGGGCAAGATCTTCGACCCGGACCTCTTTCGACCCGGAACCGGAAGCCCATGAGCTATTCCCATCGTTTCAGCGCCGGCGCCCCCGGCGCTCTACCCAACGGCTATTTACCTAACGGCTATTTACCCAATGGAAAGGTGGTCTGCGTCGGGCTCAACTACGCTGCCCATGTCGCCGAAATGGGCAGCCAGCCAGCGACGGAGCCGGTGTTGTTCATCAAGCCGGCCACTGCGCTGCGGCCCTTCGCGGGCGAAATCGCCATCCCGGTGGACCGCGGCGAATGCCACTTCGAGACCGAACTCGCGCTGCTGATCGGCGCGCCCCTGCGCGACTGCGACCCCACCCAGGCCCAGGCCGCCATCGCCGGCGTCGGCCTGGCGCTCGATCTGACCCTGCGCGATCTGCAAAAAAAACTCAAGCAGGCGGGCCATCCCTGGGAGCGCGCCAAGGGCTTTGACGGCGCCTGTCCGGTGTCGGAATTTCTGCCGCCGGCACAGGTCGGCGACCTGCAGAATCTGGAGTTCCGGTTCCATCAGAACGGTGTGCTGCGCCAGCACGGCCACACCGCCACCATGCTGACCCCGGTGCTGGAACTGCTGTGCTACATGAGTCGCTGGTTCACCCTGGAGCCCGGCGACATCGTGCTCACCGGCACCCCGGAGGGCGTTGGACCGCTGGCGCCGGGGGACCGCCTCGTCGCCGAACTCGGCACCCGGTTGCGGGTGGAAGCCGGGGTGTGCGCGCGCTGAGCGCGGCCCGTCACGACGCCCCGGATTCCTCCGCCGGCGCCGGGTTGGGATGGCCCACTAGCAGGCAGCCCGGCACCGCGGCCATCAGTTCTTCGACCGTGAACAGGCCGTCGTCCTGGGCCTTGAGCAGCGCCTTTTCTTCCACCGGCTCGCAGTAGATGGATACCCGGCCCTTCTCGACGTGGAAGATCTGGCCGTTGACGTCGCGCGCTGCGTCCGTCGCCAGATAGGCCACCATGGGTGCCACGAACTCGGGGCCGGGCATGGCCATGATGGCGTCGTAGCGTTCCTGGGTTATGAGGCCGGTTTCGAGGCGGCGTTTCATGCCGTCGATCACGCCCTGGTTCATGGTCATGCGGGTGGCCGCGATGGGGCAGATGGCGTTGGCGGTGACGCCGTAGCGGCCCAGCTCCCGTGCCAGCGCCCGGGTGAGGGAGACGATGCCGCCCTTGGCGGCGGCGTAGTTGGCCTGGCCGACGCTGCCGCGCCAGGCGTCGGAGGCGAAATTGATCAGGCGGCCGAAGCGCTGGCCGCGCATCACCTTGGCGGCGTGGTGGCACATGTTGTAGTGGCCCTTGAGATGGACCCGGATCACGGTGTCCCAGTCATCCTCGCTGAGATTCCAGATCATGCGCTCGCGCAGCACCCCGGCGCAGTTGACCACCACATCGACGCGCCCGAAGGCCGCGACGCACTGGCCGACGATGGTACCGGCGGCGGCGTAGTCATCCACCGGCTGGAGCGCGGCGACGGCCTGTCCGCCGCGCGCCTCGATCTCACCGACCACCTGCGCCGCCGGCACATCTTCAGCGGCTTCGCCGCCGCGCCCGAGACCGGGATCGGCCACCACCACGGCGGCGCCCTGTGTTGCCAGTTCGAGCGCGATGGCACGGCCGATACCGCGCCCGGCACCGGTGACGATGGCCGCCTTGCCCGCCAGATTTTTCATGGTTTGCCTCCGGTCTTTTCGATACGCGGCGGGCGCATGGACACCGCGCCGGGTTCAGGAACATCGTCGCCTTCCGGAAATACGACCGGCACCAGACTGCCGCGCCGCAGTCGCACCACCACGGTGCCGGCGAGCTTGTCGTGCCAGCCCTGCTTTCTGCGGTCGATGGCGACCCAGAGAAAACCCAGACAAAACGGAATGCTGGACACAAAGTACGCCAGATAGCGACCTATGCATTGACCGGCGCTGGGCTCGCGCCCGGTGCGGGCGTCGACGATGCGGGCCGAGAACACCATCTTGCCGGGGGTGGCCTGGCGGACAATCCAGAAGGCGATCACCACAACTGCGGGCAACACCCAGGAAATCAGCAGGTCCGGCGTCCCCGGCACCGCGCCCATGCTCATCTCGAAGTAGCCGCGGCCGTAAACGGCGGCCAGCAAGGGCGTGACGACCAGCACCATGAGCACGGTGTCGATCAGACTCGCCGCAACCCGCACCCAGAAACCGACGTATTCCAACTCCTGGTTCCGCATCACTGGTTCTCCTGCCGCCGACCGGCGCGCAGCCCAAGTGGACTGCTCGCAACATGATAGCCCAAGCCCAGGCCGCGGTTGCCGCCGTCCCCCGAACCCCTTATAACGCGGCGAACACGCAACGGACGTCGTCATGACCAACGATCAACACACCGTCGATCCCGGATTTGTTTTTGCCTGCACCCTCGACGGCGCCGGCGGCTGCCACGCCATCGCCCCGGCCACGGCCATGGCCACCGCCACGGGAGAGCCGCGCTGGTATCACCTCGATTACTCCCAGCCCGGTGCCCGGGAAGCGCTGTCCGGACTGGGCCTCGACGCCGGCCCGGTCGACAGCCTCACCCGCCCGGACTCCCGGCCCCGCACGCTGGCTCATGCCAACGGAATCCTGGTGATCCTGCGCGGCGTCAACACCAACGCCGGGGCCGACCCGGATGACATGGTCTCGCTGCGCCTGTGGATCGAGCCCCAGCGGCTGATCAGCGTACGCCAGCGGCGCCTGTTATCCGTGCAGGATCTGCAACAGGAACTTCAGGACCACAACGGGCCGCGCACCATCGCCGAGCTGGTGCACCGGTTGGTGCAACGCCTGGCGGATCGCATCGCCCTGTTCGTCGACCAGCTCGAAGACCGGATGGAAACCTTTGAAGACGCGCTCGATGCCGGCGCCACCCGCGAACTACGCGCGGGAATCTCCGCGCTGCGGCGCCAGACGGCCAAGGTGCGCCGCTTCCTCGCGCCCCAGCGCGAAGCCCTGGAGGCGCTTGCGCGCTCGACGCGCGATACCCTGGGCGAGGACTGCTCCGCGGCACTGCGGGAACAGTCCGACCGCATCGCGCGCTACGTCGAGGACCTCGATCTGGTGCGCGAGCGGGCGATGGTGTTACAGGAGGAGATGCTCAACCGCAACGCCGAGCAACAGAACGCGCGCATGTATGTACTCGCCATCCTGTCCGCGATCTTTCTGCCGATCACCTTCATCACCGGGCTGTTCGGCATGAACGTCGCGGGGTTGCCCGGCACCCAGGATGGACATGCCTTCGCAATCGTGGTGGCGATCATGGCCGCGGCTCTGGTCGTGGCCGTGGCGCTGATGCGGCGCAAGCACTGGTTTTGATCGAATTCGGGTGCAGGCGCAACCCCTTGCGATGTTTTTGCTCGAGTTTTCGCGACCGTATACAGTGATGCCACCACCGCGGCCCCTACCGCGTGACAACAAAACAATAACGGCCGCGGACAGTCCATGAAGGAGCAATTACCCAGGCTCGACCGCTTTCTGCACGCCATCACCGATGCGGTGGTCGTGACCGATGCCGGCGGCCGGGTCCTGCACCTGAACCCGGCGGCCTGCGTCCTCACCGGCTGGTCGGCCGACGAAGCCATCGATAAGCCGGCGGCGGCCGTGGTAAACACACTGAGCGCACCGCAAAACGGCGCCATTTCTCACGCGCCGCTGGAGGCGGTGCTGGCCAGCGGCCGCGCCAGCGAACATTCGGACATTCTGCTCACCGACCGCGGCGGCCGCCAACGGCGGATCAACGAAACCATCTACCCCATAGCCGATCCTGACGGCGGCATCGCGGGCGCGGCGGTCATCTTTCGCGACATCACGGATATCTACCGCTTGCGCGAAGAGCGGCGTATCGCTGCCATGGCCTTCGAGATCGGCGCGCCGCTGCTGGTTGCCGCGGCAGCGGACTTCAGGGTAGTGCGCGTCAACGCGGCCTGCCTGGAACTGAGTCAGCGCTCCGAACGAGAGCTGGTCGGCGTCTCGCTGGAGGTTCTCTATGGGGATGCCGAGAAGGCGCCTTTCCTGAGATTTTTCCGCGCGCCGGGACCGCCCGATACCATCGTCTGTCGCACCACCCGGCGCAACCGGGCTGGCGCCCTGCTGCAACTCAGCGAGACCGCGCGCAAAATCCGCGACGAATCCGGCACGGTCACCCACTTCGTGGTGGGACTGTACGATCTGACCGAAGCGATTGCCGCCGCCGCGGCCCTGCGGGAAAGCCGGCTCGACTACAACCACCTGATCGAGGCGATGCACGAGGGGGTAGCCCTGATAAAGGGCAGGCACATCGTCGAATGCAACGGGCCTTTCGCGCGCATGTTGGGGCGTCCACGCGCCGACATCATCGGCAAAACCGCGGCGGATGTGTCGGGGCCCTGGCAGCCCGACGGCCGTGCCTCCGCCGAGAGAAGCGCCGAGGTCACCGCCGCGGCGCTCCGCGATGGGCATGCCTGGGTCGACTGGCAGGTGGTGCGGCCCGACGGCAGTGTCTGCCAGTTTGAGGCCAGCATCACGCCGTCCACCCTGGAGGGCGCGCCGGTTGTCTTGATTACCACGCGCGACATCACCGAGCGCAAGCGCACCGAGGCCGAGCGCCAGGCGCTGGTCGAAGAACTGGCGGGCCGGGAAAAAATGATTCGTCTCGCCAACCGGGCCTATGGCATCGCCTGCTGGGAACTGGATCCAGCCACCCGCCAAATGCGTTGGTCGGACGGGGCGGAAGACATCCTGGGAGTCGAGCCCGGGGCCTTTGCGAGCGGCTACGAGGGTCTGCGGGCAGCGATTCACCCGGACGACTGGCCGCGGGTGGAGGCGCGTGTGGCGGACGCCATCACCAAGGGCGAGGGGTTCGATCTCGAAGTCCGCGCGTTTGATCGCGACGGCCAGATACGCTGGACCCGCACCCAGGCCGAGGTGGAGTGCGGCGCCGACGACAAGCCCCTCGTCGTGCGCGGTGCCGTGGCCGATATCAGCGAACGAAAAGCGGCCCAGGAGACCATCGAACGGCTCGCCTACT
This sequence comes from Porticoccaceae bacterium, assembly GCA_050179115.1. GTDB lineage: Bacteria > Pseudomonadota > Gammaproteobacteria > Pseudomonadales > Porticoccaceae > JAGPUQ01. The sequence continues at coordinate 36,125 of JBFXFL010000003.1, read as the reverse complement.
TCGACCCCCTGACCGGGCTCCCCAACCGCCGTCTCTTGTTCGACCGGGTGCGCCAGGCGGTCGCCGCAGCCGGGCGTTCCGGTCGCAGCGGCGCATTGCTGTTCATCGACCTGGATCATTTCAAGCGCATCAACGACAGTCTGGGCCACCGCGCCGGCGACCAGATCCTGATCGAAGTGGCCGCACGGCTGCGGGCACTGACCCGGGAAGAAGACACCATCGCTCGCCTAGGCGGCGACGAGTTCGTGGTGGTACTGCATGAGGCCGCCGACCACGAAGTCCGGCCCGCCGCCTACCGGTTGCTGGAGCGGCTGGCGGGGGATTACGAGGTCGCCAACCACCACTATCACCTGTCCGTCAGTATCGGCGTCACCCTGTTCCCCGCCGATGGGGACGACACCACCGAACTGCTGCATCGCGCCGATGCCGCCATGTACCAGGCCAAAAAGGATGGCCGCAGCACCGTATCTTTCTATCGGACCGAGTTGCAACGCGCGGCGGATGCCCGCTTTGCCATCGAGTTGGGCCTGCGCGCGGCACTGGCCGGCCGGCAATTCGAGCTCCACTACCAACCCAAGGTGCTGGATGGCAGCCGGATTGTCGGCGCGGAGGCCCTGCTGCGCTGGCGCCACCCGGAGCGCGGATTGATCTTGCCCGGCGACTTTATCGGCGTCGCCGAGGAGACCGGCCTGATCGTCGAGATCGGCGCCTGGGTGCTCGACACCGCGTGCCGGCAGCTCGCGCTGTGGAACCGTGATCGCCCGCCGGAGCAACAACTGGTGATGGCGGTCAACGTCAGCCCGATCCAGTTCCGCAGCCCGGATTTTGTCGCCTGCGTGCAGCGGGCCATCAACGAGCACCAACTCGAACCTCCCCTGCTCACGCTGGAGATCACCGAAGGCGTATTGATCGACAAGGTGAACGAAACCGTCGCCCGCCTGACGGAGTTGAAGGCACTGGGGATCAATCTGTCGATCGACGACTTCGGCACCGGCTATTCGTCGTTGAACTACCTCAAGCGCCTGCCGCTCGACGAAATCAAGATCGACCGCAGCTTTGTCGCGAACCTGATCGAAGATCCCAACAACGCCGCCATCGTCAAGAGCATGGTGGCCATCGCCACCGCCTTCAGTCTGCACCTGGTCGCCGAAGGTGTCGAAACCGCGGCCGAAGCGGAGTTTCTCCGCGCCCTCGGCTGCCACTGTCATCAGGGCTATCTTTACGCCAAACCCCTGCCCGCCGACGAATTCACCCGGCGCTACGGTTCAGCCCTCCAGTAGCTTGTTGAAAAGCTGCTGGCGCCGCGCCGACCGGCGCCAGCACAGGATCACTGCACCCGCGGCGCCAGTTCCCCGGTGGCGTAACGCTGGGTCATGGCCTCAAGGCCAAGCGGCTTGATGCGGCTGCCCTGCCCGGCGCAACCAAACGCCCGATAGCGCTCGACACAGATTGCCTTCATGGCGCGGGTGGCCTCGGCCAAATACTTGCGGGGATCGAACTCGGCGGGGTTTTCGCCCAGGCAGCGGCGGATGGCGCCGGTGGAGGCGAGGCGCAGGTCGGTGTCGATGTTCACCTTGCGCACGCCGTGTTTGATGCCTTCGACGATCTCCGCCAGAGGCACGCCGTAGGTTTCCGGAATCTTGCCGCCGTACTGGTTGATGATCGCGAGCCAGTCCTGGGGCACCGAAGACGAGCCGTGCATTACCAGGTGCGTGTTGGGAATGCGGGCGTGGATGGCCTTGACGCGGTCGATGGCGAGGATGTCGCCGGTGGGCGGGCGGCTGAACTTGTAGGCGCCGTGGGAGGTGCCGATGGCGATGGCGAGCGCATCCACCTCGGTGGCGGCGACAAAATCCGCCGCTTCATCCGGATCGGTCAGCAACTGGTCGTGGCTGAGATTGCCTTCCGCGCCCAGACCGTCCTCCTCGCCGGCCTGGCCGGTTTCCAGCGAGCCGAGACAGCCCAGTTCGCCTTCCACCGAGACACCGCAGGCGTGCGCCATCTCGACCACGCGGCGGGTCGTCGCGACGTTGTAGTCGTAGTCCGCCGGGGTCTTGCCGTCTTCCTTCAGCGAACCGTCCATCATCACCGAGGAAAAACCGAGCTGGATGGAGCGCTGGCACACCGCCGGGCTGGTGCCGTGATCCTGGTGCATCACCACCGGAATCTGGGGGAATTCCTCGATGGCGGCCAGAATGAGGTGGCGCAGAAAGGGCGCGCCGGCGTATTTGCGCGCCCCGGCGGAGGCCTGCACGATCACCGGGCTGTCGGTCTCTGCCGCTGCCTCCATGATGGCGCGCATCTGTTCCAGGTTGTTGACGTTGAATGCCGGCACGCCGTAGCTGTGCTCGGCGGCGTGATCGAGCAGTTGGCGCAGACTGATCAGGGCCATGGTGCTGTCCTCCTTGCGGGACGGGAAATGGGGTCAGGACCGGGTGGCGGCGCGCGCGGCCAGCGCGGCTACCGCCGGCAGGGTTTTGCCCTCGACGTATTCGAGAAACGCCCCGCCGCCGGTGGAAATATAGGAAATCTGTGCGCCGATACCGAACAGGTCGATGGCGGCGAGGGTATCCCCGCCACCGGCGATGGAAAAACCCGGATTCGCGGCAATCGCCCGCGCCACCGCCTCGGAGCCGGCGCGGAACCGGGCGAACTCGAACACCCCCACCGGACCGTTCCAGAGGATGGTGCGCGCGGTGCCGATGCGGCGCACGAATTCCTGCGCGGCGCGTGGGCCGATATCGAGAATGAGATCGTCGTCCGCCACCTGATCCGCCGCCTTGATCTCGGCGACGGCGTCTTCGGCGAACGCCTTGGCCGTCACCACGTCTTCCGGCAGCGGAATGTCGCAGCGCGCCATCAGGCCGCGCGCCACTTCCAGCAGGTCCGGTTCGCACAGGGACTTGCCCACCGGCTTGCCGGCCGCGGCGAGAAAGGTATTGGCAATGCCGCCGCCGACGATCAGTTGATCGACCTTGCCGACCAGGGATTCCAGCACTTCAAGCTTGGTGGAAACCTTGGATCCGCCGACCACGGCCAGCAGCGGCCGCTCGGGATGCGCCAGCGCCCGGCCCAGCGCATCGAGCTCTTGCGCCAGCAGCGGGCCGGCACAGGCTGCGGGCGCGAGGCGCGCCACACCCGTGGTCGAGGCCTCGGCGCGGTGGGCGGTGCCGAAGGCATCCATCACGAACAGATCGCACAGGCCGGCGTAGGCTTGCGCCAGGGCATCGGCGTCTTTTTTCTCCCCGGGGTTGAAGCGCACGTTTTCCAGCAGCACCAGCTCGCCGGGCGCGACGTCCACGCCCGCCTGCCAGGCCGCGATCAGGGGCACGGGGCGCCCCAGCAAGACGCCCAGCGCGGCGGCGACCGGCGCGAGCGACAATTCCGCATCGAATTCGCCTTCCTTGGGCCGCCCCAAATGGGACATCACGATCACCCGGGCCCCCGCCGCCAGCGCGCGCTGGAGCGTGGGCAGTGCCGCGCGCAGGCGCGCGTCCGAAGTGACGCGGCCATCCTTGATCGGCACATTGAGATCCTCGCGGATCAGCACGCGCTTGCCGGCCAGATCGAAATCGCTCATCAGGGGTATGGTCATGGGTTCCTCTATGAATGCAGCCATCCGCGACGCGCCATTTTCGGCGCCGCCATTTTTACCGCAGCCATGTTCACCGCAGCAGGGGCCGCCAGTGCCGCAGAATATCCAGCATGCGGTTGGCGTAGCCCCATTCGTTGTCGAACCACACCAGCACCTTGATCAGGCGCGCGCCCGCGACCCGGGTCTGGCTGGCATCCACCACGCCCGAGTGGGGGTCGTGGTTGAAATCGCACGACGCCAGCGGTTCCTCGGTGTAGCCCAGGATGCCGGGCAGCCGGTCGCGCGCGGCGGCGTGCAGGATGCGGTTCACTTCGGCCTCGTCGGTATCCCGTTGCACCTGAATCGACAAATCGATGGCGGACACATTCTGGGTCGGCACCCGCATCGCCTGCGCCGCGAAGCGGCCCGCCAGATCCGGCAGCACCCGGTCGATACCGCGGGCGAGCGCGGTGTCCACCGGGATGATGGACTGGATCGCCGCGCGGGTCTTGCGCAGGTCGGTATGGTGATAGGAGTCCAGCACCGGCTGATCGTTCATCGCCGAGTGAATGGTGGTGATTACCCCTGCCTCGATACCCAGGGCGTCATCCAGCACGCGGATCACCGGCACCACGCAGTTGGTGGTGCAGGAGGCCGCTGACACGATGCGGTGTTCGCGCGCGAGCTGTGTGTGATTGACGCCATACACCAGCGTGGCATCGATTTCCGGCAGCGCGGGCTGCGAAAACAGCACCCGCCGCGCGCCTGCCGCCAGATGCCGCTCGGCGCCGGCACGGTCGGCGAAGGTGCCGGAACATTCGAGCACCACGTCGATGGCGTGCGCGGCCCAGGGCAGGCCGGCAGGCTGTTCGATGCGGCTCACCGCAATCGGCCAGTCGCCGATGCGCAACTCGCCGTTGCCGGCGGTGACCGCGGCCGGAAAGCGCCCGTGGGTGGAATCGTAGCGGGTCAGATAAAGGATGGTGTCGAGATCGGCGACCTCGTTGATGGCCACCACGCGCAGCTCGGACAGCAGTTGCCGCTCCACCAGGGCGCGCAATACGCTGCGCCCGATGCGGCCGTAGCCGTTGATGGCAAGGCGCAGCGGCATCAGCCGAGCAATGCCTCCGCGGTGGCGACGACATTGGCGGCGGTAAAGCCGAACTGCGCCATCAGGGCATCCGCCGGCGCCGAGGCCCCGAAGCTGGTCATGCCGATCACGGCGCCGTCGAGCCCCACATATTTGTACCAGCCGTCGCCCTGAGCCGCTTCCACCGCGAGCCGCGCCCGCACCGCGCGGGGCAGCACGGTTTCCCGATACGTGGCCGGCTGGGCGTCGAAACGCTCGCTGCAGGGCATCGACACCAGGCGCACTTTGCGTCCGGCGGCTTCCAGTTGCGCTGCCGCCGCGACCGCCAGTTGCACCTCGGACCCGGTAGCGATCAGGATCAGCTCCGGCGTTCCCGCGCAGTCGCGCAGCACATAGCCGCCGCGGGCGATGGCATCGACCTGGTCCGCGCTGCGCGGCTGGTGCGGCAGGTTCTGGCGGGTCAGGATCAGGGCCGAGGGGCCGTCCCGTCGCACGATGGCCGCGCGCCAGGCGACGGCGGTTTCCACCGCGTCGCAAGGGCGCCAGGTGTCCACGTTCGGCGTCGCGCGCAGGCTCGCCAGATGTTCCACCGGCTGGTGGGTAGGGCCGTCCTCGCCGAGACCGATGGAATCGTGCGTCAGCACAAAGATATGGCCCTGCTTCATCAATGCCGCCATGCGCAGTGCGTTGCGGCAGTAGTCGATAAACACCAGGAAGGTGGCGCTGTAGTGGATGAAACCGCCGTACAGCGCAATGCCGTTGCCGATCGCCGCCATGGCGAATTCGCGCACGCCATAGTGGATGTAGTTGCCGTCCGCGGCGGTCGCAGTAATGACCCTGCTGCCCTTCCAGATGGTGTTGTTGGACCCCGCCAGATCCGCCGAGCCGCCGATCAGTTCCGGCAGCAAGGGCCCATAGGCGTCCAGGCAGTTCTGCGACGCCTTGCGGGTGGCGGGACTTTCGCCCTTCTCCTGACACAGGCGGATGTAAGCCTCGGCAGCGGGCGCGAAGGCCGCCGGCAGTTCCCCGCGCCAGCGCCGTTCCAGTTCCGCTGCCAGTTCGGGATAAGCGGTGCGATAGGCGACGAAGCGCTGGTTCCAGGCGGCTTCGGCGGCGGCGCCCCGGGGCCGGGCGTCCCACTGCGCACGAATCGGCGCGGGAATCTCGAACGGCGGTGCGGTCCAGCCCAGGGCGGCGCGCGTCGCGGCGATTTCGGCATCGCCCAGGGGTGAACCGTGGCAGATTTCCTTGCCCTGCTTGGTGGGCGCGCCGAAGCCGATGATGGTCTTGCAGCAGATCAACGTCGGCCTGGCGGTGTCCTGGCGCGCGCGCGCAATGGCGGCCTCGATGGCCTCGGCGTCGTGGCCATCCACATCCGCAATCACCTGCCAGCCATAGGCCTCGAAACGGCCCGGCGTGTCGTCGGTGAACCAGCCCTCGACCTCGCCGTCGATGGAAATGCCGTTGTCATCGTAGAACGCCATCAGCTTGCCGAGCCCCAGCGTGCCGGCCAGCGAGCAGGCCTCGTGGGAGATGCCTTCCATCAGGCAGCCGTCGCCGAGAAACACATAGGTGTGGTGATCCACCACCGCGTGCCCGGGCCGGTTGAACTGCGCCGCCAACACTTTTTCGGCCAGCGCCATGCCCACCGCGTTGGCGAGCCCCTGGCCCAGTGGCCCGGTGGTGGTCTCGACGCCGGGCGTCTCACCGTGCTCGGGGTGGCCCGGAGTCTTGGAGTGCAGTTGGCGGAAGTTTTTCAGATCGTCCAGGGACAGGTCGTAGCCGGTCAGGTGCAGCAGCGAATAGAGCAGCATGGAACCGTGACCGTTGGAGAGCACGAAGCGGTCGCGGTTGGGCCAGCCCGGATTGGCCGGGTTGTGCACCAGATGGTGGTTCCACACCACCTCGGCGATATCCGCCATCCCCATGGGCGCGCCCGGATGGCCGCTGTTGGCCTGTTGCACGGCATCCATGCTGAGCGCCCGGATGGCGTTGGCGAGATCGCGGCGCTGGGTCATCAGGGGCTCCGGGGCGGGACAAAGGGAAGGGTCGCCATTCTCCCGCACTGGCTTCGGGGCGTAAAGGAAACCGGGCTCGGCGGCCAACGAGGTGTGCCGCAAGCACGGTGCTCGTTCTGGCGGTGGGTCTAACCTCCTCAGCAGCTCCTTTCCAATGCCGGTTTCACCCAGGATCAGCAGCGGTTGCCCGCCCGCCGCCTGAGCCTCGGCCTGCTCACGCAACTGCCGTGAGCGCGGATCGACGAACACCAGCGCCTTGACGCGAATGCTCAGCGGGCTCTTGTCGGCCTCGGCGAAGGTCTGCGGTGCGGGGATACTCGGTGAAAAGGCCATTGCGTGCAGCAGCCCGCCCCGGAAATGGCCCGCCCGCGCGCCGGATGATTGGCTATGGCCGCGCAGCTCAGGCGCGCAGACGCGCCTGCTGCTCGATAAGCCCCTGCAAGCGGTAGAGGTAGCCGAAGCCCCGCTTCCAGTAGCGATGCCCGGACTTCAGGTTGATATGCCCGGCGCCACTCAGAATCACCGCCTCGCCGCCCCAGGCGCGGGCCAATTGCAAGGTGCGCGCGGCGCTGACGGCGGCATCGTTGTCGGAGCCCACCAGCAGGCAGGGAAAGGGCAACAGGTCAAGCGGGATGGGCGCAAAGTTCTGCAAGGGTGCGGGGCAGTCGGATCGCTCGACGTCCGCCGGTGCCACCAGCAGTGCACCGCGCACCCGGCGCAGCAACTCCGCCGGTGCCCGGCCTGCCCAATGCGCGACGGTGACGCAACCCAGGCTGTGGGCAATAAGAATGACGGGACGTGGATCGGCCGCCACGGCCTTGTTCAGTTCAGCGACCCAGTCGTCTCGCTCAGGGTCAAGCCAATCGGTCTGTTCCACTCGCGCGCTGTTCGGCAGGCTGCGCTGCCAATGGCTCTGCCAGTGCTCCTCGGGCGAACCCTGCCAGCCCGGCAGGATCAGATAACGGATTGCTTCGTTGCCCATATCGGCGTCTCGTTGAATCGAATGGCGACAGTCTAGGCAGCATCGATAGATTCAAAAAAGAATAAGAAATAATTTATTTATTCCACAAATAGAAGAGACCCCGAAAAGCTGGCCAAGGGGCGACGTCACCCCGCACGCCCCATCTTTCAGGATCGCCAGGATCTGGCTGTCTGTGAGCCGCGATCTTTTCACCGTAGAATCCCATTTCCGTGGAAAACTCCAGTTCTGATCGCGACCATTTCACCGGGGGATTACCATGCCGGGCGGCAGTCCGATGATCGTGTCGCGCAACGCGCCCTGCGCCTGCAACAGCGGCCTGCGCTACAAGCATTGCTGCGGCTCGGTCAGCGGCGAGCCGGCGTCGGCCCGCCAGGAGCGCGTGCGCAATGCCGGGCTTGCACTGCAACAGCGCCGCGCGTTCTCTCGGGCCATCACCATCTACGACGCGATCCTCGACGAACACCCCGAGGATTGGAATGTCGCGCACATGCGCGCGACCTGTTACTACCAGCTCGGCCTGATGGACGACGCCTCGCGAGCGTTCGCCGCGATGCTGGCAACGCCCGCAGTGGATATTCCCGGCTTCTGGACCAACCTCGGGTTGGTGCTGGCATCGGTCTGCATCGATCCTTGGTCTCCGTCGTTGCGGAACAAGGTCGACGCCTATCAGCGCTTTCGCCCGATCTCGCCCGTGTCTTCCTCGCCGCAATCGCCGGCCAGGGCAATGCCCACCGTTTCGGTCGTGATGCCGGCGTACATGCATGCGGAGTTTGCGGGCGAAGCCATCGCTTCGGTGATTGCGCAGACCAGGCCGCCCCTTGAAATCATCGTGATCGACGATGGCTCGACCGACGGCACCGCTGACTGCTGCCGCGAGGCGCTGCGCGATGCGCCTTTTCCCGCGCGCTTCATCGCGCGGGAAAATCGGGGAGCCGCGGCCACGCTCAACGAGGGCATCGCCCTCGCCCGCGGCGACTACATCCAGCTGCTCAATTCCGACGATCGCCTGCCGCCGCAGCGCATCGCGACCATGCTCGCTGCGCTGGTTGACCGAGACGCCGAGTGGGGTTACGCGCGAGTCACGCTGATCGACCGACTCGGTCGTGCGCTCGATCACACCAACAATGCGCGAGCCGCCATGTTGATCGCGACTCAGGACGCAGCGCTGATGTCGCAGTCGCTCGGACTCGCGCTGTTGCGCGCCAACTCGGCGATCTCCACCGGCAATCTGATGCTGCGCAAGCGACTATGGGAAGCGCTGGGCGGTTTTCGTGACCTCCGCTACAACCACGACTGGGATTTCTGTCTGCGGGCCACGCTCGAATGCGAACCGGTCCTGGTGCCTTTCGCGCTATACGATTACCGCATCCACGGCCGCAATACGATCACCGAGGCAGACAACAAGGCGCGTGCCGAAGGACAACAGCTCATGGTGGATTTCGTCGCGCATGCGAACGGAAAGTCCGCCTGGCCCAATCCGTTTGCGCCTACACTTGAGGTGTGGGGCGGCGAAGTCCTCGCCCTGCTCGGCGCGACCGACGCGCTTCGCCACGTCCCGCGGCAGGTCATCCAGCAGGCGCTATCATCGGCGTCTCGCAACAGGATCGACGGATGAGCATGCGTGTCTCGCTGATCGTCGTGGAAGAGCCCGACGATTTTCACAACAAGCAACGGAATTTCTTTCCGGCGATCGCGGCCCAGAGCTATCCGCGCGACGCGCTCGAGCTGATTGTCGTCCATCGCGATGGGACACCGTCGGCCGCCGACGCGTTCGCCGCGTTTCGCCGGGAGCATCCTGGGTTATCGGCGTCGCTGCTCCCCTGCGCGACCACGGCGCGGGCGATTGCGAACAATCTGGCGGCGGCTCATGCCACCGGCGAGCTCCTGGTTTTCCTCGCGGACGACTTCGAGCCGTCGCCCGGCCTGGTTGCCGCCCATGCCGCTTACCACACGATCAACCCGGATATCGATGCGGTGGGTATCGGTCCGTCATTGTTCCCGGACGAACTTCGGCGAGACGTCTTCGTGCGCTGGCTGGAAGATTCCGGGCGGGTCTTCGGCGTGCCGATGCGCCGCGCCATGGCGGTCTGGCCCAGAACGTTTTTCTATGCCGGCAATGCGTCGGTCAAGAAGCGCAAATTCGACGCGCTGCGTGGATTCGACGAGCACTTTCCCTATGACGCCTGGGAGGACTATGAATTCGGATTGCGCTGGGCCGCAAGCGGCGGCTACTCGCAATTCATCGCCGGCGCGACGGCCACGCACTGGCACGCGGTGTCCTTCGAGGAACGCTGCGCGACCATGGTCCACTCCGGCATTTCGGCACATGTTCTGGAGCGCCTGCATCCGAATCTGCATCACGCGTGGCGCGCGATGCTGCGGGTCAACGAAGCCCCGCTTACCGCACCCGCCGAGGCCGCGCCCACGCACCTGCAGATGGCGTTCTATGCCGAACAGATGGAAGAGGCATTCCGGCGCGGATATCTTTCCGGCATCGCCGAGCGTGCCGAAGTCCCGAGCTGAGCCTGGCACTGTCCCCACGCTTCGCCTTCGGTGACGGCCGAGTGCGCACCGATCAGGCGCTTCAGTCCGCACCGACCGGCCTGACCTCCCGCGCCGCTTTCCGAATCAGGCCAACGCAGCGCCGCGGTGAACTCACGAAAACGGGATTCCCCGGATCGAGCGCCGTTTCAATCGCTTCACGAAAGCGCTCATTGCCGAGCAGAAAGTTGAAGCCCGGCATTCGCGAATGTCACGGAGCTGCACTTCCGGTAACTGGTGTTTCAACAGTTCCCGGTAGGCCTACTGGCGCGCAGCCGGGTCGCGATCAAGCGCCAGATGGAGGTCGTGATCCTGGATCAAGCTGTTGGCCTTTGCCCCAGGTGGTCTGCCCGTGGTGTTGACGGTGGCCGAGATGCGGGCGGTACTGGCGCCGATCATCGGTACCCGGGGTTTGATGTTGCGGTTGCTGTACGGCAGTCGGCATGGCCACGCCGATGACGCCCCATAGGCTACCTATCGTCACCCATGGTTTGGGTTGACAATAGGCCGTTACGCAGATTTTGTTACAGGCCCGCGATGAACGATTACGCTTCCCTGATTCTGGGTGTTGCATGTGCCGGCATCGGCGGTGAGCTTTTCGTCCGCGGTACGGTCGGCCTCGCCCAATGGGTGCGGATTTCTCCGGGCATTATCGGTGCAACCGTGGCTGCATTCGCCACATCGAGCCCGGAATTGTCAGTCTCAATAAATTCGGCTCTTGCCGGAGAGCCCCAAATAGCCCTCGGCGACGCCCTCGGCAGTAATGTTGTGAACGTCGCGCTGATTCTCGCGCTGGCGTTGGTAATTTCCGGAATCCAGAGTCCTCGTGACAGTGTAAAACGGGATTTTCCTGTGGCGTTGTTGATTCCCGTCATAACGGGTGTCCTGTTTCTGGATGGCGAGCTTTCGCGATTCGATGGTTTGTTGATGTTAGGCATGTTTTTCGTGTGGCTTGTGGCCGCGATTATCGAAGCGCAAAAGCAGCGAAATGTCGCGACGAAAATTCTTGGCGAACATCGAGGTTGGCTGATTGTGCTTTCGTGCGTTGTCGGCCTTGCCTTTCTTGCTGCTGCCGGCAATTTCATCGTGGCGGGAGCAAGAGGTATCGCCATTGCCTTTGGCATCGATGAATTCATCATTGGGACAACCATTGTGGCGGTTGGCACGTCCGTACCCGAGCTCGCGACAACGGTCGTCGCCAAGCTTCGCGGACACGACGAGGTTGGTCTGGGAACCATTCTTGGCAGCAATATCTTCAACGGCATTTTGGTGGTCGCTGTCGCGGCCGTTATTCACCCCATTATCGTTGCATGGCGTGAGGTAGCCATTACCCTGGTATTTGGTGTCGTGACCCTGGTGTTCGCTTACCCTTCGCGCACAGGCTTCATTGAGCGCAGGCGGGGCGTGTTGCTGCTGGTGCTGTATGCTACCTATCTCGCTACCATTCTTCATCAGCAAGCAGCCTAGCCGTTCGCTGCACGCACGACGGCCCTGCCGGATTCCGGCCTGAACCCAAACGTTAACCCGCGTTGACCACGGAGCGGATGTCCTCGCCTGCGGCGGGACCGCCTGCCGCGCCGGAGCGTTGGGCAGCGGAAACACGCCATCGCGTCCCGCAAATCTCTGCGCAAGACCTCGACCAGTCCAGGCGCGCCGATGTCGCCAACCGGAATTTGCCGTGCATGATCCGGGGTTCACCAGCGCCTGCCGGGATTGCATCAGGACCGGTTGACCCAGGGCGCAGACAGCCTTGTATCGATATTTTTTGATGCAAGAGTCGCGGTGGTGTACAGTTCGCCGCATGATGACATCCGCCTCCCTTCCGACACCGCCGGGCACGGCGCCGCAAGCGCAGCCTGTCGCCGCTATCGCCGCGCTCTGCAAGGCCGTCGGCGACCCTTTGCGCGCCCTGATCCTGCGGGTGCTGGCGCGGGATGCCTACGGGGTGCTGGAGCTGTGTCAGGTGTTCGGCGTGCGCCAGCCGGCGCTGAGCCATCACCTCAAGATACTCGCCGGGGCCGGGCTGGTGGCGACCCGGCGCGAAGGCACCTTTATTTTTTATCGGCGCGCGCCGCGGCAGGACGATGGCCTCGACCCGCTGCGCGCGCAGCTCTGCGAGGCTTTGGACTGCGGCGAGTTGCCCGCCGCGGTGACCGCCCAGCTCGGCGCCGTGCAGGCGGCCCGCGCCGAGAGCTCGCTGGCGTTCTTCCACCGGCATGCGGACGCCTTCCGCGAGCACCAGGATCTGATCGCCGGTTACGGCCAGTATGGCGACACCATTGTGCAGGTGCTGGACGCGGTGCGCCGACCGGGCGACCTCGGCGTCATTGAAGTGGGGCCGGGCGAGGGCGAACTGCTCGCCGATCTGGCGCCGCGATTTTCCCGGGTGATCGCGCTCGACAACTCGCCGGCGATGCTGGCGCGGGCGCGGGATTTTGCCGGCCGGCGCGGGCTCGACAATATCGAGTTCGTGCTGGGCGATACCGCCGCCGGGCTCCGGCGCGGGCTGCGCGCGCCCCTGATCACGCTCAACATGGTGCTGCACCACAATGCCTCGCCGGCGCGCATGTTCGCCGACCTCGCCGCGCTGCTGACGCCGGGCGGCTCGCTGCTGGTGACCGAGCTGTGCGCCCACGACCAGGACTGGGCGCGCACCAGCTGCGGCGATCTGTGGCTAGGTTTCGAGCCACAGGCCCTCACCGACTGGGCCGTCGCGGCGGGGCTGAAGGTCGGCGACAGCCAGTTCCTGGCGCTGCGCAACGGCTTTCGCATCCAGATTCGTCAGTTCATCCGTCCCGGGGCTACCGGGCCAATCCTTCGTGCCATGAGGTCACCCTCCCGATGAGTCAGTACGCGATCTTCACTTCCGAATCTGTTTCCGAAGGCCATCCCGACAAACTGGCCGACCAGATCTCCGACGCCGTGCTCGATGCCATGTTGCGCGGCGACCCCGAATCGCGGGTCGCGGTGGAGACCCTGGTCAAGACCGGCATGGCGATCATCGCCGGCGAGGTGCGCACCAGAACCTATGTGGATCTGGAGGAGATCGTGCGCAAGGTCATCCTCGATGCGGGTTACGACCATTCGGACCTGGGTTTCGACGGCGCGTCCTGCGCGGTGCTCAACGGCATCGGCAAGCAGTCCGGTGATATCGCCATGGGCGTGGACGAGGGCGACGACAAGGAGCAGGGCGCGGGCGACCAGGGCCTGATGTTCGGCTACGCCACCAACGAGACCGAGGTGCTGATGCCGGCGCCGATCTATTACGCGCACCGGCTGGTCGAGCGCCAGGCCCATCTGCGCAAGCACCGCGTGCTGCCCTGGCTGCGCCCGGACGCCAAGAGCCAGGTCACCCTGCGCTACGAGGACGGGCTGCCGGTGGCGGTGGATGCAGTGGTACTTTCCACCCAGCACAGCCCCGACATCGGCCGCGCCGACCTGGTCGAGGCGGTGATGGAGGAGATCATCCGCCATGTGCTGCCGGCGGAATGGCTGCACAAGGACACCAAATTCCATATCAATCCCACCGGACAGTTCGTGATCGGCGGCCCCATGGGCGACTGCGGCCTGACCGGGCGCAAGATCATCGTCGACACCTACGGCGGCATGGCCCACCACGGCGGCGGCGCCTTTTCCGGCAAGGATCCCTCGAAAGTGGATCGCTCCGCTGCCTATGCGGGCCGCTATGTGGCCAAGAACATCGTCGCCGCCGGCCTCGCCGACCGCTGCGAGATCCAGGTTTCCTATGCGATCGGGGTAGCCGAGCCGACGTCGATTTCGGTCAATACCTTCGGCACCGGCAAACTGTCCGACGCGGTCATCGTCGCGCTGATCCGTGAACACTTCGATCTGCGCCCCAAGGGGCTGATCGCGATGCTCGACCTGAAGCGGCCGATCTACCAGCAGACGGCGGCCTACGGCCACTTCGGTCGCGAGCTGCCCAACTTCACCTGGGAGCGCACCGACCGGGCCGAAGCGCTCCGCAACGCCCACTGACCTCCAGTTTTGACCCCAAAGGAAATTGCGATGAAACAGGCCGCCAAGACCGCCGCCACACCGGATTACAAAGTCGCCGACATGAGTCTGGCCGACTGGGGCCGGCGCGAAATCGAGATCGCCGAAAGCGAAATGCCGGCGCTGATGGCGCTGCGCGAACAGTACCGCGCGGCCCAGCCCCTGGCCGGAGCAAAGATCCTCGGCTGCATCCACATGACCATCCAGACCGCGGTGCTGATCGAGACCCTGCGCGCGCTGGGCGCCGAGGTGCGCTGGTCGTCGTGCAACATTTTCTCGACCCAGGACCACGCCGCCGCCGCCATCGCCGCGGCCGGCGTCGCGGTCTATGCCTGGAAGGGCGAGACCGAGGCCGAGTACGACTGGTGCATCGAGCAGACCATCCTCAAGGACGGCGCGCCCTGGGACGCCAACATGGTGCTCGACGACGGCGGCGATCTCACCCGCATGCTCCACGACAAATACCCGGCGGTGCTCGATCGTGTCCACGGCATCACCGAGGAGACCACCACCGGCGTGCATCGCCTGCTCGACATGCTCGCCAAGGGCACGCTGAAAGTCCCGGCGATCAACGTCAACGACGCCGTGACCAAGTCCAAGAACGACAACAAGTACGGCTGCCGTCACAGCCTCAACGACGCCATCAAGCGCGCCACCGACCACCTGCTGGCCGGCAAGCGCGCGCTGGTGATCGGCTACGGCGATGTCGGCAAGGGCTCGGCGCAGTCGCTGCGCCAGGAAGGCATGATCGTGCGCGTGGCCGAGATCGACCCGATCTGCGCCATGCAGGCCTGCATGGACGGCTACGAGGTCGTCTCGCCCTATCTGAACGGCGTCAACACCGGCGAGGCGAGCTGCATCGACCGCGCGCTGCTCGGCCAGACCGATCTGGTGGTGACCGCCACCGGCAATCTGGACGTGTGCGACCGCCACATGCTGGCGGCGCTCAAATCCGGCGCCGTGGTCTGCAACATCGGTCACTTCGACCATGAGATCGATACCGCCTTCACACGCGAACACTGGTGCTGGGAAGAGGTGAAGCCCCAGGTCCACAAGGTCTATCGCGCCGCCACCAAGGCGGCGGCCAAGGGCGATCACATCCTGTTGCTGTCCGAAGGCCGTCTGGTCAATCTGGGCAACGCGACCGGCCACCCGAGCCGGATCATGGACGGCTCCTTCGCCAATCAGGTACTGGCGCAGATCCATCTCTATCAGCAGCGTTTTGCGGAACAGCCGGCAGAGGCGCGCGAGGCATTGCTGCGCGTCGAGGTGCTGCCGCGCCATCTGGACGAAGAGGTGGCCGCCCACATGGTGCGGGGCTTTGCCGGGGTCATCACCCGCCTCACTCCCAAGCAGGCCGCCTATATCCAGGTGCCGGTCGAGGGGCCGTTCAAACGCCCCGACTACCGCTACTGAACCGGAGTCCGCCGATCCCATGCGCACCCGGGTGCCCGTCAGCTTCGAGTTCTTTCCGCCCAAGACACCGGAAGGCGCGGCCAAACTCCAGCACACCCGGGCGGCACTGACCGCCTTCGGGCCGGACTTCTTTTCGGTGACCTACGGCGCCGGCGGCTCCACCCGCGCCAACACCCTGGCCACGGTGCTCGCCATCCACGACGCCGGCTGTCCGGTGGCACCGCACCTGTCGTTCGGCGGCGATGATGCCGCAGGAGTGCTGAAACTGGTGGACCAGTACCGCGCCGCCGGTATCCACCGCCTGGTCGCCCTGCGCGGCGATCTGCCCTCGGGCATGGGCGGCGCCGCGCAACTGGTACACGCCAACGAGCTGGTGGCCCTGATCCGCCGTCACAGCGGCGACCACTTCCGCATCCATGTCGCGGCCTACCCGGAAATCCATCCGGAAGCGCGCGGTTACGCGGACGACATCCGCTGGCTCGGCGAGAAATTCGCGGCCGGCGCCGATGCCGCCATCACCCAGTATTTCTACAACGCCGACGCCTATTTCCAGTTGCTGGACGCCTGCGCCCGGGCCGGCATCGACCGCCCCATCGTGCCCGGCATCATGCCCATCACCCACTACCAGAACCTGGTGCGTTTCTCCGCCAGTTGCGGGGCCGAAATCCCGCGCTGGCTCCAGCACAGTCTGGCCGACTGGGGCGACGACACCGAGGGCCTGCGCCAGTTCGGGGTCGAGGTGGTGGCGCGGCTGTGCGAACGCCTGCTCGCGGGCGGCGCCCCCGGGCTGCATTTTTATACGCTGAATCAGGCCGAGGCGACCGCGGACATTCTGCGGCGCATCGGGTTTGCCGCCGCCCATTGACGGCTGCGATGGCAATCCCCCGAGTTTTCACCGATCAACCGCTGGCTGCGGGCGCCGAAATCGGGCTTGAACCCGGCCCCAGCCATCACCTGCTCAAGGTATTGCGGCTGAAGCCCGGCGCCGGGCTGCGCCTGTTCAACGGTCGCGGCGGCAGCTTTGCGGCGGTGCTCAGCGGGCATCGCGGTCAGGAAGCACGCGTCGCGGTGGGCGACTTCGATCCGGCGGATCACGAATCGCCGCTCGCCATCGAGCTCGCCATCGGCGTCTCCCGGGGCGAGCGCATGGACTGGGTGGTGCAGAAGGCCGTGGAACTGGGCGCGAGCGCGATCCGCCCGCTGGTCACCGAGCGCACCGAGGTGCGGCTTGCCGGCGAACGGCGCGACAAGAAACTCGGCCACTGGCGCCAGATCGCCATCGCCGCCTGCGAACAGTGCGGGCGCAACCGTCTGCCGGACATCCACGCCCCGCAGCCCCTCGCCGACTGGCTGCCGGCCGCCGCCGGATTGCGCCTGGTGCTGGCACCGGGGACAACCACCGCGCTCGCCGGTATCGACGTCACCGCGCCGGACGCGGTCACCCTGCTGATCGGCCCCGAGGGCGGACTGTCGGCGGCCGAGGTCGATGCGGCCATCGCCGCCGGATTTCAGGCCGTGGGACTCGGTCCGCGCGTGCTGCGCACCGAGACCGCGCCGCTGGTGGCGCTCGCCATCTGTCAGGCGCGCTGGGGGGATTTCCGCTAGGTGTCACGCTGTCCGGACCGGCTGTCCGGACAGCGTGACGGGCTGGTTCAGCGCGGCGCGGCGGGATTCACCAGACCGCGCACCAGGGTTTTCGGCAGCAGTTTTTGCAGCTCTTCCTGGGTCCAGCGGCCGGCGGTGAACACACTGCGGTGTTTCTCGGGCAGCGACACCAGACTGATCTCGCCGCCGCCGACGATGAAGTCGCGACCGTTGACGTGGGCCGCGGCGTCGGTGCACAGGAACACCACCAGCGGTGACACCAGCTCGGGGGTGAAGGTGTCGGAGCCTTCGGCCATGTCCTCGATCTCGAACATGAAATCGGGCAGCGGCAACTTGCCCTGGCGCGCCAGTTCGAGGGCTTTCTTCATGTCCACGGCGCCCGCCATGCGGGTCCCGGCGCGCGGGCGGATGGCGTTGCAGGTAACGCCGTAAGGCCCGAGTTCGAGCGCCAGGGTGCGGCTGAAGCCGACGATCCCTTCCTTGGCGGCGGCGTAGTTCGACGCCGCATAGCCGCCGAGGCCGGCTTCCGAAGCCGTGTTGACGATGCGGCCGCCGCGCTGTTTCGCGAACACTTCCGCCGCCGGCTTGGTGACGGTGTAGAGCGCGCGCAGGTGGACCGCGATCACGCTGTCCCACTCCTCCTCGCTCATCTTCACGAACAACTGGTTGCGGATATTGCCGGCGTTGTTGACCACGATGTCGAGCCGCCCGAAGGTGTCGAGCGCCTGCTCCACCATGGCCTTACCGTCCACCGTGCTGGTGACGTTGCCGCCGTTCGCTGCCGCCTCGCCGCCCCGGGCGCGGATTTCCGCGACCACGGATTGCGCCGGAGAGACATCGCCACCTTCGCCGGCGACGCTGCCGCCGAGATCATTGACGAGGACCTTGGCCCCCTCGGCCGCGAGCGCGAGCGCATGGGAGCGCCCCAGCCCCCGACCGCCGCCGGTGACGATGGCGACCTTACCTGCCAGCAGATTACCCATAACGATTTCCCCCTTTTTTTGATGATGGTCGATGATAGTCAGTGAAGCGATGAAGTCGATGCGGCGCGCCGTGGTTGCCCGGCGCGCGCCCTGGTTATCGATCCCGGATTCTACGGGGCGCCCGCCGGCGGGTCACCCGCAATGGGCTGCTTGCCCCCTGGTTCGCCACGCCGCCACAGTTCCCCGGTGCCGAGACAGTCCCAGCCCCAGCGCACCCAGCGCAGCAGGGCGAACACCAGCCACAGCGACCAGGCGAGCATCGCCAGCCGGTACAGCCACAGCGGCAGGCTCAGGACCGCGCCGGTGGGCAGGGCGCCGGCGGCGCGGTCCTGATACCAGCGGTAGTCGAGGTGGCTGGAGCCGTTGCCGACCACCTGCATGTCCGGCGCCGCGAGCAGGCTCTGGGGGATGGTATAGGCCAGACAGGCGGCGGCCGCCAGCGTCAGCGCGAACAGCCCCAGTTGCGCCAGGTTGTGGAGCGCCGGGCGCCCGGGCGGTGTCCAGCGGCGGCGCGCTTCCAGGGCAAAGAACCACAGCACCACGATCACACTGCCGGCGCTGTTGACCGTACTCATGCCGATGCCGAGCAGCAGCCATTGCCCGGTGGTCGCCGGGATGGACAGCCCGAGCCTCCGCACCAGCACACCCAGGGCAATGGCCACTCCCACCACCACCAGCAACACCCCCCAATAGAGCATGGCGGGACCGATGTCCGGGCCGCGCAGCCACAGCGGCCAGCGATCCCCCGGCACTTGCAGGATCAGGTCGATGTTGGTCGCCGGCGTCGGCAGCACCAGTGGCGGCGTGGCGATCCAGGTACCGATCCCGGTGTCGAGTTGCCACTCGATGGCGGCGGTCTGGAGTCCGGGATGCAAGGGGATCACCACTTCGCCGTCCTGCTCGGGCCGGGTCTGCTCCACGTCGTCGATCGCGACGCGTTGCAGTTTACCGGCGACCGGCAGCCGCAGGCGGTAGTCCCCGCCCAGACTGCTGCGCAGCCTGAGCGCGAGCGTCAGGCCCGCGCCGCGCGCGCCGGTGCGCTGAGTCAGCGCCGCGCTCTCGACCGTCACCGCCGGGCCGGCGACCGGCTCCGGCCGCACCGCGCTCAGGGTCAGACGCTCGCCGGGCCAGGGTCGCCACTCGGCATGGACGGAACCCGGTGTCTTGACCGCCGGCAGGCCGGTGCCGGCGATGTGCCAGCGCGGCGAGGCCTCGACCCGCCACACCTCGACCCAATGGGCCGTCGGCGGCGCCGCCAGCGCAAGCTCGGCGACCAGCGGCAACTGCGAACGCCACTGCATTTGCTGCTGCCCGGGATTGAGGGTGACGGGCATTTCCCCGGCCGCGGTGAGGGGCTGCTCGCCGATCACGGTTTCACCGGGCAGCAGCGGCACACTCAGGTTGATGGCGCCGGCGAGGGGCGCGATCCGCGTGATGGTGGTGGTCAACTGCCAGTCGAGATCGAGCACGAGGCGGCGCTCCACGCGGACAAAGGCCGGCGCGGGGTCCGGCAGCAGGCTGACGCGCTCCCCGGTCGCGGCGCGCCGCACTTGCAGGGTATCGCCGCGCAGCCGCGTACCGTCCAGGCCGTCCACCTGCCAGCCCGGGGCGTTCACGGTCACCAGGCGGGGCGGCAGCGGGAAGCGGAAATCGGCGCTGTCGCCGCGTACTTCGCCGCGCAGTATCAGCTCGCGCACACCCGCCGACGCCGCTACCCAGGGCGCGCCGTCGATGCGCGCAAGGGGTGCCGGCGCGCCATCGCGGAGCAGCGCGACCGGCTGCCAGCCGGCCGGGGGCGGCAGCGGCAGCGCCGCCGGTGCGGCCGCCGCCGCGCGCAGACGCAGCAGGAAGATGCCGTTCGCCTCGACGTCGAGGCGTGCCTCCAGCAGGCTCGCGCACTCGGGTGCGCAGGCCGGCGGGCGCAGCAGCTCTGCCTTGAGCTGTTCCAGCAGTTCGGGGGATGGGAAGCTGTCCGCCCGCGCCGCGTCGGGCGCGCCGCCGACCAGCACCGCCAGCAGCACCGCGGCAATGCCCGCAGTCCCGGTGGACCTGTGACCGCGCGCCGGGCGACCGCCACCCGGCAACTTGCCGGCGCGCCACAGCGCCGCGCCGAGCGCGTAGAGAAACAGGCTCACCAGCGCGACCTGCAGGAATTTAAGGCTGCGCGTCAGCCAGGGCGGCGACAGCCAGAGCTCGACGGTCTCGGCGGACCGCACCGGACCGTTCCAGCCCAGCGTTACCTGATGCCAGTGCCAGGTGGGTTCGCCGGGGCCGGTCTGGGTCTGTTCGTCCGGTTCATAGCGCGGCCGGGGCGCGGGCGCGTCCATCCTCATTTTGGCGACGGTCGATTCCATCATGGGGGCGCTGACGCTGCCCGCGGCATCTGCCGGGCTCCCGCCGTAACCGGGGTAGCCCGGGTTGATCGGGCCGCTTCGTTCCAGTTGCGGGTAGAGCCCGGCCCGCACCTGCTGGACCGCGAATCCCAGCGCCGCCAGCACCAGCAGCACCAGTGCATACCCGGCGCCGATGCGCAGCCAGGTGCGGGCGCGTCCGGCCGGCAACACCCGCAGCAGGGGAATCGCCGCGACCAGCGCGACCCAGCCGATGATCGGCGCACCCGGTTCCTGGTAGGTCAGCGCCAGCATGGCGGCGGCCACCAGACTCCAGCGCCAGTCCAGGATGCGCAGCGTGGCGCCGACGATCAGCAGACACAGAAACAGATCCCAGAGATTCCAGCGCGCCAGCCAGGATGTCTGCACCTGATCCGGTCCCGTCGCGTGCCAGAGCTGCCAGCCGGGCGGCAGATTGAGCGCGATCCCGACCTGCTCGAAGTCGTGTTCCCAGCCGATGATGCCCGCCGCGGGACGGGCGAGACGGCCGATGGTTTCGACCTGGGGTGCGGTGGCGCGCACCTCCACCCCCGCTCCGGGCAGGCCGGGAACCCGGGTCACCACCTCGGGCACCCCGTCGACCGCAACCCGGCCGAGTGCGAGTGTCGGCGCCGCCTGCAGCCGCCAACCCTGGCTGAGGCTGCCGCTGATACGATCCCGCACGGTGGCCCCGCCGCCGTCGAAATCGAGCCACAGGGCGCGGTCGAGATGCAGGCGGGCCGCCGCCGGATTGGCATCGCCGCGATAGTCTTCGGTCAGCGTCAGGGGCGCATCCGCAGTGACCAGATGAGTGGGCAGGCCGCCGAAATCCGGCGGCAGGTCGAGGCGCGTGGGATCGACCGCCGGCGCGCCGCCGAGCCGGACGCCGCGCAAATTCGGATCGGCCCGAAAAGTCCAGACCTCCTGCACCGGCCATTGCGGGTCCAGGGGTTCGGCGGCAAACCGCGTCGGTGCGGTCGTGTAGCGGCTGTCCAGCAGCAGGCGCCACGCGCCGGGCCGCATCTGCACGCGCAGGCGGCCATCGGCTTCGATGCGCGCGGGCAGGGGCGATTCCAGGGCGGTGGTCGCGGACTCTGCCGGCAGCAACCGGCCCACCAGGATTTCCCGCGCGCTGCCGGTGACCGTGAGGCGCAGCTCGGTATGCAGGCGCAGGGGTACGGCGTCATCCAGACGGCGAAATACCTCGATCCGGAGGCTGTCCGCCGCCGCGTCGGTGCCGGGGCGCCCGGAGCGCAGCCACAGCCGGTGGCCGGCATCCAGCTCCGCGCGCTGCTCGGCGCCGTCACGGCGCAGGTTCACTAGCGCGGTGCCCGGGTCCACGGCCAGGGACTGGGGCAGCTGTTCCCAGACGAACTGCCCCGCCACTTCATGGGCGCCGGGTCCCACCGCCAGCGCCGGGCGACCGTCGCGCTCGATCACCGGCGCGGGCGCGCCGTCGAGCGTCACCGCGCGCGGCCAGTGCCTGGCATCCCCCGGCAGCATCAGCCACTGGTCGTCCGCCAGGCTATCCCAGCGCTGGTGAAACGCGGCGCCGCCGGAGGTCAATGCGATCTCGAGCACGCCCGGCCACAGACAGTGGCGCTGTCCGGGCTGCCGGGCGAGTTCCGGACAGCCCTGCGCCGGCTGGTCGCGCAGCACCCAGTCGCGCCAGGGCGCGAGGGGTTCGGGAATCAGGGTGCCGCCGACCGCCGCGGGCGCGATGCCCGGCAGGGTGACCAACAGCATCGAGAACAAAAGACGGGCGAGACGCTTCATCGCTGGGCAACTCCCTATGCGGACTCTGCGCAATGTAGCAGGGCGACGCAGCGCGCACGAACGGTCGATAGCCGGGAACCCGTTGATCCTTCGGGGTAGATCGGCTGTGGCGATGACCTGCACGGGCAAATGACTGCCTATATGCCAATTAATCTGTATTGTATTACGCCTACAAAAACAGCTAGGATGATACCAACTTAATGTATTGGAGACTAAGTATGTCTAACCCCCGCATTCGCCTCGTTCGACCTGTCCCCGATCCGCTTGGCCTCTTCATCCGAGCGGGGCAAGTCGCACAGGAGGACCTCCAGAACTTCATTACGTCTCGCGCCGCACCGTTCTCGGGTGTGGTGTTCGAAGCCAAACGCGTGGCGAAACAGAAGGAGTTACTCTCGTTGGTGCTGGAGAAAAGGCTTGATGCCGTGTTCGACCCGATGACTCAGCCCATGGCGACGATAGGTGGCTATGGAGTAGCGATAGGTAGGCTGCCTTGGGCCGAAAATCGCCCTCATGCACTGGCTGACCTGAGCACGAACTTTCAGCAGCGACATGTGGCTAATGAAATTGCTCAGTTCGCTGTTGAGTATGGCTTCACGCAAGTGCTCGCACCAACGCACCTGATCTTCGGCCCCGATGATCCGTGGCTGGACATTGACTTGGCACTGACGCGCGCGTTGCGGCTCGCGCTTGATCGACAGGGAGCACCGGACGTGCAGATTCAGTATTCGCTGGCACTCGGATACGAGGCGTTCCGGACCGAGCCGAAACGGACTGCCGTAATCGACAAGCTGCGCCATGCGCAGTGCGATGGTCTATGGTTGAACATCGATGGGTGCGGTTGCGATAGTTCTCCGACGGCAATCACGCGTTATTGCGATGCGTCGTCGGAGTTTCAAGCCCTAAAACTGCCCATTGTGGCCGACCATGTCGGCGGGCTCATGGGACTGTCGCTGCTGGCGTTTGGCGGTGTCGGTGGACTGGCGCATGGCATCACGCTGGGCGAGCGCTTCGATTCAGGATCTTGGCGTCGCGTGCTGCAAGGCAAACCCTTTGCGCCGCGGCCCCGTGTATACCTTCCCCACCTGGACCTGATGCTTGATCGCGGCGACGCCGAAAAGCTGTTCGAGGTCGGCGGCGGTCGGGCAAAGGCCGCGTTGGGATGTCGAGACACAAACTGTTGCCGGAGGGGCGTGGAAGACATGCTGCAGGCACCAGCCCGGCATTTCCTCTACCAGCGAACGCAGCAAATAGCCGGCCTCGGACAGATACCGGAGTCGCTGCGCCCATCGCAATTCCTTGAAGAATTGGTGCGTCCGGCCAGTGACACGGCTGTGAAGGCGTCCACCTGGGATTTGCCTGAGGAACTTACAAAGAAGATCCAAAAGCAAACTAAACGGCTGAATGCGCTCCGCACGACGCTAGGGCCATACGCTCGACAGAGGCGTGACGCATCGTTCGCCATACACCCGGCTACTCGCGCAGGCCGGCGGCAGCGTTCGCTTTCTAGCTAACGCAATATCAAGAAGGGCTCACAATGAACAACAGCAATGCAATCGCACGCCGTCTGGAGTCGATCCAGACGAAAGCAGCGATGCGTTCGGCGGACGTGGCTAACGTCCTCAACGTTCGACCAGAGACCGTCTCCCGATGGAACAACGGGAAGGCGCTGCCGCACGCAAGCACTGAGCGACAGTTGCTTGAACTGGAGTTCATTGTCGACAAGCTGACCGATCTCTATGAACCGCGCGATGCTCGGCTATGGCTGTTCTCGCGCCAGCGCTTGCTACAGGACCGCACACCCGCCGACCTCATTCAGCAGGGTCAAATCGATGAGGTGCTCACCGCTGTCAACCAACTGCTCGACGGCGTGCATCTCTGACCGGAGCACCGCCGAGTGATTCACGATCCTGAGCTGCTTGATCGCCTGGATGCACTGCCGAAGGAGTCGTTCGACGGTCAGGTGTATCGCGCGACTCGCTTGAGGCTCGACCCTCTTGCCGGTTCGTACAACGGTGGGCGCTGGATGACGCGCGATGCTGCGGTGGTTCTCTACACGAGCCTCGAACGCGAAGGTGCGCTGGCGGAAATCGCCTTTCACTGGTCGCAGTTGGACCCCTGGCCCACCAAGCCGGTTGCCCTCCACCGACTACAGGTCGTCACTCGCAGAACCTTGCGGCTGATTCGCGCGGACCTTGCGTTACTCGGGGTATCTGAAACCACCTACAAAGACATGAACCTCCCTCGCACCCAGGCCATTGGCGCGGCGGTGGAGTTTCTCGGCTGCGATGGACTGATCGCGCCATCGGCACGCTGGGCCTGCGACAACCTGATGCTCTTCCCGGAGCGCATGGATGACACTGCAGCCCTTGCGTTGCAGCACAGCGAGACCATCGACTGGATCGCATGGGGAAAGGAAAACGGCGTTCTCGACAAGGCCTGAACTCAGCGGGGCAGTTCAAATTCCTGCCAGATCCCCACCGCGCGATTAGACGCCAGGGCTCAGGCAGCTCAAAGTCCTCGAAGACGCCGAACCAGACCGGCAAAAGCTTCGTACATCTCCAATGCCGGCCATGCGTTATGTGTGCTGCCGAACTGATGCTGATAGCGTATACCGTCATTATTAGCCCTACAGTATCCGTTGGACAGGAATGTCATGCACGCTCAGATCGCCGCCATCACGCAACCAAGGCAGGTCGCGCCCCGCGTTGCCGCAGGCTCAGGGTTCACTCGGAAATGTCCCGGTGTGCTCGCAATTTGGGGAGTCGCTGCGTTGCTTTTGCTTTCTGCCACGTCACAAGCTGCCACCGCGCCATCACTGGGTGACGCTGGAAGCTTCGCCATCCTGAGCGGGGTTTCGATTACCAACACCGGGAATACCGTCATCAATGGTGATCTCGGCATATCCCCCGGCAGCTCGATCACTGGCTTTCCCCCGGGAATAGTGACGCCGCCCGGTACGATCCACGCGGCTGACGCGCTGGCGGACAACGCCCAGACGGACCTCGTCACCGCGTATGACGCGCTTACGGCGCAAGCGTGCGATTTCGGTCCCTTCGGCCCGACCGACCTGGCTGGAGCCGTCCTCGAGCCAGGCGTTTATTGTTATTCGTCGTCGGTTCAGAACAGCGGAGTACTCACGCTCAGTGGGGCCGCAGCTACCGATGTATGGGTTTTCAGGATTGGCAGCACGCTGACGACCGGACCGGGATCCGCCGTGGTCGTTACCGGTCCCGCAGAAAGTTGTAACGTGTTCTGGCAGGTCGGCAGTTCCGCAACCCTGGATACAACCACGGCATTCTCCGGAAACATTCTCGCCCTCCAGAGTATCAGCATGAACAACGGCGCCAGCATCGCGGGCAGGGCCTTGGCGCGCAATGGTTCTGTGACCCTGATCGACAACACCACCGACGCGACCGGGTGCGCCGGCGTACCTCCCTCGGGAGGAGTCGGAGTCTTCAAGGTCTTCAGTCCGACCACCATCGATGCGGGCGATCTCGCGGCCCTCACCATTACCTTTACCAACACTGATGCAGGCCCCGCCACCTTGGTGACGGATTTCATTGACACCCTGCCCGGTGGGCTGACCACAGTCGGGCTTCCCACCACGACTTGCGGGGGGGTGCCGAGCGCAACCGCCGCGTCCGTGACCTTGCCGGCCGGGACCACCATCCCGGGTGGCACCACCGCCGTTCCTGGCTCCTGCACGTTGACGGCGCAGGTAACCGCCGCGACCGTTGGCAATTTTCTCAACACCCTGCCCGTCCTGGAGACGGACCTGGGCAGCGGTCCCGCCACGTCCCCTGGAGTAACCTTGATCGTCGTCGCCACCGCCGGTATCCCGGCCCTTTCCGAGTGGATGATGATCATGCTGACGGCGCTTCTCACCGTCGCTGGCTTGAGCGCGCTTCGCAGGTCGCGAAGCTAGTCTTCCAGAATTTACGGACAGGCAAGCGACACTCCCTGGCTTGCGGGCCAGGCGGTTCCTGCACGGTCCGCTTCGACACAGTTCGCGCCGACAATTGAGGCTCGCCACAAATCGGTCTAAGCTGCCCGCCCGCATTCCCGCTGCTCCCGACACGTCCGCGACCATTCCATGCAACTGGCTCTGTTCGATCTCGACAACACATTGATCGCCGGCGACAGCGACTATTCCTGGGGCGAGTTTCTGGTGCGCATCGGCAAGGTCGATGCCGAGACCTATCGGGCCGCCAACACCAGGTTCTACGAGGATTACCGGCGCGGGCAGCTCGATATTCACGCCTACCTGCGTTTTGCGCTGGCGCCGCTCGCCGCCACCGAGCCGGCGGAACTTGCGGCGATTCGCGAGCGCTTCATGCAGGAAGTGATCGCCGACCTGTGGCTGCCCCGGGCCGAAGCCCTGATCCTCAGCCACCGCGAACGCGGCCACCGCCCGGTGATCGTCACCGCCACCAACCGCTTCGTGGTGGAGCCGATCTGCCTGAAGCTGGGTATCAGTGACATCATTGCCACGGAACCCGAAATCATCGCCGGCCGCTACACCGGCGCGGTACGGGGCGAACCCAGCTTTGGTCCCGGCAAGGTCAGCCGGCTGCGGGAATGGCTCGCGCAACACGGATATGCGCTCACCGGCAGCTACTATTACGGCGATTCGATCAACGATCTGCCGATCCTCGAAGCGGTGGATAATCCCGTCGCGGTGGACCCGGACGACCGCTTGCGGGCCGCCGCCATTGCGCGCGGCTGGCGGGTGATCAGCCTGCGCGACTGAGCCGCGCCGCGCCGGGCAGGCGCACAATCGCTTCATCTTCGACGAACCCTGGGCCAATCATGCTGACTTACCCCGTCATCGATCCCGTCGCCGTCGCGCTCGGCCCGGTGAAAGTCCATTGGTACGGGCTGATGTACCTGCTGGGATTCGCGGCCGCCTGGTGGCTTGCGGTGCGGCGCAGCCGGCAGCCCTGGGCACCGGTGCAGCGCGCGCAGGTGGACGACCTGATCGTCTATACCGCCCTGGGGGTGGTGCTGGGCGGGCGGCTCGGGTCGGGCCTGTTTTACAACCTCGATATCTGGCGCACGGACCCGCTGTGGATCTTCCGGATCTGGGAGGGCGGCATGGCCTTTCACGGCGGTCTGCTCGGGGTACTGACGGCGCTGTGGCTCTATGGACGCAAATTGGGACAGCCGTTTCTTGCGGTGGCGGATTTCGTCGCACCGCTGGTGCCCATCGGGCTTGGCCTCGGCCGCATCGGCAATTTCATCGGTCAGGAGCTCTGGGGCCGGCCCACGGATCTGCCCTGGGCCATGGTGTTTCCCCGCGACCCGGAGCAGCTCGCGCGCCATCCTTCGCAGCTTTATCAGGCACTGCTCGAGGGGCTGGTACTGTTCGTGCTGCTGTTCTGGTTTTCGCGCCGGCAACGCCCGGCCGGCGCGGTCGGCGGGTTGTTTTTGGCGCTGTACGGAC
>JBFXFL010000003.1:3885-8214 GCA_050179115.1 Porticoccaceae bacterium | reverse complement strand
CGCCATCCTTCGCAGCTTTATCAGGCACTGCTCGAGGGGCTGGTACTGTTCGTGCTGCTGTTCTGGTTTTCGCGCCGGCAACGCCCGGCCGGCGCGGTCGGCGGGTTGTTTTTGGCGCTGTACGGACTGTTCCGGTTTCTGGTGGAATTCGTGCGCGAGCCCGACCGCCATATCGGCTTCGACCTGCTCGGCTGGCTCACCCGCGGCCAGCTCCTGAGCCTGCCCATGATCCTCGCCGGGCTGCTGCTGATCGGCTGGGCTTACCGCAACGCGCGGCAACGCGCGCGCGCCTGAGGGAGACGAAGATGCGCCAGTATCTGGATCTGATGCGCCACGTCCGTACCACCGGCGTGTGCAAGGACGACCGCACCGGCACCGGCACCCTGTCGGTGTTCGGCCACCAGATGCGCTTCGATCTGGCGGCGGGCTTCCCCCTGGTCACCACCAAGAAAGTGCACCTCAAGTCCATCATCCACGAACTGCTGTGGTTCCTCGCCGGCGACACCAATGTGGAGTACCTCAACCGCAACGGCGTCTCGATCTGGAACGAGTGGGCGGACGCGGCCGGCGAATTGGGCCCGGTGTACGGCGCCCAGTGGCGCAACTGGCCGGACGGCCGCGGCGGGCATATCGACCAGCTCGCGCAGGTTATCGAGCAGATCCGCACCGCACCCGATTCGCGGCGTCACATCGTCAGCGCCTGGAACGTGGCCGCCCTGCCCGAGATGGCGCTTGCGCCCTGCCACTGCCTGTTCCAGTTCTATGTCGCCGAAGGCCGGCTCTCGTGCCAGCTGTACCAGCGCAGCGCCGACATCTTTCTCGGCGTGCCCTTCAATATCGCGTCCTATGCGCTGCTCACACTGATGCTGGCGCAAGTCACCGGCCTGCAAGCGGGCGAATTCATCTGGAGCGGCGGCGACTGCCACCTCTACCTCAATCACCTGGAGCAGGCCGATCAACAGCTTGCCCGCGCGCCGCGCCCGCTGCCCCGGATGCTGCTGAACCCCGAAGTGCGCGACCTGTTCGCCTTCCGCTACGCAGATTTCCGGCTCGAGGGCTATGACCCGCACCCGGGGATCAGCGCCCCCATCGCCATCTGATGGACGTGGTGCTGATCGCTGCGGTGGCGCGCAACGGTGTGATCGGCGCCGGCAACGCCCTGCCCTGGCACCTGCCCGCCGACCTCAAGCGCTTCAAGGCGCTGACCCTGGGTCATCCGGTACTGATGGGCCGCAAGACCTTCGAGTCCATCGGGCGGCCGCTGCCGGGGCGCGCCAATATCGTGGTGAGCGGCGATCCGGTCTTTGCGCCGGAGGGTGTGACGGTGGCCGCCTCGGTGGCGGCAGGATTGGCGCGCGCCGCGGCGCTCGGCACGCCGGTGTTCGTGATCGGCGGCGCGCAGATCTACGCGCAATGCCTGACGCTCGCCGACCGGATTTATCTGACTCGGGTGGATATCGAGGTGGCGGGCGATGCCTTTTTTCCACCGTTGGACGCAAGCGAATGGCGCGAGACCGCCTGTGAAAACCGGCCGGCGGCGGATGGCCATCCCGCCTATGCGTTTGTCACCCTGGAGCGGCTGGTCGATTAGCGCGCTGTCCCCGGAGCCGGACCTGGGCGGCCGCCTCATGAAAGCGCGCGGCTATGCGCTCGGGATCCTCGCCAGCGTCGCGGTCCATGCCCTGGCGCTGACCCTGGTGGCGCTGGCCTGGCGCGCGGACTTCCAGCGGCGCGATCCGGCCGCCGGTAACACCCCGATCCCGGTCTGGCTGGTGGCTGACAGGAAGCTGCCGTCCAAGGAGGTTGCGCCGACCGCCAGCCCGCTCCCGCCGAGCCGGACGCCCGCGCTTGCGACCCCACTCGCCAGCCCGAAACCGGATCGTCCGCGCCCGCCGCAGCCGGTTCGTGAATCCGCACAGGAACCCGTTCCTGAGCCCGCCGCCCAGCACCCGACCGACGCGGCGCCTGTCCCCGCGCCCAGTACGGACCCAGCCGCGCCAGCGGCGCCAGGCACGGCGACCCCGCCGCCGCTGGGGGACGGCATGAAGGCGACCGCCGCCCCGCAATCGCCACCGGAGGCGGCGCGGGAGCCGGTATCCGCCGGGACGGGAGCAATCACTGACACGCGGATCGAACGGGAGTATCGGGCACTGTCCCGGCCGGAGCCGGCCTATCCACACCAGGCGTTGGCGCGCGGGATCGAAGGCCATGTGGTGCTGGAGTTCACCGTGACCGCAGACGGCACCACCCGCGATCTGCGGGTGCTCGAAGCCAGTCCGACGGATGTCTTTGATGCGGTCGCCCTGGCCGCGGCGCGCCAGTTTCGCTACCAGCCCCGGATCCAGGCCGGCGCGCCCGTGGATGTGCCCGGCGTGCGCAGCCGGATCTGCTTTCAGATCCGGCCGCGCTGACGGCACCGGTTTTTTTGAACGTACCGATTAAAGCTTACTGAGATCCCGCACCGCACCACGGTCCGCGCTGGTCGCGAGCAGGGCGTAGGCCTTGAGCGCCGCCGAGACCTTGCGCGGGCGCTTTTCGGCGGGATGCCAGCCGATTTTTTCGCGCCGCTCCCGGCGCGTGGCGAGCTCGGCTTCGCTCACCTTGAGTTCGATGGTGCGGCTGGGGATGTCGATGTGGATGGGGTCGCCCGTTTCCACCAGGCCGATGGTGCCGCCGGCGGCGGCTTCCGGCGAGACATGGCCGATGGAGAGCCCCGAGGTGCCGCCCGAGAAGCGGCCATCCGTAATCAGCGCGCAGGCCTTGCCGAGCCCCTTGGATTTCAGGTAGCTGGTGGGGTAGAGCATCTCCTGCATGCCGGGGCCGCCGCGCGGGCCTTCGTAACGCACCACCACCACGGCACCGGGTTTGACGCGGTCGTGGAGGATGTCGTCGACCGCCGCCTCCTGGCTTTCGACCACATGGGCCGGGCCCTCGAACACCAGAATGGAGGCGTCGACGCCGGCGGTCTTCACCACGCAGCCGTTGGGCGCGAGGTTGCCGTACAGCACGGCGAGGCCGCCGTCCTGGCTGTAGGCGTGTGCGACGGCGCGGATGCAGCCCTCGGCGCGGTCGTCGTCCAGGCTCGGCCAGCGGGTGGCCTGACTGAAGGCGACCTGGGTGGGAATGCCCGCCGGGCCGGCGCGGAAAAAGTTTTGCACCGCTTCTGCGGGATTGCGTTTGATATCCCAGGTATCCAGCGCCTCGCCCATCGTATTGGCGTACACGGTCGGCAGATCCGTATGCAGCAGGCCGGCGCGGTCGAGCTCGCCCAGGATGCCCATGACGCCACCGGCACGATGTACGTCCTCCATGTGGTATTTGGGCGTGCTCGGCGCCACCTTGCACAGGTTCGGCACCTTGTGGGACAGCCGGTCGATGTCGGCCAGGGTGAAATCCACCTCGGCTTCCTGGGCCGCTGCCAGCAGATGCAGGATGGTGTTGGTGGAACCGCCCATGGCGATGTCGAGGCTCATGGCGTTCTCGAACGCTTCGAAACTGGCGATGGAGCGGGGCAGCACCCGGTAGTCGTCGTCGTCGTAGTGGCGGCGGGCCAGTGCGACGATGCGCCGGCCGGCTTCCAGAAACAGTTGCTCGCGATCGGCATGGGTGGCCAGCACCGAGCCGTTGCCGGGCAGCGACAGGCCGAGCGCCTCGGTCAGGCAGTTCATCGAGTTGGCGGTGAACATGCCGGAGCAGGAGCCGCAGGTGGGGCAGGCGGAACGCTCGTACTCGGCGACTTTCTCGTCGCTGGCGCTGTCGTCCACCGCGATCATCATGGCGTCGACCAGATCCAGCTTCTGCGCCGACAGCTTGGTCTTGCCCGCTTCCATGGGGCCGCCGGACACGAAAATGGTGGGGATATTGAGGCGCAACGCGGCCATCAGCATGCCGGGGGTGATCTTGTCGCAGTTGGAGATGCACACCAGGGCGTCGGCGCAGTGGGCATTGACCATGTACTCGACCGAGTCCGCGATGATGTCCCGCGACGGCAGCGAATAGAGCATGCCGTCGTGGCCCATGGCGATACCGTCGTCCACCGCGATGGTGTTGAACTCCTTGCCGACGCCGCCGGCGCGCTCGATCTCCCCGATCACCAGCTGGCCCAGATCCTTGAGGTGTACATGGCCGGGCACGAACTGGGTGAAGCTGTTGGCGACCGCGATGATGGGCTTGTTGAAATCCGCGTCCGTCATGCCGGTGGCGCGCCACAGGGAGCGCGCGCCCGCCATGTTGCGGCCGCGGGTGGTGGTGTGGGAGCGATAGGTCGGCATGGCGAACCCCTGACGGCGGTGGTTGGTCGAAACGGGTCCGGAGAATACCAGAGTCGCC
>JBFXFL010000003.1:2330-3785 GCA_050179115.1 Porticoccaceae bacterium | reverse complement strand
GCGCCCGCCGCGCGCAGCGCCGCGATGTCCGCCGGCGTGCGGCCGAGTTCGCTCAGCACCTGATCGGTATGTTCGCCCGGTGTCGGCGGGCGGCTGCGAATCGCGCCCGGTGTCGCGGTCAGCTTGATGGCGATTCCGGGTTGGGTCGCGTCGGGCTGACGGGGATCACCCGCGGGCAGGATCATCCCGCGGTGGCGCAATTGCGGGTCGTTGACGGCCTCGGCGAGTCCGTTCACCTCGCCGACGCAGACATCGGTATCGGCAAAAAACGTTACCCATTCGGCGAGTGTACGGGTACGCATGATCGCCTCGATCTCCTGCTTGGCCGCGCGCTGCGCGGCGCTGGGCGAACGCTGGAAATCGTCGGTCTGCATGCCCTGGGACTTGAGATCCGGGCGCCCCAGGGCCTCGCAGAAGTTGCTCCACAGCCAGGGCTCCATGCAACCGACCGACAGCCAGCGGTCATCGCGGGTCGGATACACCGCGTAGTAGGGATGTGCGCCGGCAAACACATTTTCGCCGCGCTGGGCTTCCGCGCCACCGACGAAGTAATTGCGGATTCCCGGCACCGCCGTGAGCAGCGCAAAGGCGGTATCGAGATAGGCCACATCGACCTGCTGACCGCGCCCGGTGCTCTGGCGGGCGAGCAGTGCGAGCAGGATGCCGATCACGCCGTGGAGGGCGGCGCCGGCGTAGTCGGCGACGATGTTGAGCGGGATCGGAGGCGGGCTTTCGCAAGTGCCGAGCTGGCCGAGCACGCCGGCAATGGCGAGATAGTTGAGATCGTGTCCCGCGCGGTCGCGATAGGGGCCGTCCTGTCCGAAACCGCTCAGCGAGCAATACACCAGCCGCGGGTTGATTGCGCTCAGGGTCGCGTAATCCGCGCCCAGCCGCGCGCCGACGCCGGGGCGGAAGCCTTCGATCACCACATCGGACTTCGCCGCCAGCTCGTGCAATACCGTCTGCGCTGCCGGATCCTTCAGGTTGAGCGTCATGCTCCGCTTGTTGCGGTTGGCGAATTCGGAGCGCACCCAGAGATCGTCATCCTTCGCGCCCATGTGTTTGCTGGCACCCGGGCGGGCCGGGGTTTCGATCTTGAGAACCTCGGCCCCCATGTCGCCCAGCATCATGGTGCAGAAGGAACCGGGCGCGACCCGGTTCAGTTCCAGAATGCGGATTCCGTCGAGCGGAGATTTCATGGGACGCTGTCCTCGATGCTGTTTTGGTGGTGATGGTTTTTGCGCGGGCGCGCTGTTTTCGGAACGGCGAGTTCAGAACGGCGAGCGCAACCGGTCAGGCCGCCTGGATCCGGATCAGGGCGCCGAAGGCATCTTCGCGCGGAACTTCCAGCACATTGCGGTTATCCGCCGCCGGGTGCACCCGGATGCCGTGGCCGGCGAGCGACCTGGCGGTTGCCGGCAGATCGGGGGATTCCAGCACCAGCGCATACATGCC
>JBFXFL010000003.1:0-2230 GCA_050179115.1 Porticoccaceae bacterium | reverse complement strand
GGTCCGTGGTGGGCTGTTATTTTGGCATCACCAGCTTACCGCCTGGAGCGGCCAATTCAACGGCCGGCGCCATGCGCCTTGGGCCGCGCCGGTGTCCGCCGGCAGTCGCCACGCGTCCGGGTGCTCGTGGTCATCGAACAGCACGAGCTGCCCGGCCTGGGTGGGAAATCCGTGCGGACGGCAGCTATCGCGAAACGACGCCGGAATTCTTCCGCCACAGCAGACTGAACAGATCGTCCCGGCGGTCCTTGCGGTTGGTGACCGCGCCCTCGTGGCGCAGTCGGGTAAGGCGATCCAGATCGAGATCGGCGATCACCGCCATTTCCGTGTTGGGGGTGCTCTCGGCAATTATGGCGTCATGGGGAAACGCAAAGTCGGAGGGCGTGTAGACCGCGGACTGGGCGTACTGGAGATCGACGTTTTGTACCTGCGGCAGGTTACCCACGCTACCGCCAATGACTACATAACACTCGTTTTCTATGGCGCGTGCCTGGGCGCAGCGCTGCACGCGCAGAAAACTGTTCTTGGTGTCGGTCCAGAAGGGCACGAAGAGAATATCCATACCCTGTTCGGCGAGCAGTCGCGCCAGCTCGGGAAACTCGACGTCGTAGCAGATCAGAATCCCGATGCGCCCGGCGTCGGTGTCGAACACCTGCAGGCTGTCGCCGCCGGAGATCACCCAGTCGCGGCGCTCGTGGGGCGTGATGTGGAGCTTGGGCTGCATGGCGATGGTGCCATCGCGTCGGCACAGATAGGCGTGGTTCTGTAGTTTGTCGCCGACGATGACGGGAATGCTGCCCGCGATGAGGTTGATGTTGTAGGAGACTGCAAATTGCGCCATTGCCTCGATGCTCCGATCGGCAAAGGTGGCAAGGAAGCGGATCGCCTCGAACTGGTTGCTCTGGTCGCCCAGCCCCATCAGCGGGGCGTTGAAAAACTCGGGAAACAGCACGAAATCGGACTTGTAGTCGGCCACGCAGTCGACAAAGAATTCCACCTGCCGCAGCCACTCGTCGAAGGAACGGCTCTGCCGCATCTGCCACTGCATCACGCCGACCCGCACCACCGACTTGCGGATGCTGCCGATAGGGAGGTTTTCCGGTTCGTAGACGATGTTGTTCCATTCGAGCAGAGTGGCGTACCCGCGCGAGCGCTCGTCCGCCGGCAGGTAGGCGCGCAGCAGCCGCTTGACCTCGAAGTCATTGGCGAGCTGGAAGCTCAGGATGGGGTCGTGGATCTCGCGATGCCGAACCGCGTCGATGTACTGGATGGGCGACAGGGTGTCGGCGTGTTCGTGGTAGTTGACGATGCGCCCGCCGGCCAGGACGGCACGCAGATTGAGGTTGCGGCACAGATCCTTGCGCACGTCGTAAAGCCGCCGCCCGAGCCGCAGACCGCGATAATCGGGGTCGACGAACACATCCATGCCATAGAGCGCGTCGCCGTCGGGATCGTGACGAATGCGATCGCGCCGTGCCATCAGATCCTCGTAGGTGTGCTGACGACTGAAGCGCTCATAGTTGCAGCGAACGCTCAGCGCCACGCCTACCACCCGGCCGTGGTCCTCGATCACGATCTGCCCCTCGGGGAAATCGGCGATCAGTGAGCGGATTGAACTTTCCGGCCAGGCTCCGGCGATGTCGGCGTAGACTTCGTCCATCAGCTCCTTGAGCCGGGGATAGTCGTCCATCGTCAGGTTGCGTACCTTCAGATGAAGGTCGGAGGAGGTTTCACTGCTCATCACGAATATCGGGTTCTATCCTGGAGATCGCCAAGGTACCGGAAGCTGGATTCAGTGCCTGAATCCGTAGGTGTCTGCCCCATACCCAGTTGAGGTGGAACAGTGTACGCCGAAGTTTGCGTCGCCGCCTCCCGCGCAATCGGCCCAGCGCGGCGCCACGGCAGACCGCGGCCCAGTCTCCTTGCCATGCTGCAAAATCCGCGTCCGCCCGCTTCAAAATGATAACGGCGCCCGCAGGCGCCGTTATCAGTCAGACCCAGGGGTGACCCGTTTATTCGGGCGCCACTTCCGTATAGCTCAGCTGCCCGATCACGCGCCGGTTTTTCGC
This sequence comes from Porticoccaceae bacterium, assembly GCA_050179115.1. Taxonomy (GTDB): domain Bacteria; phylum Pseudomonadota; class Gammaproteobacteria; order Pseudomonadales; family Porticoccaceae; genus JAGPUQ01. The sequence goes on along the minus strand of JBFXFL010000003.1, from coordinate 161 downwards.
CCGACCCTCGGCAGTGGCGTTGTCGGCAATCGGCCGGCTCTCGCCGTAGCCGACCGTCGAGATGCGGTTCGCCGCAATGCCATAGTCCTTGGCCAGCTTGGCCTTCACCGCGGCCACACGGCGTTGTGACAGGTTTTGGTTGTAGGCATCGGTGCCGACCG
>JBFXFL010000002.1:150252-154345 GCA_050179115.1 Porticoccaceae bacterium | reverse complement strand
CACGGGAACGACGGGAGGCTAACGCCGACTTGTGTGGACAGGGCGCGGCGGCGCTCTTACCATCACGGGCATGACGCAGCAACCGGGGTCGACGGCACTCCATGGAAACAATGACCACAGGACCGACCACAGGACCAGCGCCATGAACGTGCGCAACCAGGTTTTGCGAGGGCTGCCCCGGCGGCTGGTTGTGGACGGTTTGCTGGATGAAGCCTCGGCGACCACCGCGCTGAACGACGCCAGTGTCGCGAAGATTTCTCTCATCCAGCACCTCGTGGAAGCGCATATCCTGACGCCGCAGCAAGTGGCGCAGGCCACCGCCGCCGAGTTCGGGCTCCCGCTGCTGGATCTCGGCGCCATCAACCTTTCTGCCTGCCCGCGCAATCTGCTGGATCCAAAGCTGGTCGCCAAGTACATGGCGCTGCCGCTGCGCAACCATCTGGGGCGGCTCAGTATCGCGGTCGGCGATCCCACGGATGACCGCGCGCTCAACGAAATCCGGTTCCAGGCCGGCATGAGTGTTGATCTGGTGGTGGTCGAGTTCGACAAGCTCCGCACCCATGTCGCGCGCTTCCTCGATGTCCAGGACAGCGACCTCGACGCCGCCACGGGCGGGCTGGAAGATTTCCAGCTGGAGCAACTGGGCGGCGGCGACGTCGATCAGGAGACCACGCTCAACCCGGACGCCGACGACGCGCCCATCGTCCGCTTCATCAACAAGGTGCTGCTCGACGCGATCCGTCGGGGTTCCTCCGATATCCACTTCGAGCCCTATGAACAGCGCTACCGGGTACGGTTTCGCACCGACGGCATTTTGCAGGAAGTGGCCAAGCCGCCGGCGGCCCTGGCGCCGCGGCTCGCAGCCCGTCTCAAGATCATGGCCCGGCTCGACATCTCGGAGCGTCGCATGCCCCAGGACGGGCGCATCAAGATCCGTATCAGCAAGGCCCGCGCCATCGACTTCCGGGTCAATACCCTGCCGACCCAGTACGGCGAGAAGGTCGTGCTGCGGATCCTCGATGGCGGTGCCGCCCGCATGGGCATCGAGGCGCTGGGCTACGAACCGGACCAGCAGGAAGCCTATGTCCAGGCCCTGGCGCGACCCCAGGGCATGATCCTGATGACGGGCCCCACCGGTTCGGGCAAGACGGTGTCGCTCTACACCGGACTCAATATCCTCAACACGGCGGAGGTCAATATCTCGACCGCCGAAGACCCGGTGGAAATCTACATGGAAGGGGTCAACCAGGTGCAGGTGAATCCGCGCGTGGGGCTCACCTTCGCCGAGGCGCTGCGCGCCTTTCTGCGTCAGGACCCGGACGTGGTGATGGTGGGCGAGATCCGCGACCTCGAGACCGCCGAAATTGCGGTGAAGGCGGCCCAGACCGGCCACCTGGTGCTTTCCACCCTGCACACCAACAGCGCGCCCGAGACGCTCACCCGGCTCGCCAACATGGGAGTACCCGGGTTCAACATCGCCACCTCGGTGATTCTCATCATGGCCCAGCGCCTGGCGCGGCGCCTGTGCGGCACCTGCAAGCAGGTGGCGGATCTGCCCCGCGCCGTGCTCAAGGAAGCCGGGTTTGACAGCATCCAGATGCCACTGGACCAGATCAAGGTGTACCGACCGGTCGGCTGCGCCAAATGCAATCTCGGTTACAAGGGCCGGGTCGGTATCTATGAAGTACTCAAGGTAACCCCCGCGGTGGCGCGACTGATCATGGAGGGCGCCAACTCGCTGGAAATCGGCGAAGCGGCGCGCCGCGAAGGTTTCAGAACCTTGCGCCAATCGGCATTGAAAAAGGTGGCTGAAGGTATAATCAGCCTGGAAGAAGCGAATCGGGTGACAACGGACTAATGGCTACCGCTGCGACACAAATCTACCTGTACAAGGGAAAAAGCCGCGACGGGAAAGCCGTCGAAGGCGAAATCGCCGGCCTCACGGCCGCCATGGTCAAGGCGCAATTGCGCAAGCAGGGGATCCAGCCGCGCGTCATCCGGAAAAAACCCAAGCCGCTGTTTGGCGCGAAGCAAATCAAACCCGCCCACATCGCCACCTTTACGCGTCAGATGGCGACCATGACCCGGGCCGGGGTACCGCTGGTGCAGGCGTTCGAAATCGTCATGGAAGGCGAAGCCAATCCGACCATGCGCGAACTCATCCAGAAAATCCACGGCGATGTTTCGTCGGGCTCCGGTTTCGCGCCGGCACTGCGCGCCCATCCCAGATATTTCGATAATCTGTTTTGCAGCCTGATCGAAGCCGGCGAGCAATCGGGCACCCTGGAGACCATGCTGGCGCGCGTGGCAACCTACAAGGAAAAAACCGAGCAGTTAAAGCGCAAGATCCGAAAAGCCATGACCTATCCCTCGGCGGTGCTGCTGGTGGCGATCGTCGTCACCGGGGTGCTGCTGGTCAAGGTCGTACCCACCTTTGCCGAGACCTACGACTCGTTCGGCGGCTCGCTGCCGGCCTTCACGCTGCTGATCCTGAGTATTTCCGAGTTTGCCCAGAACTGGTGGCTGCCCGTGCTCGGGGTCGCTGTCGCCGGCGGCTTTGCGTTCGGGCAGGCGCGGCGCCGCTCGCTGCGATTTTCGGACCTGGTCGACAGGATGATGCTCAAGATCCCCATCATCGGCAAAATCCTCAACGAGGCGGTGATTGCCCGCTTCGCACGCACCCTCAGCACCACCTTTGCGGCCGGCGTGCCGCTGATCGAGGCGCTGCAATCCGTCGCCGGCGCTGCGGGCAACGCTGTCTACCGGGACGCCGTGCTGAAAGTGCGGGACGAAGTGGCAACCGGTACCACGCTCAATACCTCACTCCGCGCCACCGGCGTGTTCCCGGTGATGCTGTTGCAGCTCACCGCCATCGGCGAGGAGTCCGGCGCCCTTGACGACATGCTGTCGCGCGCCGCCGATCACTACGAAGAAGCGGTCGACCACTCGGTGGACAACCTGACCACCCTGCTCGAACCCATGATCATGGCGATACTCGGGGTTCTGGTGGGCGGACTCCTGATCGGCATGTACCTGCCGATTTTCAACCTCGGCAACGTGCTCTAACGCAAACCACCGCAAGGCAGCGCCGCGATTCCCGACTTCGTGTTCGTCGAGCTGGTGTTCGTCGACCTGCCGCAACCGGTGCTGCTCCTCGCGGCGCTGCTGTTCGGGTTGCTGGTGGGCAGTTTCCTCAATGTGGTGATCTACCGGCTTCCCGTGCAGTTGCAGCGCGCCTGGCAGCACGAGGCGCTCGCGTGGACCAACGCGTCGAGCGCCGGCCCGGAACCCATGACCGACCCGGATGCAGCCGAGCCGGATACAGCCGAGCCGGATGCGAGCGCCTCCCTCCCACCACCGGCCCGGGAGACCTTCAACCTGGTGGTGCCGCGCTCCCGCTGCCCCGCCTGCGCCACGCCGATCAGCGCCCGGGACAATATCCCGGTGCTGAGCTGGCTGCTGCTGCGCGGACGCTGCCGGCACTGTGCGGCGCCCATTGCCCTGCGCTACCCGGTGCTGGAGTTGTGTACCGGCCTGCTGACCGTCGCCGTGGTGGCGCAGTTCGGACCCACGTTCCAGGCGCTGATGGCACTGCTGCTCACCTGGGCGCTGGTGGCGCTGGCCGGCATCGACCTGGATCACCAGTTGCTGCCGGATGTCATCACCCTGCCGCTGCTGTGGCTCGGACTGCTGGTGAACCTGGGCGGCACCTTCACGGACCTGTCGAGCGCCGTGGTGGGCGCGGCGGCGGGCTATCTGGTGCTCTGGTCGGTGTACTGGCTGTTTCGCCTCGCCACCGGCCGCGAAGGCATGGGCTACGGCGACTTCAAACTGCTGGCGGCGCTGTGCGCCTGGCTGGGTTGGCAGCAGTTGCCCCTGCTCCTGCTCATCGCCTCCCTGACCGGCGCGCTCTACGGCACCACCGCCCTGCTGCTCAAACGCCACCCGCACCGGGCACCCTTCGCCTTCGGACCCTTTCTGGCCCTGGCGGGCTGGCTGGCGCTGATGTGGGGCGACACATTGAACGGCTGGTACGGGCTGCTGGACTGACGCTGTTCGCCACGCGCGAGCTTCCTCCCGTCACCCCCGCGTC
>JBFXFL010000002.1:100449-150152 GCA_050179115.1 Porticoccaceae bacterium | reverse complement strand
GCGCGGGAATGACGGCAGGTGTGTCGTCCCCTTCCCTCGTCCCCTTCCCTCGTCCCCTTCCCTCGTCCCCTTCCCTCGTCCCCTTCCCTCGTCCCCTTCCCTCGTCCCCTTCCCTCGTCCCCTTCCCTCGTCCCCTTCCCGTCGTCCTCGCGTCCCTTCCCGTCACCCCCGCGTCTCTTCCCGTCACCCCCGCGAAAGCGGGGGTCCAGGCGCCGCCGACAACCGGGTGGCAGCGCAGCGTCCATCCACCCTACACTGACGACCCCAAAAAGCTGGCGCGGACGCTATGTACATCATCGGTCTCACGGGCGGTATCGGCAGCGGCAAGAGCGCGGTGGCGGAACAGTTTCGCGCCCTGGGCATCCGCGTGGTGGACGCCGATCAGGCGGCCCGCGCGGTCGTGGAACCGGGCACGCCGGCGCTGGCGGCGATCGCCGAGCACTTTGGCCCCGGCGTGATCCAGCCCGACGGCAGTCTCGACCGCGCGGCGCTGCGCCAACTGGTGTTCAACAATGCCGACGAGCGGCGCTGGCTGGAGCAACTGCTGCATCCCCGGATCGGCACCTGGCTCAGCACGCAGCTCGATGCGGCGCCCGGACCCTACGCGATACTGGAGTCGCCGCTGCTGTTCGAGAGCAGCCAGCACCGCATGGTGCGCCGCGCGCTGCTGGTGGATGTCCCCGAGGACGTGCAGGTAACCCGCGCGGCGGCGCGGGACGGCAACAGCGCGGAACAGATCCGCGCCATCATGGCCGCCCAGATGAGCCGCGCCGACCGTCTGGAGCGCGCGGACGACTGCATCGACAATTCAGGTCCGCCCGAAGCGCTGGCGGCCCAGGTCGCGGCCCTGCACCAGACCTACCTGGCGCTGGCGGCGGAAGCCGAACGGGCCAAACCGGCGCGGGAACCACAGGAGAGTACCCCATGAGCGAAACCGCGCTGATCGTGCGCTGCCCGACGTGCCGCAAGACGGTCGCCTGGGGACCGCGCAGCCCGGAGCGGCCCTTTTGTTCCGCCCGCTGTCGGCAAATCGATCTGGGCGAATGGGCGGCGGAACGCCACCGCATCCCCGCCGAGCCGGTGGCGGAATGGGATGCGCCGGAGGACGACCTCAGCCCGGAATAAGCGCGGGATCGGCGCCGCACAGCGCCGCGATGATCGGCTGATTCGCGGCGGGGAAAGGTCGCTGGGCGAGATCACCGACCGGCACCCAGGCGATCTCCTGCCCCTCGTTGCCGACGGCGACGCCGGTGAACGCCAGCACGCGCCACACATCGAGCACCACCAGCCGGTCGGGGTAGCGATGCTCGATCACCAGAAAGGGCTCGCTGCGGTCCACCGCGATCGCCAGTTCCTCGGCCAGCTCGCGCGCCAGCGCCGCAGCCGGCGTTTCGCCCGGCTCGATTTTTCCGCCCGGAAACTCCCAGAGTCCGCCCTGATGCTTGCCGGTCGGTCGGCGCGCGATCAGGACCCGATTACCGCTGCGGGCATGGATCACCCCCGCCACCACCCGCACCGGGGGCAACCCGGTGTCAGGTGCGGTACTCGGCATTGATCCGCACGTAATCGTAGGAAAGGTCGGTGGTCCAGAGCGTCTCGGCACAGGCGCCGCGCCCGAGCTCGATGCGGATGGTGATTTCGGCGCGCGCCATGACTTCCTGCCCGGCGGCCTCGGTATAACTGGCGGCGCGGGCGCCGCGCTCGGCAATCAGCACCTCGTCGAGCCAGACGCTGATGCGCTCGACATCGAGCGCAGCCACCCGGGCGCGCCCGATGGCGGCGAGAATCCGCCCCCAGTTGGGATCGCAGGCAAAGAGCGCGGTCTTGACCAGAGGCGATTCGGCGACCGCGTAGCCCACCGCCAGGCATTCGGCGCTGCTGCCGCCGCCCGCCACGACGATGGTGACGAACTTGGTGGCGCCCTCGCCATCGCGCACCACGGCCTGGGCCAGTTCCATGCAGACTTCGGTGACGGCTTCACCGAGCGCGGCCAGCGCGGCGCTGTCAAGTTCGGTGGCGACGGCGCCCGTCGCGGCCAGCATCAGGGCGTCGTTGGTGGAGGTGTCGCCATCGATGGTGATGCGGTTGAAGGATTTTTCGGCGGCGGTAACCAGCATGTTCTTCAGCAACGGCGCGCCGACCCGCGCGTCCGTCGCCACGAACGCCAGCATGGTCGCCATGTCGGGCCGGATCATGCCGGCGCCCTTGGCGATCCCGGTGACCCCCAGGGTCGCGCCGTCCGCCAGCCGCACCTGGCGGCTCGCGCCCTTGGGCCGGGTGTCCGTGGTGAGAATGCCCTCCGCCGCCAGCGCCCAGCCATCCGCGTCCAGCGCGGCAACCGCGGCCGGCAGGGCGGTGACGATGCGCTCGGCGGGCAGGGGTTCGCCGATGACGCCGGTGGAGAATGGCAGGACCTGCTCGGTCGCGACGCCGGTGTGCGCCGCCAGTGCCGCGCACACGGACGCGGCCCGGACCAGGCCATCGGAACCCGTCCCTGCGTTGGCGTTACCCGTATTGATCACCCAATAGCGCGGCGCGGCCTGGGCCAGATGGCTGCGCGCCACCTGTACCGGCGCGGCGCAGAAGGCGTTGCGGGTGAACAGCCCGGCGCTGGTGGCGCCGGCAGCCAGTTCGATGACCACCAGATCGCGGCGGCCCGGTTTTTTTACCCCGGCGCTCGCGGTACCCAGACGCACACCCGCAATCGGATGGAGCGGCGGCAAGGCACCTTCACCCACGGCCATGACGGACTCCCGCAATCCATCCGGCGGCGTTCATAGCCGGCCGTGGCACTGCTTGAATTTTTTGCCGGAGCCGCACGGGCAGGGCTCGTTGCGTCCCACCTTGAGGTCTTCCCGCACGAAGGGCGTCGGCGCGCGCGGCGCACCGCCGGCGCTGGCCAGCGCTTCTGCTCCCAGAGCGGCGGCCTCGGCGTGCTGGAAGGCCAGCCGCTGCCGGGCTTCCTCCTCGCGGCGGCGCTGCTCCAGGGCGTTGATGTCTTCTTCGCGGCGAACCTGGAGCCGCACCAGAAAGCGCACCGTGTCGTGCTTGATGCGCGACAGCAGGTCCTGAAACATCTCGAAGGCTTCGCGCTTGTATTCCTGCTTGGGGTTCTTCTGGGCGTAGGCGCGCAGGCCGATACCCTGGCGCAGCTGATCCATGGCCGCGAGGTGCTCCTTCCAGTGGTTGTCGAGCACCTGCAACATCACCTGTTTTTCGATCTGGTGAATGTCGGGGCCGATCTCCGCCACCTTGGCGGCGTAGGCGGCGTCGGCGGCCGCCTGGATACGTTCCCGCAGCCCGGGTTCGGCGAGCCGGTCATCCGCTTCCAGCCACTGCCCAACCGGTAACTCCAGGTTCATCTCGCGCTGCAATTCCTCTTCCAGCCCCGGGATATCCCACTGCTCGGGCAGGCTCTCGGGCGGGATGAAGCGGTCGACCAGTTCCCGGACCACGTCCCGGCGCAGATTCTCGATGATGTCGGTGATGTGGTCCGCGGCCAGTAGCTCGTCGCGCTGCTGGTAGACGACCTGCCGCTGGTCGTTGGCGACATCGTCGTACTCAAGCAACTGCTTGCGGATGTCAAAGTTGCGGCCTTCCACCTTGCGCTGCGCCTTTTCCACCGCGTTGGTGACCATGCGGTGCTCGATGGCCTCGCCCTGATCCATGCCCAGCGCACCCATCATGCCCTTGACGCGGTCGGTGATGAACAGCCGCATCAGGTTGTCTTCCATCGCCAGATAGAACCGGCTGAGGCCGGGATCGCCCTGGCGGCCGGCACGGCCGCGCAGCTGGTTGTCGATACGCCGCGATTCGTGGCGTTCGGTGCCGAGGATGTGCAGACCGCCGGCCGCGATCACCTGCGCATGGCGCTCCTCCCACGCGGCCCGGACGCGGGCGATCTCCTCCAGGCTGGGGTTTTCCAGCGCGGCAAGCTCGGCGTGCAGGTTGCCGCCCAGCACGATGTCGGTGCCGCGGCCGGCCATGTTGGTGGCAATGGTGACGGTCCCGGGCCGCCCCGCCTGGGCGATGATCTGGGCTTCCTTTTCGTGAAACTTGGCGTTCAGCACCTGATGCTCGATGCCGCGCGCCTTGAGTTCCGCGGACAGCAGCTCGGAACTCTCGATGGACGCGGTACCCACCAGCACCGGAGCACCCATGTCACGGCAGGAGACGATGTCGTCGGCGACGGCGTTGTACTTCTCGGCCTGGGTCATGAAGATCAGGTCGTTGAGGTCCTTGCGGATGACGGGCTTGTTCGGCGGAATCACCACGACCTGCAGGCCGTAGATCTGCTGGAACTCGTAGGCCTCGGTATCCGCAGTACCCGTCATGCCGGCGAGCTTGCGATAGAGGCGGAAGTAATTCTGAAACGTGGTGGACGCGAGCGTCTGGCTTTCACTGTGGATCTTGACGCCTTCCTTGGCTTCGATGGCCTGGTGCAAGCCTTCGGAGAGCCGGCGTCCCGGCATGGTGCGCCCGGTGTGCTCGTCGATCAGCACCACGTCGCCGTCGCGGACGATGTATTCGACATCGCGGTGAAACAGGTGTCGCGCGCGCAGCGCGTTATGGACGTGGTGCAGCAGGCCCAGGTTGACGGCCTGGTAGAGGCTGTCCTCGGGTCCGAGCAGCCCCGCGTTGGCGAGCAGCCCCTCGATTTTTTCGTGGCCGGCCTCGGAGAGCTCCACCTGGCGGGTTTTCTCGTCCAGCGTAAAGTCGCCCGGGTTCTCGTCACTGTGGGGATTGAGCACCTGCACCAGCTTGTCGATGCGCTGGTAGAGCGCCGAACTGTCGCGGGCCACACCGGAAATGATGAGCGGGGTACGCGCTTCGTCGATCAGGATGGAGTCGACCTCGTCGACAATCGCGTAGGCCTGGCCGCGCTGACTCTTGTCCTCCAGGCTCAGTGCCATGTTGTCGCGCAGGTAGTCGAAACCGAATTCGTTATTGGTGCCGTAGGTGATGTCGGCGGCGTAGGCTTCGCGCCGGCTCACCGGCAGCAGCTCGTCGCCGGCGTCGGACAGGAGAAAGGAATTGGGCTCCCCGGGGCCGGCAAAGGACTGGATCACGCCGACCGACAACCCCAGGTATCGGTACACCGGACCCATCCAGGTCGCATCGCGACGCGCCAGATAGTCGTTGACGGTAACGATATGAACACCCTCGCCGGTGAGGGCGTTGAGGTAGGCCGGCAGCGTCGCCACCAGCGTCTTGCCTTCGCCGGTACGCATCTCCGCGATCCGGCCCTGGTGCAGAACGGCGCCGCCGATGAGCTGGACATCGAAATGGCGCAGGCCCAGGGTGCGACTCGCCGCTTCGCGCACTACCGCAAAAGCCTCCGGGAGCAGATCGTCCAGGGTCGCGCCGTCCGCGAGGCGCTGGCGAAACTCGCCGGTCTTGGCCTGCAAGGCCGCATCGTCGAGGTCGCTCAGACCGGTCTGGTTATTGACGGCCTTCACCACCTTGCGCAGCGCGCGCAACGCCCGATCATTCTGGGTTCCAATGAGCTTCTTGAGTAAACCGACCACGTGGATATCCCGGGGCTTGCGTAGGGGCGAATGGCGGCAGCGCGCTGGACCCTGCCGAAAATGGGGCTGTATGTTATTTCACTGGATGACGCGGTGTATATAAGGTGCCGGATTCATGCCGTGGCCGTCCGGAACAGCACACGCGCGCCCGGACACCTGAGGTACGCGATGCCAGGGGCCGACTCAACTCGCCAACAGCGGGCGGGAATAGGACACGGGAACGGCCTCGCCCTCGCCTTCGAAGGTAACGACTTCCCAGGCGTCCGGTCGTTGCAGCAGCTTGCGCAGCAGCGCACTGTTGAGCGCGTGGCCGGATTTCTCGGCGTCGAACTCACCGACCAGACCGTAGCCCAGCAGATACAGATCGCCAATCGCGTCCAGGATCTTGTGCTTGACGAACTCATCCTTGTAGCGTAGTCCGCCTTCGTTCAATACGCCGGTATCGTCCACCACGATCGCGTTGTCCATGCTGCCACCCAGTGCGAGCCCCTTGGAGCGCAGGTAGCCGATTTCGTGCATGAAACCGAAGGTTCGGGCGCGACTCACGTCCTTCACAAAGGATGTACTGGAAAAATCGACGGTCACCCGCAGCCCGTCCGCCGCAAACAGCGGATGGTCGAACGCAATCGCGAACGTCACACGGAAACCCTCGTAGGGGCGAAAGGTGGCTTTTTTACCATCCTGTTCGACCGACACTTCCTTGCGAATGCGCAGAAATTTTTTGGGCCGCGCCTGCTCGACGATGCCGGCGGACTGGATCAGGAACACGAAAGGTCCGGCGCTGCCGTCCATGATCGGCACTTCCGGTGCCGTGACCTCGACGATCGCATTGTCGATGCCAAGACCCGCCAGCGCGGAGAGCAGGTGTTCTACCGTCGAGACCCGTACATCGCCGTTGACCAGCGTGGTGGAGAGCGTGGTGTCGCCCACGTTCTCGGCACAGGCACGGATGTCAACCGGCGGGTTCAGATCGGTGCGCCGGAACCAGATTCCGGTATCGGGTTCGGCAGGGAGCAGGGTAAGAAACACCTTTTGCCCGGTGTGCAAGCCCACACCGGTCGCGCGGATCGCATTCTTGAGTGTGCGCTGCTGGATCAAACCGATGCCTTACCGAAACCCAAGGCGCCCCATGGTAGCAAAACCGGACATCCTGCCGCCAGCGAGCCGCGTGTGCGTCCGTGCGCGGCGCACAACGAGTGGCCTTGACCGGGAAGACATTCAAGGCGCGGGACAGCACAGCCCCCGGAAGGGGATCAGGGGCTGTGCGTCATGGGCATGGCATCAATCCGCCTGGCGGCGCAGAAACGCCGGGATGTCCAGGTAATCCAGATCGGCATCCTGGCGCAGATCCAGCTTGCGCGCAGTCGCCTCGGTTGTCGGCCGGCGGGTGATCGTAGGCTTGTCCAGCGCGCCGTAGTCGATGTCGCCGTTGGGGTGGATCGCCTTGGGCGTTCGCGCAGTCGTCATCACCGGCCGGATCTCTTGCGGCCGGCCGAGTCCGGTGGCCACCACGGTGACGCGGATTTCGCTACCCATTTCGGGATCGATCACGGTACCCACCACCACGGTGGCATTGTCAGAGGAGAATTCCTCGATGGTGTCGCCAACCTCGGCGAACTCGCCGAGCGACAGGTCGGGACCCGCAGTGATGTTGACCAGGATACCGCGCGCGCCCTGCAGGTCGATGTCCTCCAGCAGCGGGCTGTGGACCGCCGCCTCGGCCGCGATGCGGGCACGACCTTCCCCGGACGCCCTCCCCGAGCCCATCATCGCCACGCCCATCTCCGACATCACGGTGCGCACGTCGGCGAAATCGACGTTGATCATACCGGGCCGGATGATGAGATCGGCGATGCCCTGCACCGCGCCCAGCAATACATCGTTGGCGGCACGGAAAGCGTCCAGCAGACTGGTGGACCTGCCCAGCACCGACAACAGTTTTTCGTTGGGCACCGTGATCAAGGAGTCCACCCGATCCTTGAGTTGCCGGATGCCCTCGTCGGCGATTTCGCGCCGCTTGCTGCGCTCGAAATGAAACGGGCGCGTCACCACCGCCACGGTGAGAATACCCAGCTCCCGGGCCACGTCGGCGACGACGGGCGCGGCCCCGGTACCGGTGCCGCCACCCATGCCGGCGGTGATGAAGACCATGTCCGCGCCCTGCAGAACCTCGGCGATGCGGTCGCGATCCTCGAGCGCGGCCTGGCGTCCGACTTCCGGATTGGCGCCCGCGCCCAGCCCCTTGGTGATGCCGTTACCCAGCTGGAGCAGGGTCGCGCCCTGGATATCCTTGAGAGCCTGGGAATCGGTATTGGCGCAGATGAACTCCACGCCCTCGACCTGGCAAGCGATCATGTGGCGCACTGCATTGCCGCCACCTCCGCCTACCCCAATGACCTTGATTTCAGCAGTTTCCGGAATGCTGTCCACGATCTGAAACATGTGATTACCCCTTGCGCAAGCTGCCAGTTGAACGTGCCCTACAAATTGTTCTGAAACCACTGCCGGATACGTCCGAGGAGTCCGCTGGCGGCCCCCTTCTTCGGCACGTTCCGGTTTTCCTGCTGCTGTTGCAGCCCGTAAAGCAACAACCCGACACCAGTGGAATAGATCGGGTTGTTAACAATGTCAGCGAGACCCTGGATGTTCTGGGGCATCCCGAGCCGCACCGGCATGTGAAAAATTTCTTCGGCGAGATCCACCACGCCCTCCATCTTGGCGGTACCCCCGGTGAGGACGATGCCGGCGGCGAGCAGGTCCTCGAGACCGCTGCGCCGCAACTCGGACTGCACCAGGGTGAACAGCTCGTCGTAGCGCGGCTCCACGACCTCGGCCAGCGCCTGGCGCGACAGACTGCGCGGCGCCCGATCGCCCACGCTCGGCACCTTGATGGTCTCGTCGGGACCGGCGAGCTGGGCCAGCGCGCAGGCGTACTTGATCTTGAGTTCCTCGGCATGCGCGGTGGGGGTGCGCAGCGCCATGGCGATGTCGTTGGTGACCTGGTCGCCGGCGATGGGGATCACCCCGGTGTGGCGGATGGCGCCTTCGGTGAACACGGCGATGTCGGTGGTGCCGCCGCCGATATCCACCAGACACACACCGAGCTGCTTCTCGTCCTCGGTGAGCACGGCATAGCTGGACGCCAGTTGCTCCAGAATGATGTCGTCGACCTCCAGCCCGCAGCGGCGGATGCACTTCTTGATGTTCTGGGCGGCATTGGCGGCACAGGTCACCAGATGCACCTTGGCTTCCAGGCGCACGCCGGACATGCCCAGGGGCTCGCGCACGCCCTCCTGGTTGTCGATGATGAATTCCTGCGGCAGGACGTGAAGGATCTCCTGATCGGCCGGAATGGCCACCGCGCGGGCGGCATCGATGACCCGATCGATGTCGGTCTGGTGCACCTCGCGGTCGCGGATGGCGACGATGCCGTGGGAGTTGAGGCTGCGGATGTGACTGCCCGCGATACCGGCGTAGACCGAATGGATCTGACAGCCGGCCATCAATTCGACTTCCTCGATGGCGCGCTGAATCGCGTGTACCGTGGATTCGATGTTGACCACCACGCCCTTCTTGATCCCGGAAGACGGATGCATTCCCGTCCCGACGATCTCGAGCTGTCCGCTGGGGCCCGCAACGCCAATGATCGCCACCACCTTGGAAGTGCCAATATCCAGTCCGACGATCATCTGTTCGCCGCTAATGCCTGCCATACCCTCTCCCCATACAATGTCCTCGCTTCAGCCGGCGGGGTTCGCCGCGGGTGGCGCCGCGCGCCAGCGCACGGCAATGCCGTTGTCGTAACGCGCGTCGACGCGCGCCAATTCGTCGCGCCGTGCCGCCAGCCCCTTGCGCCACAGCACCAGAAAGCGCGCCAGACGCGCATCCGTGTCGGCGCGTCCCAGGATCAGCTCGGCGCCACCGGCCAGCCGCAGGCTGAGTCCGGCGTCATCGCGGGCGAAGCGCTCGACGCGCAGGTCGTCGCGGGCCAGGCGCTCTGCCGCTGTGCGATACGCGGCCATCACTTCCGCCTCCGAACCTTCGCTGCCAATCAGTTCGGGCAGATTCGAGAAATCGTCCGCAGACACACCGGGCAATACTTCGCCCCGGCTATTGAGGAATTCATCAGCGCGCCACCGCGCGACCGGCGCCTCTTCGTCGAGATGGAGGTAGAGGCCGTTGGGCCATTCGCGCCGCGCGCGCACGCTCGCAATCCAGGGATGGGCTTCAAGACCGCGCTGCAATGCCCGCATATCCAGCGTGAGAAAGCCGCCATCGAGGTACTGGCTGACCAGATCCTCGATTTCGGCGCGACCCAGGTGGCGGATGTGGCCGTCCACCGCAACGACGCGCAGCGGCGCATCCAGATAGCGGTACAACACCAGGCTGGCGGCTGCCAGCACCGTCAGCGCCGCGGTCAGCACCAGGGTGAAGCCAGCCACTCGCAGCAGGCGCCCGATATCGACGCGAGGTGCCCGGTCGCGGGGTCGCGCGCCCTGAAAGCGCCGCGTCGCGCTCATGGCGCGCGCCCCTTGCCATCGCCACAGACGGCACTGGCGAGAATTTCCAGCACCAGCTCCGCAAACGACAACCCGGCGGCGGCGGCGGCCATGGGCACCAGGCTGTGGTCGGTCATCCCGGGAACCGCGTTGACTTCCAGCAGGCACCACTGGCCGTCGGCAGTGGCCATCACATCGACGCGCCCCCAGCCGCGTGCGTCCAGGCTTGCGAAGGCACGCAAGGCCAGCGCCTGGAGTTCGGCCTCGCGCTCCTCAGACAGCCCGCACGGGCAGAGATAGCGGGTGTCGTCGCGCAGGTACTTGGCTTCGTAGTCGTAGAATTCGCGCTCGGTCTCGAGCCGGATCACCGGCAGCGCGCGAGCGCCGAGAATCGCAATCGTGTACTCGGCGCCGGCGATCCAGGACTCGGCGATCACGCAGGCGTCATAGGCGTGCGCGGCGCGCCACGCCTGCTCCAGTTCCGCCGCGCTGCGCGCGCGCGCCATGCCGAGACTGGAGCCCTCATGGGCCGGCTTGACCATCACGTCGCCACCGAGCTCGGCGAGTACCGCCGCCCAGTCGCAACCGGCCTCCAGCACGGCAAAGCGCGCGGTGGGGAGTCCCACGCCCTGCCACAACTGCTTGCAGCGCAGCTTGTCCATGGCGAGCGCCGCCGCCTTGACGCCGCTGCCGGTGTAGGGAATTCCCAGCCATTCGAGCGCGCCCTGGACGGTGCCGTCCTCGCCGCCGGACCCGTGGAGCGCGATGAACACCCGGTCCGGCCGGGTGGCCAGCAACTGTTGCAGCAGGTCCGCTCCGGCATCGATCCCGTAGGCATCGACGCCGGCTTCCAGCAGCCCGCGCAGCACCGCGGCGCCGCTCTTGAGGGACACTTCGCGCTCGGCGGAGCGCCCGCCGTAGAGTACCGCCACCCGGCCAAAGCTGCGCGGATCCGCACGCATCGCAGTCATCGGCCCAGACCTCCTTCCGCCAGCAGGCGGCTGAGCCGGCTGACATTGCCCGCGCCCTGGGTGATCACGATGTCACCGGCCCGTACCAGGTTGCGCAGCAGGTCGGGTACCGCCTCGATGCTGTCGGCGTAGATGGGATCGAGCACACCGCGCAAACGGATGCTGCGGCACAGGCTGCGGCTGTCGGCACCGGGAATTTCGTCTTCGCCGGCGGGATAGACCGGGAGCAACACCAGCAGATCGCAACCGGACAGCACCTGCACGAAATCCTCGTAGAGATCCCGGGTGCGGCTGTAGCGGTGGGGTTGAAAGATCATCACCAGGCGCCGGTCGGGCCAGCCGTCGCGCACCGCGCGCTGGGTCGCCGCCACCTCGACGGGATGGTGGCCGTAGTCGTCCACCAGCATGGCGGTGCCGGCGTCGACCGGGTACTCGCCCTGTATCTCGAAGCGACGACCGACGCCCTGAAAACCGCCGAGCCCGGTCAGGATGGCGCTGTCGGCCACGCCCTCGTCCGTCGCGATGGCAACGGCTGCCGCTGCGTTCAGCACATTGTGCATGCCGGGAATATTGAGCTCGATCGCGAGCGGCTCGCGGGCGGGTCGGTGCAGCGAAAAGCGGGAGCGGGAAGCCGCGAAGGTGACGTCCGTAACCCGAAAATCCGCGTCTTCGGCAAAGCCGTAAGTGAGTGTCGGGCGCGCCACCTGGGGCAGCAGCTCGCGGACGGTGGGATCGTCGATACAGAGGACCGCGAGTCCGTAAAACGGCAGATTGTGCAGAAACTCGACGAATGTCCGCTTGAGTTTGGCGACCTCGAAATCATAGGTCGCCATGTGGTCCTGATCGATGTTGGTGACCACCGCCACCATGGGCTGCAGATGCAGGAAGGACGCATCGCTCTCGTCGGCCTCCGCCACCAGGTAGCGGCTTTCGCCGAGCCCCGCGTTTGCGCCTGCGCTGTTCACCCGACCGCCGATGACGAAGGTTGGCTTGCGCCCCGCCGCCGCCAGAATCGCCACGATCAGGCTGGTGGTGGTGGTCTTGCCGTGGGTGCCGGCGACCGCGATGCCGTGCCGGTAGCGCATCAGTTCGGCGAGCATTTCGGCGCGCTGCACGATGGGAATGCGCGCGTCCCGCGCCGCCATCAGCTCGGGATTGGACGCGGTCACCGCCGCCGACTGCACCACCACATCGGCGCCCTCCACCTGGGCGCCCTCGTGGCCGATCCAGACTTCGGCGCCCAACTCTCGCAGGCGCAGGACGTTGGCGCTTTCCGCCAGATCCGATCCTGAAATTCGATAGCCCTGATTCAGCAGCACCTCGGCGATGCCGCTCATGCCGGCACCGCCGATCCCGACGAAATGGATACGGCGAATGCGGCGCATTTCCGGCACCTGAAACACCCCGCTCATCGCGCCACCTCCAGACAGGCCGCGGCCACCGCCTGGGCGGCATCGGGCAGCGCCAGGGCACGCGCCTGCGCACCCATGGCGGCCCGGCGCGGAGCATCCGTACTCAGATCCGTCATGGCCGCCGCCAACTGCGCACTGTCGAGCGTTTCTTCGCGGAACAGCAGCGCCGCTCCGCCCTGCACCAGCCAGCGGGCATTGTGGTACTGATGGTCGTCGATGGCATGGGGATAGGGCACCAGAATGGCGGGCAAACCCGCCGCGGCAAGCTCGGAGACGGTGAGTGCTCCGGCGCGGCAGACCGCGAAATCCGCCCAGCCATAGGCGGCCGCCATATCGGCGATGAAGGGCACCACCTCGGCGGCCACGCCGGCGTCGCGGTAGGCGGCGCGCGCGGCCTCCAGATGGGTCTCGCCGCACTGATGGCGCACCACCGGACGCGCCGCCGCGGGCAGCAGCGCCAACGCCGCCGGCACCAGGGTGTTGAGCGCACGTGCCCCCAGACTGCCGCCGAGCACCAGCAGGTGTGCGGGGCCTGGATGAGATCGGTCTGCCGGCGTCACGGCCAGCGCCGCGATGGCGGCGCGCACCGGATTGCCGCACTGACGCGCGCCCGGCAGCACTCCCGGAAATGCGCCCAGTACCCGGGTCGCAAGCCGCGCCAGCAGCCGGTTGGTAGTGCCGGCGATCGCATTCTGTTCGTGAATGACCAGGGGAATTCCCAATGCCCGCGCGGCGATCCCGCCCGGACCCGCCGCAAAGCCGCCAAACCCGAGCACCACCTGGGG
This sequence comes from Porticoccaceae bacterium, assembly GCA_050179115.1. Classification (GTDB taxonomy): domain Bacteria; phylum Pseudomonadota; class Gammaproteobacteria; order Pseudomonadales; family Porticoccaceae; genus JAGPUQ01. Next base: position 136,957 of record JBFXFL010000002.1, on the reverse strand, counting down.
CCGCAGCCGGCGCACCGCGGCCAACGCCTGCACAGCAGCGATGACGAGACCCAGAAAGCCACGCAGCCGCGCCCGCATGCCCACACCCCGCAGCCCCGAGACCTTGAGAAAATGGATCGGGTAACCGCGCTCCGGCACCAGTCGTGCCTCGATGCCGCGGCGCGTACCCAGCCAGTGCACCTCGCAGCCACGCGCGCGCAGTTCGTCGGCCACCGCAAGGGCAGGGAACACATGGCCACCGGTACCGCCCGCCATGATCAGCACCCGCCTAACCTCCACTGCGTTCACGGCGCACCTGTCGCGCGACTTCCGCGCGCTGTTCCATCTCGGCACCGATGCGCAGCACCAGCGCCACCATGGCACTGGACGCCAGCAGACTGCTGCCGCCATAGCTCACCAGCGGCAGGGTGAGTCCTTTGGTGGGGAGCAGCCCGGCCGTGACGCCGATATTGATGAAGGCCTGACCCGCCACCAGAATCCCGACGCCAAACGCAATGTAGGTTGCGAACCAGTCCTGCCGTTGCATCGCGCTGCGGGCGCAGGCAAAGCAGCGCGCCACCAGCAGCGAGAACACCAGCACTACCGCCACCACACCGAGCCAGCCGAATTCCTCGGCGAAGATCGCAAAGATAAAGTCGGTGTGGGCTTCCGGCAGATACAGCGCTTTCTGTACGCTGTTGCCCAGACCCACGCCGAACCAGCCGCCGCGCCCGAACGCGATCAGCGACTGCGTCAGTTGATAGCCGCTGTCGTACTGGTCCGCCCAGGGATCGAGATAGGCCACCAGGCGCTGCGCCCGATAGGGCGAATACAGCACGAGAGCCGCGAGCGCCGCGGCACCGAACGACATCAGCAGGAAAAACTGCCCCAGGCGCACACCGGCGAGAAACAGCATCATCACGATGGTCGCCGCGATCACCACGATGGAGCCCAGGTCGGGCTGCAGCAACATCAGCACCGCCAGCACACCGAGAATCGCGAGGGGCTTGGCGAAATCCTGCCACTCCTCCCGCAGGTGCAATTGCCGGCGTTGCAGGTAGGCGGCGGTGAACACCACCATGGCGAGCTTGGCAAACTCTGCCACCTGAAAGGAAAACGATCCCAGCGCCAGCCAGCGGCGACTGCCGTTGACTTCACGACCAATGCCGGGAATCAGCACCATCGCCAGCAGCACCACCGCGACGATCAGCAGCGTGGCGCTCTGGGCGTACCACCATGCCAGCGGAACCCGCAGCACGACAACGGCGAGCAGGCCCGCCAGACCCAGGTACAGCAGATGCCGCTTGACAAAGAACAGCGCGTCGCCGGCGCCGGTGGCGAGCCCGATGGAGGCCGACGCGACCATCACCAACCCCAGCGAGAGCAGCGCCAGCACACTGCCGGCGAGCCAGGGATCGAGGCCGCGCGGGAGCAGTGGAGACCCGACCGGAAGCCATTTACCCACCTGCTGGAGCACCTGCGCCTTGAACGCCGCGCCGTCACGATTTTCCCCCTGCCCAGCCGTTTTCATGGCAGTGCCCGCGCGGCGCGCGCGAACTGATCGCCGCGGTCGGCGTAGTTCGCAAACATGTCAAAGCTGGCGCAGGCCGGCGAGAGCAGCACGCAGTCGCCGGGCCGGGCCGCCGCGCGCGCCGCCGCAACGGCCGCCGCCATCGACGCCACGCGCGTCACCGGCACGCGCCCGGCGATCGCCGTCTCTATCCGATCGGCGTCTTCACCCAGGAGCACGGCCTTGCGCACCCGCCCGGGAAGCACCGCCGCCAGCGCCGCGAAGGTCTGGCCCTTGCCCTGCCCGCCGGCGATCCATATCAGGTTGGGCGCCGCCCCGGCGAGACCTTCGATAGCCGCGACGGCGGCGCCCACATTGGTGGCTTTTGAATCGTCGATCCAGGTAATGCCATCGCGCGCCAGCACCTGCTGACAGCGATGCGGCAGACCCGTGAAGCTGCGCAGGGCGGTGACCATCGACGCCATGGGCAGACCGGCGGCGCGCCCGAGGGCCAGCGCGGCGAGCGCATTGGCGATGTTGTGACGGCCCTTGAGGCCGATCTCGTCGACCGGCACCAGCAGTGTCGATCCCAAGGCGAGCCATTGACGATCCCCATCCATCGCCAATCCGAAGCCGTCACCCGGGGGCTGCCCGAGTCCGAAGCTCGAACAGGGTGCGCGAATCGCGTCCGGGGGCGTGGACTGCGGGTCGTCGCGATTGCAGACGATGTGCCGCGCGCCGCGGAAAATACGTTGTTTGGCGCTGCGATACGCCGCCAGATCGGGGTAACGATCCAGATGATCGGGACTTATGTTGAGCACGGTTGCAACTGCGGCGCCCAATACCTTTGTGGTTTCAAGCTGAAAGCTGGAAAGCTCCAGCACATAGAGCTCGGTATCGTCGTCCAGCAGATCGAGCGCCGGAGTCCCCAGATTGCCGCCTACCGCGACCCGGCGGCCCGCCGTGATCGCCATCGCGCCCACCAGTTCGGTCACCGTGCTTTTGCCGTTCGAACCGGTGATGGCGATGATCGGCGCCCGCGCCGCACGGGCAAACAACTCGATGTCCCCGATGATCTCGGTCCCGACCGCGGCAGCGGCGGCCAGCGCGGGCTCCGCCAATGCGAGCCCCGGACTCAGGATGATGCGCGTGGCGCGGGCGAGCAATTCGGCATCCAGACCGCCGAGGAACACCGGAACCTCGGGAAATTCCGCGGCCAGCGCGGCGAGGCCGGGCGGCGCGGTGCGGGTGTCCACCACGGCAAAAATCTCGCCTTGCGCGGCCAGGTGGCGGGCCACCGACAGGCCGGTGGCACCGAGTCCGGCTACCACGGTGCGCTGATCATTGGCGGGCAAGGCTCTGGCCATATCGGTATCAGCGCAGCTTCAGCGTGGCAAGACCGACCAGCACCAGAATCAGGGTGATGATCCAGAAGCGGACGATCACCCGCGGCTCGGGCCAGCCCTTGAGTTCGAAATGATGGTGAATGGGCGCCATGCGGAAGATGCGCTTGCCGGTGAGCTTGTAGGACGCCACCTGGAGGATGACCGACACCGTCTCCAGCACAAAGATACCGCCCATGATGAACAGCACGATTTCGTGGCGCACGATCACCGCGATCACGCCGAGCGCGGCGCCCAGCGCCAGCGCGCCGACGTCGCCCATGAAGATCTGCGCCGGATAGGTGTTGAACCACAGGAAGCCGAGCCCGGCGCCCACCAGCGCGGCGCAAAACACCACCAGCTCGCCGGCACCGAGAATGAAAGGGACATGCAGATACTGGGCAAACTCCGCGTGCCCGACCAGGTAGGCGAACAGCCCCAGCGCGCCGCCGACCAGCACCGTGGGCATGATCGCCAGGCCATCGAGGCCGTCGGTCAGATTGACCGCGTTGCTGGCACCCACGATCACGAAGTAGGTGAGCAGGAGGTAGCCCCAGCCCATATCCCAGCTCACCTGCTTGAAGAAGGGCACGATCAGTTGCGTCGCCGCCGGGGACTGCGCGCTGTAATACAGAAACAGCGCCGCCGCCAAACCCGCCAGCGACTGCCAGAGGTATTTCCAGCGTGCCGGCAGTCCGCGCGAGTTGCGCGCTACCACCTTGCGATAGTCGTCCACCCAGCCGATGGCGCCAAAGGCGAAGGTCACCAGCAGCACCGTCCAGACATAGCGATTGCCGAGATCGGACCAGAGCAGGGCACTGGCGAAAATCGCCAGCAGGATGAGCGCACCCCCCATCGTGGGCGTGCCGGATTTGCTCAGGTGCGACTGCGGCCCGTCGCTGCGTACCGCCTGGCCGATCTGCAATGCGTTGAGGCGACGGATCACGCCCGGACCCAGCAGCAGCGAAATGCCCAGCGCCGTCAGCGCGCCCATGATGGCCCGCAGCGTGAGGTAGTGAAACACGCCAAAACCGCGGTAATACTGGGCCAGATAATCACTTAACCAGAGCAGCACCGGCTTCCTCCCCAGCATCGAGTTGACGCGCAACGTCTTCCATCCCGGCCGAACGCGAGCCCTTGACGAGCACCGTGGTGTCCGGGGCAAGGAGGTCGATCAGTGCCTGCGTCAGCGTGGTTTTGTCCGCAAAGGCGCGGCCGCCGGCGCCAAAGGTCGCAGCCGCCAGCGCGCTCAGGGGTCCGCAGGCGTAGAGCGCATCGATACCCCGTGCCGCGGCGTAAGCACCCACTTCGCGGTGCAGGGCCTGGGCGTCCTTGCCCAGCTCCGCCATATCGCCCAGCACCAGCAAGCGCCGCCCGGGAAAGTTCGCGAGCGCATCCAGAGCGGCTTTCACCGAACCGGGGTTGGCGTTGTAGCTGTCATCGATCACCCGGGCGCCGTTGCGTCCACGGCGGGTCTGCATGCGCCCGGGTGCCGGCAGCACCGCTCGCAAGCCCGCCGCCATGGCATCCAGGCCGGCGCCGGCCGCAAGCGCACAGGTCGCGGCGGCAAGGGCGTTGGCGACATTGTGGCGGCCGGCGACCTGCAAGCGGATGGCGGTCTCGCCCAGCGGAGTACGCAGCCTGAAGCTGGCGCAGCCTTCGGTGTCGATCGCGATGGCTTTTGCACCGACATCGGCGTCCGGCCGCGTGAGGCTGAATGTCAGCACTTCGAGGCACGGCAAGCTGGCGCGCCACTCGCTCAGCCAGCGGGAATCGATATCCAGGTTGAGCACTGCGGTGCCCTTGGCCCCCAGCGCGGCGTAGATCTCGCCCTTGGCTGCGGCCACCCCGGCCAGGGAACCGAAGCCGGCGACATGGGCGGGCAGCACATTGGTGATCAGTGCCACCGTCGGGCGCGCGATGCTGCCCAGCCAGGCAATTTCGCCGGCGGCACTGGCGCCCATTTCGAGCACCGCGAAGCGATGCTCGGGCTCGCTGCCCAGCAGGGTAAGCGGCAACCCGATATGGTTGTTGAGGTTGCCGCGCGTCGCCAGCACCGGTCCCAGACCGCGCAGGATGGCTGCCGTCATCTCTTTTACGGTGGTCTTGCCGCTGCTGCCGGTGATCGCGATCACCGGGCCGTCGAACTGATCGCGCGCCAGGGACGCGAGTTGACCCAAGGCCTCATCGGTATCCGGCACGATCCATTGCGGGAGCTTCAGGTGCTTGTCGGCCCGGGTGACCACCAGTCCGCAGGCCTGCGCGGCGGCTTCGGCAAGAAACTGATGGGCGTCGAAGCGCTCACCCCGCAGTGCCACGAACAACTCGCCCCCGCGCAACTGGCGGGTGTCGGTCGCAACGCGCTGGAAGTGACAATCGGGGTACATGAGGGTGCCGCCGAACGCCGCGGCGGCTTCCGACAGGGTCAGCGGGCGCACGGTCATGACCGGCCCACCCGCGCGGCGAGCGCGCGACGCGCTTCGGCGGCGTCGTCGCAGGGCCAGCGCACGCCGGCAATTTCCTGCCAGGTTTCGTGCCCCTTGCCGGCAATCAGTACGATATCGGCGGGGTCGGCAGCGGCGATGGCCCGCGCGATGGCCGCCCTGCGCTCGGGGATCACCAAAAGGCGGTCGCGTTGATTGGCGGCCACACCGCTCAGAATCTCGGCGATGATGGCGTCGGGATCCTCGCCGCGCGGATTGTCGCTGGTCACCACCACCAGGTCCGCGCCCGCCACCGCGATCGCACCCATGCCGGGGCGCTTGCCGCGATCGCGCTCGCCGCCGCAGCCGAACACACACCACAGCCGCCCGCCGGCGACACTTGCGCGCAGTGCGGCCAATACCTGTTCGAGTGCGTCCGGCGTGTGCGCATAATCGACCACCACCCGCGGACCCTCGGCACCACCGACCGACTGCATGCGCCCGGGAGCGGCCCGCAGTTGCGGAACCGCAGCCAGTACGGCGGCCAGCTCGAAACCCTGAACGCAGGCCGCGCCGATCACCGCCAGCAGATTGGCAAGGTTGAAGCCGCCCGACAGCGCACTGACCAGCGTGCCCTCGCCCCAGGGCGCGACCACCCGGGCGCGCACGCCTGCGGCGCTGAACTGCGCGTCGAGCGCCCGCAGCGCGGCGCCGCCGCCCTGTGCGGAATAGCCGTAGCCGACAACTCCGGCCGGCAATGCGCCAAGCAGTTCGGCGCCAGCCGGGTCATCCAGGTTGATGACGGCGTTTGCCAACCCGGGCTGCCGGAACAGGCGCGCCTTGGCCGCGCGATAGGCCGTCATGTCGCCGTGGTAGTCGAGATGATCCCGGCTCAGATTGGTGAACACGGCGGTGTGCATGGGCACCCCCGCCACCCGCTGCTGATCCAGGCTGTGGGACGAGACTTCCATGGCCACCCGGTGTACACCCTGGTCCCGGAATTCCGCCAACAGCCGCTGTGTGACGATGGCATCCGGCGTCGTCACGCCGGTGTCGGCCAGCGCAACGGGACCGTCCAGCACCCCGGCGCCCAGTGTTCCGATGACGCCGGCCGGTGCTTCCAGCAATGCAAACAGCTGCGCCAACAAGTGGGTGCAGGTGGTCTTGCCGTTGGTGCCGGTGACCCCCGTGATGGTCAGTGCCGCGCCGGGCTCGCCGTAAAAGCGCCCGGCAATGGCGCTGATCCGCGCCGCCAGCCCGGGCACCGGGACCACCGGAATCCGGATCGCCGACCGCAGGTCGGTGTACGCGGCCAGGCCCTGCTCCTCCGCCAGCACGGCAACCGCGCCGGCCGCCGCCGCCGCGGCGATGAAATCGCGGCCATCCCGACGAGTCCCGGGCAGGGCAAGAAAGATATCACCGGGCACGACGCTGCGGCTGTCGAGCGTGAGCCCCCGAACCCGGAGCCCCGTTACGGCACCGGGCAGCGCGGGATCAGCCAGCAGGTCGGCCAGCCGCATATCGCCGTCGTGGCGCGGTGCGGCCATCACCCTGCACCTACCCCGGTCCGCTTGGCGGCTCTGGCGGTCAGATCGGCAACCCCATCCGACCGCGGCCCCTCGGGAAGCGGGGGCTGTACGGCCAGCAGGCGCAGTGCCGCAGAGGTAACCCGGGCGAACACCGGCGCGGCGACCGCGCCGCCGAAGTAACCCCCTGTCTGAGGGTCGTCGACCACCACCACCGTCACCAGTTCGGGATTGTCGGCCGGAGCCATGCCGGCAAACAGCGATACGTAACGATGCGCCTGATAGCCGCCAGTTCCGACTTTGTGGGTGGTCCCGGTCTTGCCCGCCGAAGCGTAAACGGGAATCCCCGCGCGCTTACCTGTGCCATGCTCGACCACGGCCCTCAGCATGACGCGAATTTCGTCGGCGATCTTCGCTTCGATGACACGCTTGCCCGCCGGCAGGGATGCGCCCGGTTCCTGGCGCAGCAAGGTCACAGGCCGGCGCACGCCGCCATTCGCGAGCACGAGATAGGCGCCCGCCAACTGCAACGGACTCACCGTCAGACCGTAGCCAAACGCCAGGGACGCATGCTCCACCGACGCCCATTTGCGCCGGCTCGGCAGGTCGCCGGGGCCTTCGCCCGGAAACCCGGTGCCGGGACTCTGGCCAATGCCCACCCGGTCGAACACGTTGCGGATACTTTCGGGGTCCAGGGTCATGGCGACTTTGGTAGTGCCCACCTGGCTCGATTTGGCCAGTACACCGGTAAGATCCAGCAACCCGTAGCTGTGGGGATCCCTGTAGGTCTTGCTGCCGAAGCGAACGTAGCCCGGCGCCGTGTCCACCGGGGTATCCGGCCGGAACCGTCCACTTTCCAATGCCGCCACCAGGGTGAACGGCTTCATCACCGAACCCGGCTCGATCAGGTCGGTGACCGGCCGATTGCGCTGCGCACTGACCTCGCCCGCGCCGCGCGCATTGGGATTGAAGGAGGGCTGGCTCACCATCGCCAGCACTTCACCGGTGCGGGCATTCAGCATCACCACAGATCCGCTCGCGGCACGATGTTCTTCCAGCGCGGCGCGCAACTCACGATAAGCCAGGTACTGGAGGCGTAGGTCTATGGAGAGCGCGAGGTCGTTGCCCGGTTTTTCGCTGCGGATGAGCTCCAGATCCTTGATAACCCGTGTATTGCGGTCCTGGAGGACGCGGCGCTCGCCCGGCACTCCCGCGAGCCATTGGTCATAGGCCAGTTCGAGTCCCTCTTGCCCCCTGTCGTCGACATTGGTGATCCCGACCAGTTGCGCGGCGACCTCGCCCGCGGGGTAGTAGCGCTTGTACTCGTCGCGTCCGTAGACGCCCTTGAGTTTCAGATCGAGAACCGGATTCGCTTCGGCGGGCGTCAACCGCCGCGCCAGGAACATGAATTCGCGTTTGGCATTGCGATCCAGGCTCTCCCGCAATTTCGCCAGGGGCACGCCGAGCCGCCGCGCCAGGGGCTCAAGGCTCTTGCCGCTCTCCAGGAGCTCCTTCGGATTCGCCCACAGCGTCACCACGGCAGTGCTCACTGCCAGCGGCTCGCCATGGCGATCGGTAATCAGGCCCCGATAAGCGGGAACCGGTCGGACCCGCAGCGTGCGGGCATCGCCCTGGATCTGCAGAAAGCGGGCGCCCTTGTCGCTGTGCTCGAATACTTGCAGACCGGCGGTGTGCCACAACACCGCTATCGGCAACGAGCCCAAGGCTACCATCAGGCTGAGGTAACGCCAGTATTCGATTTTGCGCTGCTGCGGCGCCCGGCGCGTCATGGCGGCACCATGACGATGTCCTGCACGGCAGGCGCATGCAGGCGATACTTCTCGATCCCCAGCTTTTCGATCCGGCCCGGCGACGCCAGCGTGCCGCGCTCCAGAAGATAGCGCCCCCAATCCACCTGCAACTGGTGCTCGGTGCGCTGATGCTGGGCCAATTGCATATAAATCCGCCGACAATCCTGGCTTACCGACACCGCCGCCAGCGCGGTGACCATGACCAGCATCCACAGCGCGATCACCACGCGCGTCACGCCAGCTTCTCCGCTACCCGCATCACGGCACTGCGCGCGCGCGGATTGGCCGCGACCTCGGCGGCCGAAGGGCTGATCGCGCGCCCCAGCGCGCGCAGGCGGCGCGCCAGACGGGCCTCCTCGATGGGCAGGCCACGGGGCACGCGCGGGTGCTGTTCGTCACGAATGAAACGTTTCACCATGCGGTCTTCAAGGGAATGAAAGCTGATCACCACCAAACGCCCGCCGACCGCCAGCACCTCGAGCACCTGATCCAGCGCCGCGCGCAATGCGGCAAGTTCGCCATTGATATGGATGCGGATCGCCTGAAACGACCGGGTCGCCGGATGGCGACCGGGCTGCCATGCCGGATGCGCTTCCGCGATGACCTGCGCGAGCTGTACGGTGCGCAACAGCGGCTTCTGCGCCCGCGCCTGAACGATGGCGCGGGCGATGCGGCGCGCGTAACGCTCCTCTCCGTATTCCTGCAGCACCCGGGTGATTTCGGTCTCGCTCGCCGCCGCCAGCCAGGCGGCCGCGCTCTGTCCCTGGTCGGGATTCATGCGCATGTCGAGATCGCCGTCGCGGAGAAAACTGAAGCCGCGCGCCGGGTCGTCCAGCTGCGGTGACGACACGCCGAGATCGAGGAGCAGGCCCGCAACCGAGACCGGAACCGGACGCGTGGCGAGGTACGGCAACAGGTCGCGAAACGACATTTGCACCATCTCCAGGCGACTGTCCCGTGCGGCCAGTGCCGCGCCCACGCGGCAGGCTTGGGGATCGAGGTCCAGCGCCAGCACCCGACCCTCGGGCCCGAGGCGGTCGAGGAGCGCGCGCGTGTGGCCGCCGCGCCCGAAGGTGCCGTCGACGTAAAAACCATTCGAATCCGTGACCAAGGCCGTCACCGCCTCTTCCAGCAATACTGTTTGGTGATCGCCCGCGGGGCCCTCGTCCAAGTGCCCGCTCCTACAGCGACAGGCTTTGCATTTCCGCCGGGATCGCCCGTCCACCGGCGGCCTCGACAAGCCACTGCTCGCGCCCCGCCGCCCAGCTGTCGGTACTCCACAATTCAAAGCGATGACCCTGGCCCACCAACACAACCTCTTTATCCAGCCCTGCATAGGTGCGCAGCTCCGGGGGAATCAACACCCGACCACTGCTGTCCATCTCCAGTTCACGCGCATGGCCGATCAACAACCGCTGCAAGCGACGGGTGTCGGGATTGAATGTCGGCAGCTTGGCGATCTGGGCTTCTATTTCCTGCCAGGCGGGCAGCGGATACAGAAACAGGCAGCGGTCTTCGATATCGATGGTGGCCACGAGCTGGCCGTCACAGCCGGCCGTGAGCGCGTCGCGGTAACGGGCAGGGATCGCCATGCGTCCTTTCGCGTCCATATTGATTTCGTTATTGCCGCGAAACACGGTGCCTCCGCCGGGCTATTCTCCGGGAAACCCACTATTTCCCACAATCTCCCAATTCGAGCCACTATATGCCCGCCTAACCCAAAGTCAAGCAGACGATCACCACAAAACACCTTAAAAATGCGGGGAAAAGCGACGATCTGGTGTCGAAGCCCGCCGCGCGGAAACGATCAAGGAAATCACTCGATATATATCAGAATGGTGGGGCGCAAACTTAAAGCGATTAGTGAAGTGTGCGATGCCGGGAGTCGCCGCGCGTGGCGACGGCCCCACGCACCGCCCGGAACGACCCGGGCGGTACGGCGACTGAAGTGGTGAAGTCGGCCTGTAAGCCGGGTTCTGTCGTGGACAATCATTCATCTGGGACGCACGTCGCCGCGCGCCTCAAGCGGCCTACCCGAACCCGACACGGGCCGCGTCATGGGGTTCCTATTTGGCCTTGCTCCGAGTGGGGTTTACCCTGCCACGCCTGTTGCCAGGCGCGCGGTGCGCTCTTACCGCACCATTTCACCCTTACCGTCCGCCGGAAGGATCCCGGTGGCTTGGCGGTATATTTTCTGTGGCACTTTCCGTGGACTCACGCCCCCCAGGCGTTACCTGGCACTCTGCCCTATGGAGCCCGGACTTTCCTCCACCTCGCTTGCGCGAGACAGCGACTGTCCAGCCGACTTCACGCCCATTCTAGCCCAGGTGGCGAATGCAGGTGGCAGCCTTTCGCCGACCCGGCACTTCTTCTACCATCGCGCCACCAATATCGCCGCACGCGCCATCCGGCGCACGGGACAACCACAACTCATTCGGGGGAACTGTCATGCCACACGTAGAAACCGCGCTCGGGCCGATCGATGTCAACGATCTGGGCATGTGCCTGATGCACGAGCACATCGTGGTCGCCAACTGGTCCATGCGCCAGAACTACACCAATTACTACGACGCCGAACAGCAGATACCCAAGGCCATCGCGGCGCTGAAGCGCGCCGCCGACCGCGGGGTAAGATCCATCGTGGATCTGACGCCGGTGAACCTGGGGCGGGACATCCACACCATTCGCCGGGTGGCCGAAGCCACCGGCGTCCACGTCATCGCCCCCACGGGCTTCTACTGGACCGAGGAACCCCAGATGCACGGCTGGGACGCCAAGGCGCTCGCCGGCTACATGGTCCGCGATATCCGCGACGGCATCCTCGATACCGGCATCAAGGCCGGCGTCATCAAGTGCGCCACCGACAACCCGGGCGTCGACGCCTTCAACAAAAAGCTGTTGCAGGCGGCTGCGATCGCCCACCGCGAGACCGGCGTACCCATTTCCACCCACACCACGGTCTCCAATACCTCCGCGCGCGACCAGCAAACCGCGTTCGCCGAGTTCGGGGTCGACCTCACGCGGGTGGTGATCGGCCACTGCGGCGACTCCACCGATCTCGACTACCTGCAGAGCATTCTCGATCGCGGCAGCTTCATCGGCATGGACCGCTTCGGCCTGGAGGCCATGCTGCCCACCGACGACCGGGTGCGCACGGTGGCGAAACTGTGCGCCAAGGGCTTCGCGGGACAGATGGTGATCTCCCACGACTCGTGCAGCTTCCAGGACTTCTTCGATGGCAGCTACATCGAGAAATTCGCGCCCAACTGGTGTTACGAGCATGTGCCCCGCGACGTGCTGCCGGCGTTGCAGGCAGCCGGGGTGAGCGACCAGGACATCAACACCATGATGGTGGAGAATCCGAAAAGGGTATTTTCGAAAATCGGCGGGTACTGAACGCAAGTCCTGCCTACCAGACCCCTCCTGCCAGACCCCTTTACCAGACAAGGGCGCTGTCCGGCGCCCTTGTCTCCTGATCCCCGGTCTCCTGCGCGCAGACTTTCCCCGGCAGGAGCGCGTCCGGTCGTCGCGGCGCTCCTCAGCACGCGCGTAACGCGAGCGCGCGCTCGTAGAGCTGATTCTTCGCCGCGCCGGTGATCCGGGCGGCAAGCCCGACCGCCTGCTTGAGCGGCAGCTCTTCCAGCAGCACGGTCAGCACCCGGTCGAGATCGTCACCCTCGGGCGCCCGCTCCGGGGCGCCGGCGGCCATCAGTACCAGTTCGCCGCGGCGCTGGTTGACGTCCGCCGCGACCCGGGCGCCGAGCTCCGCCGCGGAACCCGTGAGAAAGGTTTCGAAGGCCTTGCTGATTTCGCGCCCGAGCACCAGCTCGCGCTCGGCGCCAAACACCGTCGCGATGTCCGTGAGCGTCTCCAGAATGCGGTGCGGCGCCTCGTAAAAAATCAGGGTGCGCGGCTCGTGCGCCAGCACCTCCAGACGGCGCTGGCGCTCACCGGCGCGCGCCGGCAGGAAACCTTCAAATACGAAGCGGTCGCTGGGCAGACCCGCAACGCTGAGCGCCGCTACCGCCGCGCAGGCACCGGGCACCGGCGACACGGCAAAGCCCGCCGCGCGCGCCGCGCGCACCAGCCGGTAGCCGGGATCGGAGATCAGCGGAGTCCCCGCATCGGAGATGAGCGCTACATCACGCCCTTCGGCGAGCGCCGCCAGCACGGTCTCGCCCTGATCCACTTCACCGCGATCGTGATAGGAGACCAGGCGCGTATCGATGCCGAAATGACGCAGCAGGCGACCGCTGTGGCGGGTGTCCTCGGCCGCAACCAGTGCCACGGTTTTGAGTATGTCGAGGGCGCGCGGTACCATGTCCGCCAGGTTGCCGATAGGCGTCGCGACAACGTACAGGGTGCCGGTCATCATTCTTTCCTCGTCCATTCTTTTCTCGTCCATTAAACGCGTGCTCGGCACCATCGCCACCGCGATCACCACCGTCCTGCTCATTGTCAGTTGCAGTTCGACTGACCACGGCACCGCAACACCCGCACTCAGCCCGATAAGCGCACCGGTTTCGGTCGCGCTGCAACAGCAAAACGCGAAGCTGCTTGCCTCTGCCGCCGCCGCGCTTGCCGCCGGCGATGCCGCCGGCGCCCTGCAACTCTACAGTCAGATCGACCCCTCCGCACTGGCCGACGACCGCCGCCTCGGTTATTACCTGGATCGCGCCGACGCCGCTCTACAGGAGGGCGACCTGCTGCTGGCCCGCGACCTTCTGTCCAATCCGGAGCTGGTAGCGCGCCAACAGCAGTTGAGCCCGGAAGCCCACCGTCGCTGGCTCGGGCTCAAGGGCGAATTGTTCGGGCTGCTGGGGGATACAGGCAGCAGCGTCGCCGCTTACACCGAGCTTACCGGCGCGCTGACCGACCCGGAGGAGCGCCGTGAAATAGAACGGGCGATCTGGCAGGTGCTCGAACGCACACCGACCAGCACCCTGACCAAACTCGCGGCGGAACCCGCCAATGCCCGCCTGCACGGCTGGTATCAGCTCGCGCTCGCCAGCCGTGAACAGACCGACGGCGGCGCGGCCAATCCGCCGGCACCTACGTCGGGAAACGCGGTCGATGCGATCAACGCGTCCATGGCGGTCCCGGCGCTGAAACAGGTCGCGCTGCTGCTGCCTGGCTCCGGAAATTACGGCGCCGCCGCCGACGCCATTCGCGACGGATTCATGGCCGCCGCCTTCGCCGCGCAGGCGGGAGGCGCCACTACCCCCGACATCAAACTGTATGACGCCGCCAAAGGCGACGTGCTCGATCTCTATCACCGTGCCGTCGCCGAGGGCGCGCAGCTGGTGATCGGACCACTCGATCAGCAGGCCCTGTCCCGCCTGGCAGCCGAACCGTCACTGCCGGTACCCGTACTGGGTCTCAACGATCTGGAGGGTGGGCCCGAGTCGACCGCCACCAATTTCCATACGCTCGCACTGTCCGTTGCCGATGAAGCCGAAGCCGCGGCACACCGCGCCTGGCAGGACGGCCGGCGGGCGGCACTGGCGCTGGTCCCCGACACCCCCTGGGGGCGGCGGGCACTGGATGCCTTTAGAGACACGTTCGCCCGGCTGGGTGGCGAGGTGCGGGCCGGAACGATCTACGACATGGCTCTCAAGGATTTCGTGCCCGTGCTGCGGCCGCTGCTCGCCGTCACGGCAGGCGCCGCAGCCGCGCCCTCGGGCCCGGATACCGAACCGCCGCGCCGCCGCACGGATATCGACATGATATTTCTGGTTGCCTATCCCACCCAGGGACGCCAGATCAAGCCGACCCTCGATTTCCTGTACGCCGGGGATCTGCCGGTGTACGCGACATCGGCCATTTATGCGGGAGTGGCCGACGTGGCCCGCGACGAAGATCTCGGCGACATCCACTTCAGCACCATGACCTGGGCGCTCGCCGATCCGACCACGCCCGCCCCCGAGACCAGTCTGCCCGCGGCCTACCGCCCGTTCTTCGCCCTCGGCGCGGATGCCTATCTCATCCACCCGTTTCTGGCCGCAGCGCAGCCGAATGCCGACATCCGCATCGCCGGCCACACCGGCACGCTGGTCCTGGACGGGGGACGACACATCCGCCGCATCCAACCCTGGGCGCGCTTCCACAATGGTCGGGCGTATCTGGAAAGCGCAGCGCAGTGAAGCCTCAACAGCACGGCCGCGGGGCTGACGCCGAACGCGCGGCGGAAACTTTCCTGCGGCGTCACGGCCTGCGCATCGTTGCCCGCAATTACCGGACGGCGCGCGGCGAGATTGATATCATCGCCGACGATGGCGGGATCCTGGCCTTCGTCGAGGTGCGCATGCGCTCGGGCAGCGCCTTTGGCGGAGCGGAGGAAAGCATCGACCGGCGCAAGCGTCAGCGCATCATAGCTGCCGCGCGCCATTTCCTCGCCAACGGCTCATCCGCCGAGCCGCTCTGTCGTTTCGATGCCATGCTGCTGACGCCCCCGACATCTCCGGCCGCCGATGGCTATGCCGTGGAATGGCTCCGCGACGCGTTTCGCGCCGACGACTCCTAGCCGCTGAACCATGGAAGAAAAAGTCATTGCCAGCATCCACCGCGGCATCCAGGCCAAAATGGCGGTCGGCGAGCGGCTTGCACCGCATATCGCACGGGCGGCGGAGCGCATCGCCACTACCTTTCTGCGCAACGGCAAACTGCTGGTCTGCGGTGTCGGCGTCGGCCGCCATCTGGCGGGCAGCCTGCACCACGGCGTGGCGCGCGGATTCCAGTTTGCGCGACCGGCGCTGCCCGCCATTCTGCTCGACGACCATGTCGATCCCGGCGTACCGGATGGCGATCTTGTCGGGCTTCAGGTACGGGCGCTCGGTGGGCCGGAAGACTGCCTGGCGCTGGTCAGTCCCGGCTCCGGTCCGGCCAGCCTCGCCGGCGCCCTGCGCGCCGCACACAGCCGGAAGATCCCCTGTATCCTGTTCAGCGGCCCGGGCGACGACCGCATGACAGCTGAGCTGGACGGCACCGACATCGAACTTTCTCCCGCTACCGACAACCAAGCTCATGCCCAGGAAATCCATCTATCGACGATTTTCTGTCTCTGTGAGCTCATCGAACACCACCTGTTTGGAGGTTCCGCAACATGAAACATCGCGGTAAATGCGCGCTGCTGTTAGCCCTGTCCTGTTCGCTCGCCGTGGGCGGGTGTGCGTCCGCCCTCAATGCGGTGACCGACCGGCCTTTCCAGGAGAGCAAGGCGGAACCGTCGATCGGCACCTCCGTCGACGACGCTAAAATGGAGACGCTGATCGCCGTCAATATCAAGAAAGCGCACCCGCAACTGGAATCCGCTCACGTCAATGTGAACAGCCACAACCGCATGGTGCTACTGACCGGCGAGGTGCCGACCGAAGAAATGAAAACCCTCGCCGGCGATACCGCGCGCAAGTACCAGGGCGCCCGCGAGGTCTTCAATGAACTGCAAGTGCGCAACAATACGGCAGTGCTCGCGCGCACCAACGACAGCTGGCTCACCACCAAGGTCACTTCTCGTCTGGTCGCCGAGAAAGGCCTGAACACCCGCGGCGTGGATGTCGTGGTCGAAGACAGCGTGGTGTACCTGATGGGCCGCGTGAGTCGTCGCGATGCCAACCGCATCGCGACGATCGCCAGTCGCATCGGTGGCGTACAGCGGGTGGTGAAGGTATTCGAGTATCTGGATTGACAACGGCCGGGCCGGAATCGCGTCCACACCTGCCATGACTTCGCAACCCCTGTGGCGCCCGTCCGACGCGCGCGTCAGCCAGAGCAACATGCTGGCCTACGCCCGCTTTCTGGACGCGGAATACGGACAACGCTTCCCGGACTACTCCGCCCTGCATCACTGGTCGGTGACCCACCCGGAGACGTTCTGGCGCTCGATCTGGGATTTCACCGGGATCCGCTGCTCGGAGTTCGGGCGGCGGCTGCTGGTGGACGGCGCACGCTTTCCCGGCGCGCACTGGTTTCCTGACGCGCGGCTCAATTTCGCGGAAAACCTGCTGCGCCGGCGCGATGACGCCATCGCTCTGGTCGGGCGCCTGGAAAACGGCGTCCGCCGCACCCTGACCCATGCCGAACTCCACGACGCCGTGGCACGGGTCGCCGCCGGGCTGCGGGCGCGAGGCCTGGCGCCGGGAGACCGGGTCGCGGCGTTCATGCCCAATGTACCGGAAACCCTGATCGCCATGCTCGCGACCGCCAGCATCGGCGCGGTATGGTCTTCGTGCTCGCCGGATTTCGGTATCACCGGCGTGCTGGACCGCTTCGGCCAGATCGCGCCCAAGGTATTGTTCGCCTGCGACGGCTATCACTACAACGGCAAAGCCATCGATGCCGCGCCGCGGGTGGGCGAGATCGCCGCACAAATTCCAAGTATCGAAACGCTCGTCCTGGTCCCGGTGCTCGATGCAGGCGGGACGTCCGACCTCTCCGGCGCCCTGCCGTGGGACGCGCTCACCGGCTCCGGCCCGGCCCCGGAGCTGCACTTCGAGCAACTGCCGTTCGCGCATCCGCTCTACATTCTGTATTCCTCGGGCACCACCGGCGTGCCCAAATGCATCGTCCACTCCGCGGGCGGAACCCTCCTCCAGCACCTGAAAGAACACCGCCTGCACGTCGACCTCAAGCCCACCGACACCTTGTTCTATTTCACCACCTGCGGCTGGATGATGTGGAACTGGCTGGCGAGCGGGCTGGCCACGGGCGCCACGCTGGTGCTCTACGACGGCTCGCCGTTTCATCCCGCACCCGATGCCCTGATCGACCTGATCGACCTGGAAGGGATCTCGATCTTCGGCACCAGCGCAAAATATCTGAGCACGCTGGACAAGGCCGGCGTCACGCCGCGCGCCAGCCACCGCCTGGAGCGCCTGCACACCGTCCTCTCCACCGGCTCCCCGCTGTCCCATGAGAGCTTCCGCTACGTCTACCGGGACTTCAAAGACGATCTCTGCCTCGCATCGATCTCCGGCGGCACCGACATCGTGTCCTGCTTCGTGCTCGGCAATCCCTGTCTGCCGGTGTGGGAGGGCGAGATCCAGTGCCGGGGTCTGGGCATGGCCGTCGATATCTGGAACGACGCCGGCGCGCCGGTGGTAGGCGAGAAGGGCGAACTGGTGTGCACCCAGCCGTTTCCGTCCTGCCCCATCGGCTTCTGGAACGATCCCGATGATCGCAAGTTCACCGGAGCCTATTTCTCGCGCTGGCCCGGCGTCTGGGCCCAGGGCGACTACGGCGAGATCACCGCCCACGGCGGCCTTGTCATCCACGGCCGCAGCGACGCGGTACTGAATCCGGGCGGCGTGCGCATCGGCACCGCGGAAATCTACCGCCAGGTGGAAAAAATCCCGGCCGTGCTGGAGTCGGTCTGCATCGGCCAGGAATGGGACGACGACGTGCGCGTGGTGCTGTTCGTGGTGCTGCGCCCGGGCCTCGCGCTCGACGATGCCTTGCGCGACCAGATCCGCGCCACCATCCGCGCCAATACCACGCCGCGCCACGTGCCGGCGCGGATCGTCCAGGTAGCCGACATTCCCCGCACCCGCAGCGGCAAAATTGCGGAACTCACGGTGCGCCAGGTGGTGCACGAGCAGCCGGTGAAAAATACCGAGGCCCTGGCCAACCCGGAGGCTCTGGACTTCTACCGCGACCTCGCCGTGCTGAGAAGCTGATCCCTGGCCTGCTTGGCCAGGGCAGGCGTACTCCCTCCGTCGGTCGCGGTCCACACCGCGGGAAAATCGGCGACCTGGAATGTGTCGCGGTGCGGCGCTGGCAGCGCCCTGCGCGACCCCCTAGAATGGCGGCTTCCTACCGTCGACCCTGCTCATGGCCCGGGATTACGCCAAACCCGCTTCGGCGAAAAAACCCCAAGTAAAAAATCAGCGCCTACCCATGGGTCCACGCACACCCCCTTGGGCAACCTTCCTCGGCGGCGCCATCGTCGGGGTGGCAGCCACGCTCGCGGCCGTACTCTGGCGGCCACATCCGAGTGATCCCGCGGAATCGAGCGGTGACACCGACACAAAGGCGCAAGCGGAAGCCAAACCGCGCTTTGACTTTTACACCCTGCTCAAGGAATCCGAGGTATTCGTCCCCGAGGTGGAAGAACCGCCGTTGGTCAAGGCTCCGGTGCCGACCGATCCGGAGAAGACGAAAAGAGAAGATGAAAAAGCCCCCGCAGAGCAACCTTCGTCCTACGAGTTCATCCTGCAAACCGGATCGTTCCGCTCCCGCAGTGATGCCGACAGCCTGCGTGCGCGGCTGTTGCTGCTGAACCTGAAAGCGACTGTCGAAAGTGCCGGCGCCAAGCCCGGGGAGGTCTGGCATCGCGTGATGGTCGGCCCGTTTACATCCCAGGAAACCCTGGCTCGAGCCCGCGCGGCACTCCAGCAAAACGGCCTCGACAGTATCCTCGTCAAGCGCAAGCAGGATTGAGGGCGGGGCCACCCTGCCTGGACTACGCGCGGTTGGACTCAGGGCCTCCGCTATCCGGATAGCGCACCGGCACCCGCGCGCCGATCCCGGTGAGCAGCTCATAGGCGATGGTCCCAACGCTGCGGGCCACCTCCCAGGCGGGCAGCCCTTCGCCCCAGAGCACGACCTCGGCCCCGACCTGCGCGTCCGGCACGCCGTTCAAATCCACCGCCAGCAGATCCATCGACACCCGACCCAGCAAGCGGGTCCGGCATCCCGCCACCAGCACCGGGGTGCCGGTGCCCGCGTGGCGCGGATAGCCGTCGCCGTAACCCATGGCGACGATACCGACCCGCGTCGGTTGCACCGCCACCCAGTCGTGGCCGTAGCCGATGCCCTCGCCGGCCGCCAGGGTCTGGATGGCGACAACACGGGATGACAGTGTGATAACCGGCCGCAGTTGCGCGGCGACCGGATGATGGTCCTGAAACGGATTGACGCCGTAGAGCAAAATGCCGGGGCGGACCCAGTCGGCGCGACTTTCCGGCAGCGCCAGGAGTGCCGCCGAATTGGCCAGGCTGCGGGGACCCGGGAGCCTGCCGATCGCCGAGGCAAAGGTACTTAACTGGCACCGGTTAAGGTCATGCTGCGGGGTATCGGCGCAGGCAAAGTGAGTCATGAAGCGCACTTCGGCCACATTGGGCGATGCCAGGAGACGCCCATGGCTGGCGGCGACCGCCTCGGGGGCAATGCCCAGCCGGTGCATCCCGCTGTCGATTTTCAGCCACACGACCAGCGGGCGAGACAGGCGGGCTGCGCGCAGCGTTTCGATCTGGTGTTCCGAATGCACCACGATCTGGAAGTCATGGCGCGCAATTTCCGGCAATTCATCCGCACTGAAAAACCCGGCGGCAAGCAGGATGGACTGTGCGATACCCGCAGCGCGCAGCGCCAGCGCTTCTTCCAGGCCGGCGACGCCGAACGCGTCGGCCGCCGACAGCGCCCGCGCCACCGCGACCGCGCCATGACCATAGGCGTTTGCTTTCACCATGGCCATCACGCGGGCGCCGCCCGCGTGATGGCGCGCCAGCGCGAAGTTGTGGCGCAGATGATCCAGGTTGACGGTGACTTGCGCGGGACGACTCAAGACCCTTGCTCGAACGACGATAGCGCGCATGGTCGCAGCGGTCACCCTCACCTGCAAGCCGCCGCCCGCTTTGCCAGACGCGCGCGCGTCGCTATAGTGGCGCCCTTCTCGAACAGCGGTGATGGTGGGAGCAACCTATGGCAGGCGACTGGGCCGGTTTCAATTGGGAAGACCCCTTTCTGATGGATGGCGAACTCGGCGACGAGGAACGCATGGTGCGCGACAGCGCGCGCCAGTACGCTCAAAACAAGCTGTTGCCGCGGGTGCAGCTCGCCTTTCGCAACGAACGCACCGACCGCGCCATCTTTAACGAGATGGGCGCGCTCGGCCTGCTGGGCTCCACCATCCAGGGCTACGGCTGTCCCGGCGTGAACTATGTGAGCTACGGCCTGATCGCGCGCGAGGTCGAGCGCGTGGACTCGGGTTTCCGCTCCATGATGAGCGTGCAGTCGAGCCTGGTGATGTATCCGATCTACACCTACGGCACCGAAGCGCAGCGCGAAAAATATCTGCCCAGATTGGCGAGCGGCGAATGGGTGGGCTGCTTCGGCCTCACCGAGCCCGATCACGGCTCCGATCCGGGTGGCATGAAAACCCGCGCCCGCGCCGTGGATGGCGGCTACCGCCTCAGCGGCAGCAAGATGTGGATCACCAATTCCCCGATCGCCGACGTGTTCGTGGTCTGGGCCAAGACCGATGACGGCATCATTCGCGGCTTCATCCTGGAGCGCGGCATGGCCGGGCTGTCGGCGCCCAAGATCGAGGGCAAGCTGGCGCTGCGGGCGTCGGTGACCGGCGAGATCGTGATGGACGAGGTGTTTGTGCCGGCGGAACAGCTGCTGCCCAACGTCCAGGGCCTCAAGGGACCCTTCGGCTGCCTCAACAGCGCCCGGCTCGGGATTTCCTGGGGCGCGCTCGGTGCCGCCGAAACCTGCTGGCACGCGGCACGGCAGTATGTGCTCGACCGCCAGCAGTTCGGTCGGCCGCTCGCCGCCAATCAACTGATCCAGTTCAAGCTGGCCAACATGCAGACCGAGATCAGTCTGGGCTTGCTGGGTTCTTTGCAGGCGGCACGCCTCAAGGATCGCGGTCAGCTGGCGCCGGAGCTGATTTCGCTGATGAAACGCAACAACTGCGTCAAGGCACTCGAGATCGCGCGCCAGGCGCGGGACATGCTGGGCGGCAACGGCATCTCGGACGAATATCCGGTGATGCGCCACATGGTGAATCTGGAGGTGGTCAACACCTACGAGGGCACGGCGGATGTGCATGCCCTGATTCTCGGCCGCGCCCAGACCGGGATTCAGGCGTTCAGCTGACCGTTGGCGCGATCAGCGCGCCAACAAGTCGAAGGCTTCGGCGCCCGGCCCGAGGGGCTGACCGTAGCTGAATTCCACATAGTTGCCGTTGGGATCGCGGAGTCCGCAGTAATAACCTACCGGGAAAGGCTCGTCCCGGGGCGGCCACACCAGGCAGCCGGCGGTGGCGCCCCGGGCGGCAATGGCGTCCACCGCCGCGCGGCTGGGCAGCGCAAAACCGAAGTGCCGGTAATCGTGCGCCGCGAGGCTCAAATCGTCGCCACCGTCCATGAGGACGAACACGAAATCCGCGGCGCGGCCGGGCTCGGCCATCCAGACCACGCGCCGCGCTCCCGCTTGACGGCGGTGCACGACCTCCATGCCACAAAAATCCCGATAAAAACCGATACAGGCGTCCAGGCCGGCGACATGCAGTGCAAGATGCGTAATACGCGGCATGGTATGCGGCGTGGTATGCGGGGTGATCACGGCGGCTCTCCGGCGGTTCGATCTGCTCCAGTCTGCCAGACGGAACCTGTGTTGAGCAGTACGGCGGCCGCGCTCAGTGGGTGTCGTGACCGACTGCTGCCCCTTGGTCTCCCGATGCCTTAGCCGGAAAGCCGAGCATTGCGCTAGCATCGGCCTTCATATCAATGATAATGTCGAATTATAGGAAGTGGCCAAAAGCATAACCGTGTCTGTATCCGGCGCCCGGCCACTTCGAAGGATTCGCGACACAAACCCCAAGACATATGAACCAAAACCGCTAACCCTTAATCAGCTCAAAACAGGAGATACGAACCATGAACCAGATCGTCGATATCCACATCAAAGGCGGAACCCTCGTCGACGGCACCCGCGCGCCGCGCCGGGTCGTCGATGTCTGGATCGATCAGGGCAAAGTGCTGCAAATCGGTGGCAAGGCACCGGGCGTCGCGAAGAAAACCATCGACGCCACCGGCATGATCGTGGCGCCGGGCTTTGTCGATCTGCACACCCACTACGACGCCCAGATTCACTGGGATCCCTACTGCACCATCTCCGGCTGGCACGGCGTCACTTCGGTGGTGCTGGGCAACTGCGGCTTCGGCTTTGTGCCGGTCAAACCCGAATACCGCGAGCGCTCGCTGCTGACGATGACCCGCACGGAAGCCATCCCCTACGACACCATGAAAGCCGGGATGCCCTGGAAGTGGGAAACCGTACCGGAATACATGGACAACCTGGCGCGCATCCCCAAGGGCGTGAACTGCATCCAGTACATGCCGACCGCCTCGCTGATGACCTATGTGATGGGCCTCGAAGCGGCCAAGAGCCGCCCGGCAAACGCCGCCGAGCGCAAGGAAATGAAGCGCCTCCTGCACGAAGGCATGGATGCCGGCCTGTGCGGCTTTTCCTTCCAGCGCCTCGGCCCCAACTCCACCCAGGCCGACTTCGATGGCACGCCGATGGTGACCGACACCATGGTGGATGAGGACATCTTCAATCTCGCCGAAGTGCTGGCGGAGCGGGGCGAGGGTTGCATTCAGGTGACCCAGTCCACCGGTGACATGCGCGCCGACCTGAATTTCCTGGAAAAACTGGCGGCGGTTGCGAAGCGGCCGATTCTGCACAATGCCATCGTTCCGACCCGCCGGGATCCGTCCGTACATCGCCGCAGCCTGGCCTGGCTGCAACGCTGCCGTGAAAAAGGCCTGCCCATCTACGGTCAGGCAGGCACCGTGCGCACCGGCTTCTCCTTCACGCTGGAGCACTGGAATCTGTATGACGCCAGCCCCGCCTGGCGCGAACTGACCACCGGCACCAAAGAAGAGAAGCTCAAGAAGCTGGCCGATCCCGAATTGCGCTTGCGTGTCGTCACCGAAGCGGAAGCCGCGGACAAGCGTCTCAAGGTCATTCAGGCGGGTGTCGGTGGTGCCATTCCCAAGCTGATGGTGCACAAGGTCAACAAGCAGCCGGAGCTCGAAAAATACGTCGGTCGCTCCCTGGGCCAGATCGCGGCGGCCGAAGGCAAGCATCCGATCGAGGTCATGCTCGATCTGTCCCTTGCCGGCGACCTGAATGTCGAGTTTCTCGGGCCGGAAAAAGACTTCAACGCCGATTACATGGCGGAGATGATCAACCAGTCGGACTACACCATCCCCGGCGTGTCCGATGGCGGGGCCCACACCAAGTTCTTCACTGGCGGCGCCTACACCACCGACTTCCTCTACTGGCTGGTGCGCGACGAACAGAAAGTGACGCTGGAGGAAGCCCATTTCCGGCTCTCGGCATTGCCGGCGCGCGCTGCGGGTTTCCGCGATCGCGGCGTGCTGCTCGAAGGCGCCCCGGCCGATGTCGTCGTCTACGACCTCGCCAAGCTCAGCGACGGCAAGGAGTGGATCGGCGAAATCGTCGAGGATCTGCCGGGCGGCGAGTGGCGCCGCATCAAGAAGGCCATCGGCTACCATGCCATCCTGGTCAACGGCGAAGTGACCTTTGCGGATGGCGAATGCACCGGCGCAACACCAGGCAAGCTGCTTCGCAGTGGCCAGGCGGAACCGGTCGCGAAAGAACGCGCTGCCTGAGCGAACGGAGCAGCATTCGAAGCCCGGGCAATGCCCGGGCTTTTTTTTGGGCTGGCCTTGGTGGGGAAGCGGCGGTCCTCCGGGATCAATGCTCGCGCGTGGCGAGGAATTCGATCTCCGGGTGGCGCTCGCGGGTCAGCGCCAGATTGATCTGGGAAGGCGCCAGATAGGCCAGGCACTTGCCTCCGTCGATGGCCAGGTTTGCCGCCGCCTTGTTCCGGAAGGCGGCCAGCTTCCTGGCATCATCGCAGCGGATCCAGCGCGCGGTGGCAACGGTCACCGGCTCGTACACCGCCTCGACGCCATACTCATCCAGCAGCCGGTAGGCCACCACATCGAACTGCAACTGCCCCACCGCCCCCAGCACAACGTCGTTGCTGGTTAGCGGGAAAAACACCTGGGTCGAGCCTTCTTCCGCCAGTTGCTGCAAGCCCTTGTGGAGCTGTTTTGTTTTCAGCGGATCCTTGAGGCGGATGCGGCGAAACAGCTCCGGCGCGAAATGGGGAATGCCGGTGAAATTGAGCACCTCACCGGCGGTGAAAGTATCGCCAATCTGAATGGTGCCGTGATTGTGCAGCCCGATGATGTCGCCGGCGATGGCGGTCTCGACGTTGGTCCGCTCGCCCGCGAAAAATGTCAGGGCATCGGCGATGCGGACTTCCTTGCCCAGCCGGACATGGTGCATCTTCATGCCCCGCTGATACTCACCCGAACAGATGCGCAGGAAGGCGATGCGATCCCGGTGGCGCGGATCCATGTTCGCCTGAATCTTGAACACGAAACCGCTGAAACCCGGTTCGCCCGGCGTTACTTCCCGCTCCGCGGCCAGGCGCGGCTGCGGCGCCGGCGCCCATTGCACAAAGTGATCGAGCATCTCGCGCACGCCGAAATTGCCCAGGGCCGTGCCGAAAAATACCGGGGTCAGCTTGCCGGCCCGGTAGCGTTCGAGATCGAACGGGTGCGACGCGCCCCGCACCAGCTCGACTTGGGTGCACAGCGCTTCGTACTCGTACCCCGGCCCGATCGCTTCCCGGACGGCATCGGAATGCAGGCCCGGGATGCGTACATCTTCCGAAATGCGATGGCCCTGACCGGCCTGGTAGCGGTGAACTTCGTCCTCGCGCAGATCGTAGACACCGCGAAAACCCCGCCCCATGCCAATCGGCCAGTTCACGGGTGCGGCCTCGATCTTCAGGACCTGCTCGATTTCGTCGAGCACTTCCAGCGGATCACGCACCTCACGGTCCATTTTGTTGATGAAGGTAATGATGGGCGTATCGCGCAGCCGGCACACTTCCATCAGTTTGATGGTGCGCTCTTCCACGCCCTTGGCGCAGTCGATCACCATCAATACCGAATCCACCGCGGTCAGGGTTCGATAGGTATCTTCAGAAAAGTCGGCATGGCCCGGGGTGTCGAGCAGATTCACGATGCAATCGCGGTAGGGAAACTGCATCACCGAGGAAGTCACCGAGATGCCGCGCTCCTTTTCCATCGCCATCCAGTCGGAGGTGGCGTGGCGGTCACTCTTGCGCCCCTTGACGGTACCCGCTACCTGAATCGCGTTGCCCAACAGCAAGAGCTTTTCGGTGATGGTGGTCTTGCCGGCATCGGGATGCGAGATGATGGCAAAGGTCCGGCGCCCGGCAAGTTCCGGATGACTGTGTTCCATGGCAAAAAGAATCTTGGGGAGAAAATCTGGGCGCGAATTATAGCGCGGCAGTCGAGTCGGGCCGGCGATATCAGGCCCTGAACGCAAAAACCGCCGCGCCCGGAGGCGCGGCGGCTCTGCGAAGCCTTAAGGCAGGCCGAATTACATCGGCACTACGTTCTCGGCTTGTGGGCCTTTCTGGCCCTGACCGACGGTGAACTGGACTTTTTGTCCTTCAGCCAGAGTCTTGAAGCCGGCGCCCTGAATGGCGCTGAAATGGACGAAAACGTCTGGGCCGTTTTCGCGCTGAATGAAGCCGAAGCCTTTGGCTTCGTTGAAGAACTTGACAGTTCCGGTGACTGTAGTAGCCATTGCAGTAGTCCTGTGTAAATTAAATTGATCTGAAAAGAAAACCTGGAGCAGTGCTTAGAACGGGTATTACTTATGGACTTCAGGACTACGAGAACTGACAAGTATTCGTGGTACTGGGCATAAATATGGCCCCATTCCGAGGCCACGCGAGTATACAGGCTGCGCACACCCCCTGTCTATACTCTCACCTGTGCCGGCGACCCTGGGGACTGTCCACGGGTCCAACCACGGCTCAATCGAGGCCGGCGGCTCCCGGCGGGCAATCCCGCCATACCGGGCTCGCGTCAGGAAACCTCGCCACCAGCGCTACCTTAGCTCCGCGCAAACCCGTCGAGGAACCCTGCACCCGGAGCCAGTACATCTTGCGCACGTCACGATCCAGCAGGATCGCCGCAGAATACCCTTGCTCTAGTAACCGGGCACGCAGTCGCTCGGCGTTGGCGCGCATCTGGAAGAGACCCAGGGAAATCTGGGTACCGCGCCCATCTTTGTCGGTCACGAATCCGTCGAATCCCGCGGCGGCCAGCTTGGCGAGTGTGGCTTCGGCTCGGGATGGCGCCGGTAGCATCACCCGGTAGCCGGTGACGGTTTCCTGATCGATGGCTTGCACCCCGGAGAGCGTCACGCCGGTGTCGGCAATGACCGCACCCCAGCGGTTAACGTCGGCTGCGCTTGCTCCGGGTCCGAGTAACACACACAGCGAGGGCGTGGGCG
The DNA here is from genome assembly GCA_050179115.1 of Porticoccaceae bacterium. Classification (GTDB taxonomy): domain Bacteria; phylum Pseudomonadota; class Gammaproteobacteria; order Pseudomonadales; family Porticoccaceae; genus JAGPUQ01. The sequence goes on along the minus strand of JBFXFL010000002.1, from coordinate 110,164 downwards.
CGGGTGGCGCCTGCGCCGCGAGTTCGGGCGCCGCGCTCACCTCCGGCGGCGGCTCGGGCGGGCCCATGGGCGCATCCTGGGGCGCAGCGGTGTGCGCGGAGGTTGTATCGGAAGGCAGGTCGGGAGGCGATGGTGGCCCCATCGCCGAAGCCTCGGGGACAGCAAGCCTTTCCTCGACCATATCCACAGACCGCTCTCGCGTCACGTCCAGGACTTCCCGCTCGCGCAGCAGCGTCAGCGTGGGCACCGGGGGACCGAGTTCCGTCACCCGTACAGGTTCCGCCAGGCGCAGGTCGCGCTGACTGGAAAACCACCAGTAAGCCACACCATTGACCAGCAGGGCCGCGGCGACCAGCCAGGGCACCAGACGGCTTTCAGGGTAGCGCAAGGCCCAGTCCGTCCAGCACGAGTTCGGGGCACAGCAGACTCGGCGCGGCCAGCCAGGGCGCCAAGAGCTCGGCATCGCCGCCGGTCAGCACCAGGGGTAGTTCCGAACCGCGCCGGGCACGCTCGATCAGCACGACGGTCATCGCGGTGCAGCCGCGCAGCACCGCATCGCTGGTGCAGGTTCCCGCCGCCAGCGACGCCACCGGCGCCGCGTCCAACCGGACGCCGCTGGTGCCGGACAGCAGTGCATTCAGCATCAGTGTGAGTCCGGGGACGATATAGCCGCCCTGGTGTGTGCCAAAATCATCCAGCACATCGATCGTCACGGCCGTACCCGCATCGACGACCACGCAGGCGCGGCCCAGCTCATGCCTCGCGGCGAGCAGCGCCAGCCAGCGATCCACGCCGAGCTTTTCGGGCTCAAGATAGCCGCTGGTGACGCCCGCGATGCACGCCGTCGCGCGCGCATACTCGGGCGCAAGACCCAGCGTGTCGCGAGCCCAGCGATCCAGGTGCGCCGCGACCTCGGGTCCGGCGACATTCGAGACCCGGATCCGCCGGACGCCCTGCGCGGGCAGCAATTCACCCCAGGACACTTCGCCGCCGGGCAGGTCACGGCGCGACCGATGCCCGTGCGCCACCGGCTGCCCTTGCCCGGCAAGCGTCCGCCACTTGATGCGGCTGTTGCCGATATCCAGCTCCAGAATCATGGCGCCTCCCGCAGACTGACTTCCCCGCCACTGATGAAACGCAGCCCATCGGCGCATTCCAGGGCAAGCGCACCCCGATCGTTGACCCCGCGCGCGATCCCGTCCGTGGCGCGACCGCCGGTACTGATCCGCACCGGCCGGCCCTGATGCACATGCGCCGCTTCCCATTCCCCGCGATAGGCCCGAAACCCGCGCTCGGGAAAACTATGCAGCAGCGGCAACAGCTGGTCCAACAGTGCGGCGGCGAGCCGATCCCGCGAGACGAGGCAATCGCGCAGATCCTGCCAGGGCTGGTCGATCTCGCGGGCGGCCGCCGCAGGCATCACTACATTGATGCCGATACCCGTGATGACGCGGCAAAGTCCCTGGGGATCACCGATTACCTCGATCAGGATTCCGCCCAGCTTGCGCCCGGAACGCAGCAGATCGTTAGGCCACTTGAGGCCAATGTCGGGCACGCCGACCGCGGCCAGCGCGCGCCGCACCGCGACGCCCACCGCCAGGCTCAGCCCTTCGACCACGGCGATGCCGCCATCGAATTCCCAGGCGACCGTCAGATACAGGTTGCGCGCGAAAGGACTGATCCAGCGCCGGCCCAGGCGCCCGCGGCCGCCGGTCTGGCGCTCCGCCAGATAGCAGATGCCGCCGCCGTTCAGCGGGTCGGCGGCACGCTTGGCCTGCTCGTTGGTGGAGTCGATCACCTCCAGGACGCTGATGTCGCGCAACAGCGCCCGGGTCGCGTCGCTCAGTGCGGCGCGGATGGCTGTGGCGTCGTGGAGATCGAGGCCGCCCACGATCCGGTAGCCGTGCTGGCGCGTTCGCTCCAGCGGCAGCTCCAGTTCCTCCAGCTTGCCCAGAGCCTTCCAGATCGCCGCCCGGCTCACGCCGAGGGTCTGCCCGAGTTCGGCGCCCGAATGGAACTCGCCGTCGGCAAGCAACCCCAGCAGCACGCGCTGAGCCGCTGTCAGAACCATGATTGCCCCGCGCGGAAAGGTAGATTCCGCACCATGAACTGCACGCCGATCAGCAGCGAGACCAGGGCAAATGCACGCCGAAGGATGCGCTCCGGCAGGCTATGGGCAAGGCGCGCACCCCAGCGCGCAAAAGGTGTGCTGGTCGTGACGATGCCAAGCAGCGCCGGCAGATAGACAAAGCCCCAGCTCCATTCCGGCAATGCGAGATCCCCGTGACCGCCGAACACATAGGTAGAGGCGCCGCTGAGGGCAATCGGCAGACCGAGGGCGGAGGATGTCGCCACGGCGACCACCGTGGGTTCCCGGCACCAGCTCAGATAGGGCACGGTGAGCGAGCCACCGCCGATACCGAAAATACCCGAGGCAAAGCCGATGGCCGCGCCCGCGCCGGTCTGAAGCGCGCGGCCGGGCGGCCGACCTTCCCGGGCCTGCACGCGCACGCCGAACGCCATCTGGAACGCCACCAGCAACAGAAAGGCACCGAAACTGAACTGCAGCAGTTCGCCCTCGAGGCGCGCCGCCACCAGACCGCCGAGCACCGTGCCCACCAGTACGCCGGGCACCAGTTGTGCCACTAATCGCCAGCGAATCGCGCCGCAGCGCTGATGGGTGCGGATCGCGCTCAGGGCGGTCACCACGATGGTGGCGAGCGAGGTGCCGATCGCCATATGGGTCAGCACCTCAGGCGCCATGCCCTGCCACTGAAAGGCGAAAATCAGCACCGGTACCACGACCGCGCCGCCGCCCAGGCCGAACACACCCGCGACCAGACCAGCCACGGCACCGATCCCGAAATAGACGAGGTAAGGGGCGATGATTTCCATGCAATCCCGGGTACGGATCTGGCGGGCGAGTGTAAACCAAGCGGTCCGACCCGGTTTCACCCACGGCGAGACCGGCGGCCAACTGCCGCAGGCGGCACGGCGTCCGGTCAGCGCCTGAGCGATGGCCGGCAAACACCGACCCAACCTTTCACCGCAAGCTTCTTATCAAAAATGTCAGTACCGCCCGCCGACCGCCGTGGGCAACTGGCTGCGAATCTCGGCGAGTTCTGCCGCCGTGAACCGCACCGCCAGCGCCGCCAGATTCTCTTTCAGCCGCGACAGCTTGCGGGTGCCCGGAATGGGAAAGATGTTCGCGTCCTGATTGAGCACCCAGGCGAGTGCGACCTGCGCCGGCGTGATTTCCTTCTCCTGTGCGATCCGCTCCACCAGCGCGATGAACGCCTTGTTCTGCTCCAGCGCTTCCGGCTGGAAGCGGGGCGAGTGAAGTCGGTAGTCGCCGGGATCCAGGGCCTCGCGCGAGGGGATGGCGCCGGTGAGAAAGCCCCGCCCCAGCGGGCTGTAGGCGACAAAGGCGATCTTGAGTTCGCGGCAGGTATCGAGGATGGCGCCCTCGGGATCGCGACTCCAGAGTGAATACTCGGTCTGCAATGCGGTGATCGGGTGAATTTTTTGAGCGCGGCGCAGTTGGTCCGCATCCGCCTCGCTCAGGCCCAGGTAGCGCACCTTGCCGGCCGCGACCAGATCGGCCATGGCGCCCACGGTGTCCTCGATGGGCACCTGGGGATCGACCCGGTGGGCGTAGTAGAGATCGATGGTCTCGATCCCGAGACGTTTCAGACTCGCGTCACAGGCCTCCTTGATGTGCGCCGGGCTGCAATCGAGCCCGGCGAAGCCGCCCTTGGCATCGCGCAGGAAACCGAACTTGGTGGCCAGCACCACCTGGCTCCATTTACCCTTGAACGCGCGGCCGATCAGGGTTTCGTTGTGGCCGCTGCCGTACATGTCGGCGGTGTCGAAAAAATTCACCCCCAGATCCAGCGCGCCGTGCAGGGTGCGAATGGATTCGGCTTCGTCCGCCGGTCCGTAGAACTCCGACATGCCCATGCAGCCCAGGCCGAGACGGCCCACGCGCAGATTGCTGTTGCCCAGTTGCAAGGTTTCCATGGTGGCCTCCGTCGATGTACCAAGGACTTCACCATAGCGGCGTACGACGCGCGCGACAACCGGGCCGACTCCGGCCTTGGGCCCCTTGCATTGACATGGCGTTACCGCAACACTCGCGCCCCACCGGCAACGCGCCTGATGCTCCCATGGCCTATCGCGATCTGCGCGATTTCATTCAGTTTCTGGAAGCGCGCGGCGAGCTCAAGCGCATCGCCACGCCGGTCAGTCCCGCGCTCGAAATCACCGAGATCTGCGACCGCACCCTGAAAGCCGGCGGGCCCGCGCTGCTGTTCGAGCGTCCCACCGGGTTTGCCGTACCCGTGCTCGGCAACCTGTTCGGCACCACCCAGCGTGTGGCTCTCGCCATGGGCGGGGAAGGTATCGCGCATCTGCGGGAAGTGGGCGAATTACTGGCCTTTTTGAAGGAACCCGAGCCACCCAGGGGATTGCGCGATCTGTGGGCCAAGCGCGAGCAGTTCCGGCCGGTGCTGAACATGCCGGTGAAAATCGTCAAAGCCGCGCCTTGCCAGGAAGTCGTGCTGGACGGCGCCGCGGTGGATCTGGCGCACTGGCCGGTACAGACCTGCTGGCCGGGCGACGCCGGCCCGCTGATCACCTGGCCGCTGGTGATCACGCGGGGGCCGGGCAAGGAGCGCCAGAATCTCGGCATTTACCGGATGCAGGTGATCGGCCGCAACCGCGTCATCATGCGCTGGCTGGCCCACCGCGGCGGGGCGCTCGACTACCGCGACTGGCAGGCCGCCCATCCCGGGGCGCCGTTTCCTGTATCGGTGGCCCTGGGTGCCGATCCCGCCACCATCCTGGGCGCGGTGACGCCGGTCCCGGACAGCCTGTCCGAGTACGCCTTCGCCGGGTTGCTGCGCGGCGAACGCACCGAGGTGGTCACCAGCCTCGGCAACGATCTGCAGGTGCCGGCGCGCGCCGAGATCATCCTCGAAGGCCATATCCATCCCGGCGACGAAGCCGACGAAGGTCCGTTCGGCGACCACACCGGCTACTACAACGAGGTCGAGCGCTTTCCGGTGTTCACCATCGACCGCATCACCCACCGCACCAATCCCGTCTATCACAGCACCTACACCGGCCGGCCCCCGGACGAACCGGCGATCCTCGGCGTGGCGCTCAACGAAGTGTTCGTGCCGGTGCTGAAAAAACAGTTTCCGGAAATCGTGGATTTTTATCTGCCGCCGGAGGGCTGCTCCTACCGTTTCGCGGTGGTGACCATGAAGAAACAGTATCCCGGCCACGCCAAGCGGGTGATGTTCGGAGTCTGGTCCTTCCTGCGCCAGTTCATGTACACCAAGTTCGTGGTGGTCACCGACGACGACGTCAACGCCCGCGACTGGCGGGACGTGATCTGGGCCATGACCACCCGTATGGACCCCGCGCGGGATCTGGTGCTGGTCGAAAATACGCCCATCGATTATCTGGATTTTGCCTCGCCCGTCTCCGGCCTCGGCTCGAAAGTCGGTTTCGACGCCACCCATAAGTGGCCGGGCGAAACCACGCGGGAGTGGGGCCGGCCGATCGGTATGGATACCGCGGTAAAGGCGCGCATCGACGCGCTCTGGCCCGAGTTGGGGTTGTAACGGCTCCCGAGCGCGGCGAAGGAATGAAGCCCGACCGCGGGAAGATCCCGCCAACCCGTTGCGTCGCTGCGGAGCGCCGGTCGTTCCCGGCGTGGAAGACGCCCCCCACGGACCCTGGCTTATAATCCCGACTCCAACCGGCGGATGTGCACGATGAGCCAGGACAAGCTCAAACAGGCCGCGGCACAGGCCGCGCTCGATTACTGTCTTGCCAAGATCGGCAACGACGAAGTGATCGGCATCGGCACCGGCTCCACGGTGAATCATTTCATCGCGCTGCTGGCGCCCCACAGGGGTCGCATTGCCGCCGCTGTGGCCAGTTCCGAAGCTTCGGCGGCGCGGCTGCGCGAGCTCCGGATTCCGGTGTGGGATCTCAACAGTGTTTCCGAAGTGGCGCTGTATGTGGACGGCGCCGATGAGATCAATCCGGCGCTGGAGATGATCAAGGGCGGCGGCGGCGCCCTGACGCGGGAGAAGATCGTGGCGGCGGTGGCGCGGGAGTTTGTCTGCATCGCCGACGCCTCCAAGCAGGTCGATCACCTGGGCCGGTTTCCGCTGCCGGTGGAGGTGATCCCCATGGCGCGCAGCCATGTGGGCCGGCAACTGCGCGCCCTGGGCGCCAACCCGGAGTGGCGCCAGGGCGTGGTGACGGACAACGGCAACTACATCATCGATGCCCACGATTTTTATCCGATCGCGCCGGCACGCGCCCTGGAAGAGCGCCTGAACAATATCGCGGGCGTGGTAACCAACGGTCTGTTCGCGCTGCGCCCCGCCGATGTGTTGCTGCTGGCGCGTGCCAGTGGCGTCGAAACCATCCGGGCGCGCTGACCCATGGAGTTGATCGAGGCTATCCAAAGCCGCCTGTCGGCGCGTGCATTTCTCCCCACCCCGGTGCCGCGCGCGACGGTGGAGCGCATTCTGGAGCTGGCCCGTCTCGCCCCTTCCGGCAGCAATATGCAGCCCTGGCAGGTGGACGTGGTGACCGGCGCGGTGCGCGAGCGGCTGATCGAACGCGCCCTGGCCTGGGCCCGGGAACACCCGGTGGGCAGTAATGAAAACCCGTTGCGCGGCGATCCCGGCGGGTTCCGGCAGCCCTACAAACAGCGCCGCTTTGATTGCGGCATGCGTCTTTACGCGGCGCTCGGCATCGACCGCCGCGACAAGGTGGCGCGCGAGCAGCAACTGCTGCGCAATTTCTATTTTTTCGGCGCGCCCGTCGGGCTGATGTTCAGCATCCACCGCTCGCTGTTGCCGGGCCAGCTCGGGGATCTGGGCATTTTCATGGGCCATGTGATGCTGGCGGCGCGAGAGTTCGGCCTGCATACCTGTTCCCAGGGCTTCTGGCAGGACGTGAGCCCGGCGGTCCACGAGGTGCTGGGCATCGCCTCCGAATACTATGTCTACAACGGCATGGCGCTCGGCCATATCGACCCGGACCACCCGGCCAACCGGCTCGAGATGCCGCGCGAGCCGGTGGCGGGGTTCGCGCGTTTTCTTGGTTTCGAAGAGCCGGGTTTCGAGGAGCCGGGTTTCGAGGAACCCGGCTTCGAGGCTGCGGGCAGCGGCTGACCGATCAGCTCCCCGGTAGCGGTGGCGGCGCGGGAACCGCGGGCGGACGGCTGGCGCCGTTGCGTTTTTCCTCGCCATCACTGCGACCGAAATCGCGGCGCAATTCGGCGAAGCCGCGCAAACGGGTTTGCACTTTGCCGTTGATGCTATCGGGCGGGTAGGTGCCGTCGGCGTCCGCTTCTCCGGCGGCAACGCCGGTCAGAATTTCGATGGCCTGGTCCACTGCCTCGACGGCGTAAATCCGGAAACTGCCCGCATCGATGGCGTCCAGCACATCCTGGCGCAGGATCAGGTTGACCACATTGGCGGCCGGGATCAGCACCCCCTGTTCGCCGGTGAGCCCGCGCGCCTTGCAGATATCGAAGAACCCTTCCACCTTCTCGCTGACGCCGCCGATCACCTGCACCCGACCGAGCTGGTTCACCGAACCGGTCATCGCGTAGCACTGCTGGATGGGCACCTGGCTCAGTGAGGACAGCAGCGCGCAGAGTTCTGCCAGCGACGCGCTGTCGCCCTCGACACCGCCGTAGGACTGTTCGAAGGTGAGGCTGGCGGTAAGCGCGAGCGGCCGGGTCTGGCCATAGCGCGCGCCCAGGAAACTCGACAGGATGAACACACCCTTGCTGTGGATGGGGCCGCCCATCTCGGTCTCGCGCTCGATGTCGATGACGCGACCGTCGCCGAGCCGGGTGGTTGCGGTGATGCGCGCGGGCTGACCGAAGCTGAAATTGCCCACTTGCAGCACCGACAGGCCGTTCACCTGACCCACCACGGCGCCCTGGGTGTCGATCAGCACCGCACCGCGCTGGATGTACTCGTAACTGCGGTCCCGCACCCGGTCCAGACGCTCTATCTGGGTGCTGATCGCATGGCGCACGTCCTCTCCGGTGACCAGACCGCGCCCGGCCTGGCCGGCCCAGTAATGAGCCTCGGCGAGCAGGTCGGCGATGCTGCGCATGTGGGTGGACAGCTTCAGCGCGTCCGCTTCGACGCGCATGCTGTGCTGGATGGTGGCGGCGACTGCGGAGCGATCAAACGGCATCAGCCCCTTATTGCGCACCATGGTGGCGATCATGCGCGCATAGAGCAGATCGTTGGCGGGCGAACGTTCCAGCCCGGTCTCGAAATCGGCCGCGACCTTGAACAGCTCGGCGAAATCCGGATCGTAGGCGTGCAGCAGGTAGTAGAGGTTGCGGTCGCCGAGCAGGACGATCTTGATGTCGAGCGGCATCGCCTGGGGTTCGAGGGAAGTGGTGGTGGCGAAGCTGAGCGCGTGCTCCAGGGATTCCAGCCGCAGCTCCTTCTTGTTGAGCGCCTGCTTGAGCGCCTCCCAGGCGAACGGCTGGGTCAGCAGCTTGCGGGCATCCAGGATCAGATAACCGCCGTTGGCGCGGTGCAGGGCGCCCGGCTTGATGAGCGTGAAGTTGGTCAGCAGGGCGCCCATGACGGCGCGGTGCTCGATGCGTCCCACCAGGTTGGCATAGCTTGGGTGTTCCTCGTAAACCACCGGGCGGCCGATGCTGTGGCTGTTGTCCAGAATCAGGTTGACCCGATAGCGCTGCAACGCGTCCTGCGCCATCAGCATCGCCTGGGGCGCTTCCACCGGCCGGAACAGTTCGGCGTTGGCGATGATGTCCTGCTGGACGCTGCTCAGATAGTCCAGCGCCTGGGGCAGGTCGGCATAACGCCGGCTCAGCCCCTCGATGTAGAGTCCGACCGCCTCGCGCGTCACCTCGTGGTTGAGGGCGCGGAAGCGATCCCGGGCCTCCTTGCGCAGGGCCGGCATCTGCTGCTGGAACACCGCCTGCAACTGCTTGCGCACCTCCAGCACGGCGGTCTCCAGACGCTCGCGCTGTTCTTGCGGCAACTTCTGAAACTCTTCCGGGTCGAGGTCCTTGCCGTCGACCATGGGCACCAGAGTCAGCTCGCCGGCGTTCTGGTAGACATTGATGTTGTCACGCGCCGCGGCTTCCTGTACCTGCTGGAATGCCTGTTCCTGACGGCCCTGAATCTCGGCTTCGATCTGCTGCGCCCGCGCCTTGTACTGGTCGCTGTCGAACGCCTGGGGAATGGCGTTCTTGAGGTCATCCACCAGATGCTGCATATCGTCGCGCAACAGACTGCCGCGCCCGGCCGGCAGCTCGAGCAGAATCGGCTTGGCATCGTCGACGAAATTATTGACGTAGCACCAGTCCCCCGGGATGGGGCCGCGCCGCGCCGCATCGCCGAGGTACTGGCTGATGGCAGTGAACTTGCCGACTCCGGGCGGGCCCAGCACGAACAGGTTATAACCCTGGTTTTCCATGCCGAGACCGAAGCGGATCGCGGCGATGGCACGGTCCTGGCCGATGATTTCGGTCAGCGGCTCCAGGTCTTCGGTGGTGGTGAAGCTGAACTCGTCGGCGGTACAGCAATTGGGCAACTGCGCCAATTGCAGTGGTTGATGCGCCATCCTTCCCCCTCTGGACATCTCTTGGTATGGGAACCGCCCTGCTGCCGGGACCGCGCCGCCG
>JBFXFL010000002.1:83938-100349 GCA_050179115.1 Porticoccaceae bacterium | reverse complement strand
GGCACCAGGATTTCCACCTGGATGCCCGGCGAATGCCGACGTACGGCCTCGATGCAGGCGGCGAAATGCCCGGCACCGCCGTCGCGCAGGTCGTCGCGGTCCACCGAGGTGATCACCACATAACGCAGGCCCAGCTCGGCGATGGCGCGCGCCAGATTGGCGGGTTCCTCGGGGTCGAGCGGATTGGGCTTGCCGTGCCCCACATCGCAGAACGGACAGCGGCGGGTGCAGATGTCGCCCAGAATCATGAAGGTGGCGGTGCCACCGCCGAAGCATTCGCCCAGATTGGGGCAGGCCGCTTCCTCGCACACGGTGGAGAGGCGATGCGCCCGCAGGATGTTCTTGATGCGCTGCACTTCCGGACCCACGCCGGCGCGCACCCGGATCCAGGGCGGCTTGCGCGGCAATTCGGTGGTCGCAATCACCTTGACGGGGATGCGCTCGACCTTGGCGGCGCTGCGCAATTTTTCGCCGGCCTGCAACCGGCGCGTGCGCTGCACCGGGACGCTGTCGTTATCGCTCATCGCTTGCTCCATCCGGCGCGGGGGTACCGCCACCACCGCGGTCTTCGTCCCCAACATAATCCCAGCCAGTGTAGCCCAGGCGGCGCGCCAGCTGATCGAGCAGACCCCGCTGCGCGGCTTCCAGTCCGGGGACTTGCGCGGCCGGCAGCAAATCCGCCACCTGGGTCATGCGCAGACCCGCATAGCCGCAGGGATTGATGCGCGCAAAGGGCGCGAGATCCATCGCCACATTCACCGCCAGACCGTGATAGCTGCGACCGCGGCGGATGCGCAGACCCAGGGAGGCGATCTTGGCATCATCGACATAGACCCCCGGCGCGCGCGCCCTGGTCGCCGCGGCGATCCCCAGCTCGGCCAGCCAGGCGATCACGCTCTGCTCCAGCGCCGATACCAGCTGGCGCACATCGAGGCCCCGGCGGCGCAACTGCACCAGTGGATAGAAGATCAACTGACCGGGGCCATGGTAGGTGACCTGACCGCCGCGATCCGCCGCGACCACCGGGATATCGCCCGGTGCCAGCACATGTTCGGTGCGGCCGGCCTGGCCCTGGGTATAAACCGGATGATGTTGCAGCGCCCAGATTTCGTCCGGACTGTGCTCCGTATCCTTGTCGATCCGGGCCTTCATCGCCGCGAACACCGGCACATAGTGCCGCAGGCCGAGGGCGCGCACCCGGATGCGTTCCACCGGACGGCCTAAAGTACCATCCGGACGCCTGCACAGGCTTTCAGCCCTTCGAACAGCTGGCGCAGTTGTTCCTCGCCGGTGGCGGTAATGACAAAGCAGATCGACTGGTAGTTGCCGTTGCGACTCGCGCGTTCGGTGATGCGCTCGCGATCGAACCCCGCTGCGTGGCGGTCGAAGGCCTCGAACACCTGGGCGCGCAGTGCCACTCCCGCATCCGCCACCACCGTGACCGGGTACTCGCAGGGAAACTCGATACGCGGCGGGTCGGCAACGGTCATGGCGACGCTCGGCTCAGGAAAACAGGCCGGTCAGGAACAGGACGACATGGTCCCACAGCCGGGCAAACCAGCCCGCTTCGGCAACCTCGCGATCCGGCACCAGCGGCACGGTCAACACCACCGCGCCACCCTGCTCGACCTGGAGGCGACCCACCGTCTGCGTCGGCGAAAGCGGCGCCTCGATGGCGCCATCGACCACGACGGTGGCCTTGAGATCCTTTTGTGCATTGCGGGGCAAGGTCAGGTAGACGTCTTCCGCCACCGTCAGATTGACGTTGTCATCCTTGCCGAACCACACCGGCACATCGGCTTGCAGCACTTCGCCCGCCTTGTACATGCGCGCTGTCTCATAAAAGCGGAATCCGTAAGCGAGCAGCTTCTGGGTTTCCCGCGCGCGCGCTTCCACGCTGTTGGTACCCATTACCACCGCGATGAGGCGCATGTTGTCCCTCACCGCGGAAACGACCAGACAATACCCCGCGTCCTCCGTATGCCCGGTCTTGCCACCATCCACCGTCGAGTCGCGCCACAACAGCAGGTTGCGATTGGGCTGCTTGATGCCGTTGTACTGGAAATATTTCTCAGCGTAGAGCCGGTAGTTCTCCGGGTAATCATGAATCGTCGCCCGAAACAGGGTCGAGAGATCCCTTGCGGTGGTCAGGTGTCCTTCCGCCGGCCACCCGGTGGCGTTCACGAAGTGACTGTTCGTCATCCCCAGTTGCTGCGCGCGCTGGTTCATGAGCTGGGCGAACGCATCCTCGGTCCCGGCAATGTATTCCGCCATGGCCACGGTTGCGTCGTTGCCGGACTGGACAATGATGCCCCGCAGGAGATCTTCGACGGGGACTTCGGTCCCTTCCCGCACATACATCCTCGATCCACCCATGCGCCACGCATTCACGCTGATGGGTACCAACGTATCCTTCGTGAACTTGCCGGCCGCCATTTCTCCGGCGATCAGGTAATCGGTGACCAGCTTGGTGAGGCTCGCCGGCGGCAGGGGTTCGTCGGCATTGTGTTCGGTGAGCACCGTGCCGGTATGCGCATCAATCAGGATCCAGGCCTTGGCCGCCAATTCGACCGGCGCCGGTACCGGCGCTGACGCAGCACTCGCCGGAATCACTTGCGTCGGCGTCGGCACGGGAGCCGGCCCTGCGAGGGCAATCGGAGCAAGCAGCGATAACAGAAGCAGAACGCCGATGGCGGGATTATTCGTCATCCGGGAGATCCTTTGGCTTGGGAGCCGTCAGCAAATTTGCGGGAAGGTGGCGTGGATACAGCGGCCACCGGAAAAGCGGGCAAAATCCTAGCCCGCGTCGCGCGCCCTTCCGGTCAGAGATTTACCCCCTGGACCACGAGCGGATCCAGGCGTTCCGCTTGGACCAGCACTTCGCGCATATTGTGCAGCTGCGCCGTGTCGGCAAAGGGCCCGATCAATACCCGGAACATGTCACGACCCGCGACACGCGTGCTCCGCACGAGCGCTGGCGTTGCCACCCGCTGCTCTACCCGGGCTTGCAGCGAGCGCGCCGATTTCAGACTGGTGAACGATCCCACCTGCAGAAAGGCTCCCGGTGACGGCCCGCCCTTGCCACCGGCGGCGGCCTCCGCCAGGGGTGGACCGTCCTTGATGCCGGCTGGGGCGGGCCCAAGAAGGTGCGCCGGCCGGGACGCCTGCGCACCGATCCGCGGAACCTCGACGCTGTTGCGCTGATAGGTGCTGGGATCGATCGCGACCACCTCGACCCTGGCGGTACCACGATCAAACACACCGAGCTTCTTGGCGGCCGCATAGGACAGATCGATAATTCGGTCATCGTGAAACGGGCCACGGTCGTTGACTCGGACAATGGCGCTGCGATCATTTTCCAGATTGGTAACCCGGACATAGGCCGGGATCGGCAGCGTCTTGTGGGCTGCCGTCATGGCGAACATGTCATAGGGCTCGCCGTTGGAGGTCGCGCGACCGTGAAACTTGGTGCCATACCAGGAGGCCAAGCCGGTCTCGCGGTAACCCTCGGCAGTCGGCAGCAGATGATAGGTCTTGCCCAGCACCGTATAGGGGTTCTTGTTGCCCGCTCTAGTGATGGGCTCGCGGCGCGGCGTGACATCCGGGAAATCGCGGTCGACCTCCCAGCCGGGAGCACCATCGCGATCCGCACTGGCGCCGCCGGGCCCGCGACTGCCGAAACATCCGGCCAGCAGCAGGACCGCCAGCAGCGCCGCCAGCGCATTAACCCGGAACATCCGCCATCCTTGCGGCGACTTCGCGGGAGAGCTGGTACACCGCCATGGCGTAACGATGACTGCGGTTATAGCGGGTGATGACATAGAAGTTGTCGTACGCGAGCCAGAACTCAGCGCCCTCTGTCCCCTCAAGCTCGAGCGGGAATGCGGCCGCCTGGGATACTGGCGTGCCTGCAATTGGTGTTGTTGCGGTCGTGAAACCCATGGCGGCCAATTCATCGGGCTTCAGTACGGGCTTGACCAGCACATTCACCGGACCTGGATCGTACCCGATCCGGGCCACTGCGGGAACCGCAATCAAACCGTCGGGGCTCCAGCCGTGACGCGCGAAATAATTGGCCACGCTGCCTATCGCATCCACCGGGTTGTTCCAGATATCCGCCAGTCCATCGCCATTGTAATCGATGGCGTAGGCTCGATAACTGCTGGGCATGAACTGGCCGTAACCCATGGCGCCCGCATAGGAGCCCCGGATTTCCTGCGGATCCCGCCGCTGTTCGCGGGTGAGCAGCAGGAATTGCTCCAGTTCACGGGTAAAGAATTCGCTGCGCTTGGGGTAATCGAAGGCCAGTGTCGACAGCGCGTCCAGCACGCGGAAATTCCCGGTAATCCGGCCGTAGGACGTCTCCACACCAATAATGGCGACCACGATGGCCGGGTCCACACCGTAATCCTGCCGAACGCGCATCAGGGTCTCACGATTCTGGCGCCAGAACTCGACGCCATCACTGATACGCTTTTCGGTGACGAAAATAGCCCGGTAAGCGTACCAGGGTTTGACCCGTTCGGCGGGACGCTCCATGGCATCGACGATCGCCTGCTGATATTGCGCTCCGGCAAGCAGGCGCGTCAGCTCGTCGCGATCAAAGCCGTGTTTTTCGACCATGGCCGCCACAAAGGCCTGTACGCCCGGATGACCCCGATACTCCCGCGCCTGCGCGGAGATTCCGCCTGTCGCGAGACAAAAGGCCAGCAGCCAGCGCCAACCCAGCGCCACCATTGATCTACCCACGCGTATCAATCTCGGAGCGAACGGCCATCAGGATACCAAAGCCTATGGACAAAGTGACAACCGAGGTTCCACCGTAACTCACCATCGGCAGAGGAACCCCCACTACGGGCAGCACCCCGGCGACCATGGCCATGTTGACGAAAACATACAAAAAGAAGGTGAGACTGATGCTGCCGGCAAGCAGGCGGCCAAACATGGATGGCGCGGCAAGGCTGATAGCCAGCCCGCGCAGCACGATCAGCATGTAGATACCGATCAGGCCCAGTACCGCGACGAACCCGAATTCTTCGGACAATACCGCGATGATGAAATCGGTATGGCTCTCCGGCAGAAAGTCGAGCTGGGACTGGGTCCCCTGAAACCACCCCTTCCCGGTCAAGCCGCCGGAGCCTATGGCCGTCGTGGCCTGAATGATGTTCCAGCCCGCGCCCAGTTTGTCCTGCTGTGGATCCAGCAGCGTGAGGATGCGGGTTTTCTGGTAGTCATGGAGCGCGAAGAACCACAGCGCCGGCGCGCCGGCCAGGACGGCACCCAGGGCCACGGCCAGATAGCGCATCCCGATGCCAGCCAGAAACAGCACAAAGCAACCTCCGGCACCGATGAGCACCGCGGTGCCCAGATCCGGCTGCGCCGCCACCAACAGTAACGGCGCCAGCAGCACCCCGATTGCCAGACACACGTCCTTGAGCCGGGGCGGCAACAGCCGGGAACCCAGGTACGCAGACAGCACCAGGGGTACCGCGATCTTGAGCAGCTCCGAGGGCTGAAAGCGTACGGGGCCAATCGCGAGCCAGCGCTGCGCACCCTTGGCGCCGCTGCCGAACAGGTCGACTCCCATCAACAGCAAGAAGCCGATGACGTACGGTAGCCACGCCCAGCGCTGCAGCATCCGCGGCGGAATTTGCGCGCTAAACATCATGGCCACAAGTCCCACGCCCATGTACAGCATCTGGCGCTGGACTTGCCCCATATCCCGTCCGCTGGCGCTGTACAGCACGAGCAGCCCCATTGCCATCAGAAACACCGACAACAGCAACAGCACCGGGTCGATATGGGAAATCAGCCAGTGATTGCGCTGTCCATAAACCGCCGTGCCCGGCTCGCGCAAGTGGCGATCAAAATCCGGCTTACTCAAGGCCCACGCCCTCGGGATAGTGTTGCATGAAGGCATCGATCACTTGACGCGCGACCGGCGCCGCCGTGGAACTCCCGTGCTCGCCATTTTCCACCAGCACCCCCACCGCTATGCGCGGCAGCTCAACCGGAGCGAAAGCGATAAACAGCGCATGATCAAGCTGGGCCTTGGCGAGACGGCGCGGATCATACTTGGCGTTCTGCTTTACCCCAACCACTTGCGCGGTGCCGGTTTTCCCCGCCATGCTGTAGCTCATCGCTCCCATCGCGGCAAGCGCGCGATTGGCGGTACCCCGGCGATCCTGTACCACCCCTCGCATCGCATCGATAACCTGATCCCAGTGCGCGGCGGCGGCCACGATGGGCTGCGCGGCAACGGGGTTGGTCACCGGAGACTGCCCCAGCGTCCGCCCCAGACGCGGCGATCGCACTTCTCCGCGCATTGCGATCCGCGCGGCCGCAACCGCCAACTGCAGCGGCGTGGCGGTCATGAAACCCTGGCCGATGCTGGTGTTGACCGTATCGCCCGGGTACCACGCAAGACCGCTGACGCCCCGCTTCCAATCGCGCGAGGGCATGGTGCCGCCGGCCTCGTTGGGCAGATCGATGCCGGTTGGCGCCCCGAAGCCAAAGGCGGTGGCGTAACGGTGCAAGCGGTCGATGCCCATGCGTGTCCCGACGGTATAAAAAAAAGTGTCGCAGGATTGCACAATGGCGTCGTAGAGAGTGACCGTCCCGTGGCCGCCCCGTTTCCAGTCGCGGTACTGATGCGTGCTGTTGTCGAGACGAAAAACTCCAGGGTCGTATATCCGGAACCCGGGCGTGGCGATCCCGCTGTCGAGCGCCGCCAACGCGAACACCGGTTTCACGGTGGAGCCTGGCGGGTACAGCCCCCGCGCCGCACGGTCAATCAGCGGCCGATCCGGCGATTCGACGAGCTCCTTGTAGGCCGCGGTTGATATGCCGGTAACAAACGGGTTGGGGTCGAACGACGGTGCGCTCGCCATGGCCAGCACCCCTCCGGTCCTGGTATCAATGGCAACCACAGCGCCGCGCGCACCCGCAAGGGCTTGATAGGCCGCCTCTTGCAGACGGGAATCCAGGTGCAGCCGCAAATTTGCGCCGGCCACCGGCGGGACACGATCCAGTACCCGCATCACCCGACCGCGTGCGTTGGTCTCGACGTATTCCGCGCCCGGTCGACCCAGCAGGTCGCTTTCGTAGAAACGCTCCAATCCCGTCTTGCCGATCAGGTAAACGCCGCTGTAAGCCGTGGCGTCGAGCCCCTTGAGCTCACGCTCATCGATGCGCCCAACGTAACCCAGTACATGGGCAAAGGGCTCGCCCCGAGGATAGAAACGGACCAGTTGGGCCGAGATTTCCACGCCGTCCAGGCGGTACTCGTTGACCGCGATGACGCTCTGTTCGAGCTCACTGAGGTTGTAGCGCAGCGGCACCGACTCGTAGGGCCGGCGGCGCGCCGCGAGCTCCCGAAAGCGCCGGATTTCGCTGTCGCCAAGATCCAGCAAATCGTCCAGCGCACTGATCAGCGCATCGAGTTTACCCGCGCGCTCAACAACTATCGAGAGGGTAAAACCGGGGCGATTGTCCGCGAGCAGAACGCCATTGCGATCGAAGATCAGGCCGCGCGGCGGTGGAATCGCCCGCACATGAATGCGGTTGCGCTCGGCCAGGGTGACGAAATCTCCGTGCCGACGTATCTGCAAATCGAAGTAACGCCACACCAGCGTGGCCAGCAACAGTGCCATGACCACGACAGCGAATCCGAGCCGCCCGACAAAGAGCAGATGTTCGTTGCGATGATTGCGGAGGACGCGGTCGGCGGGGCTCATCGGTGATACGGATGGCCAGCGTTGATCGTCCAGGCCCGGTACAGTTGTTCGGCAAGCACTACCCTGACCAGCGGATGGGGGAGTGTCAGCGCCGATAGCGACCAGCGGAAATGCGCGCGCTGCAGACAGGCCCGATCCAGACCATCGGGGCCACCCACCAGCAAACAACAGTTGCCGCCGGCCGCCTGCCAGCCCGCCAGCTGGGCGGCAAGCCGGGGGGTGCTCCAGGGTTCACCGGCGACATCCAGCGCCACCAGCGTATCGCGCGCACCCGCAGCTTTCAGCAACGCCTGGCTTTCCGCCGCGACTACGGTGGCGGGATCAATCCCCTTGCCACGGCGACCGAGCGGTATTTCCACGACTTCCAGCGCCAGCTCCGGCGGCAGGCGCCGGGCATAGTCCTGCACTGCCGCCTCGACCCAGGCAGGCATCCGGGTGCCGATCGCCAGGATGCGCAGGCGCAAGCGCGGTCAGTCCTCGCCGCGTTTCAGATCTTCCGGTCGCAGCGACCAGAGTTTTTCGAGTTCGTAAAACGCCCGGGTGGCGGGCAGCATCACATGCAGGACCAGATCGCCCAGGTCCACCAGCACCCATTCCGCGGTGTCCATACCTTCGACGCCGATCGGCCGCACACCGAGGGCGCGGCAGCGCTCGATGACATTCTCGGCCAGTGCTTTCACCTGACGTGTCGTGTTGCCGCTGGCCACCACCAGGGTGTCGGTGACATCAGTGAGACCGCGCACATCGAGGCACAGGATATCCAGCCCCTTGACGTCCTCCAGGGCCGCAACCACTACCGCCGGTAGATCTTCGCTCATCGCGTGTCCTGCTCGTTCTGGATTGACTTCTGGGTGGGCGCCGCCGACCGGTACAGGCCGTGGGCGCGGATATGGGCCAGCGCCGCATCGGGCACCAGATAACGGGTCGAGCGACCGGCCGCGAGGTCGGCGCGCAGCTGTGTGGCCGACACCGGCAACAGCGTCAGGGTCTGGATCAGGACCAGACCCGCGGTCTGACCATGCAGCCGGGACACCGCGTCGCAGCGCCGCTCTACCAGCCAGTCGGCGACCTCGCCCCGGGACGGCAGCTGCCAGCCCGGTCGGGCGGCTACCACCAGATGCGCGAAATCGGTCAGCTCGCGCCAGCGCCGCCAGCTGGCCAGTGTCACCAGCGAATCCATGCCCACGCACAGGCACAAAGCCGTGGCGGAACCCACCTCGGCGCGCAGTTCGGCGAGCGTGTCGATCGTATAGGACGGGCCGCTGCGGCGCAGTTCGCGGCCATCGGCAACCAGACCCGGCTCGTCGCCGATGCCGGCGGCCAACATCGCCAGCCGGTCCTCTGCGCTGACACCGGGCGGCTCCCGGTGGGGTGGGCGAGCGCTCGGAATCAGCAGCATCCGCTGCAAGCCCAGGGCTTCGCGCAACTCCAGCGCGGTGCGCAGATGCCCGATATGCACCGGATCGAAGGTGCCGCCGAAAATCCCGATCGCGTCCAACGTCAAGCGCGCACGTGACCGTCGCCCAGCACCACGAACTTCTGACTGGTGAGACCTTCAAGTCCGACCGGACCGCGGGCGTGGAGCTTGTCGGTGGAAATGCCGATCTCGGCGCCCAATCCGTATTCGAAGCCATCGGCAAACCGGGTGGAGGCATTGACCATTACGGAACTGGAATCGACTTCTCGCATAAAGCGCCGCGCCCGACTGTAGTCCTCGGTGACGATGGCATCCGTGTGCTGCGACCCATAGGTAGCGATATGCTCGATGGCGGCGTCGATGCCGGCCACTACCCGTACCGCCAGCACCGGCGCCAGATATTCCGCGTACCAGTCCGCCTCCGTCGCCGGCCGACAGTCGGAGATGACCGCGCAAGTGCGGTCGCAGCCGCGCAGTTCGACGCCATGCTCGCGGTAGGCGGTCGCCAGACGCGGCAGTATCGCCGCCGCCACCGGCTCCGCGACCAGCAGGGTCTCCATGGCATTGCACACGCCATAGCGGTGGGTCTTGGCGTTGACCGCGACCGCAAACGCCTTGTCGAGGTCGGCGCGATCATCGATATAGACATGACAGACGCCGTCGAGATGCTTGATCACCGGCACCCGTGCCTCGGCGCTGATACGTTCGATCAGGCTCTTGCCACCCCGGGGCACGATCACATCCACATATTCGGCCATGGTGATGAGCTCGCCCACCGCCGCGCGATCCGTGGTTTCCACCACCTGCACCGCAGCCGCCGGCAGACCGGTCGCCGCCAGACCATCCCGAATACAGGCGGCGATGGCGCCGTTGGAATGGATGGCTTCGCTGCCGCCCCGCAGAATGCAGGCATTGCCGGACTTCAGGCAGAGGCTGGCGGCGTCCACCGTCACATTGGGCCGGGACTCATAGATGATGCCGATCACGCCGAGCGGCACCCGCATCCGGCCCACCTGAATCCCGCTGGGCCGATACTTGAGGTCGGTGATCTCCCCCACCGGGTCGGCGAGGGCGGCGACCTGGCGCAGCCCTTCGATCATGGCGTCGATACGCGCCGGCGTGAGCGTAAGGCGGTCGAGCTGGGCGGCGTCAAGCCCCTCCGCGCGCGCCGCCGCCAGATCTTTCGCATTGGCGGCCGCCAGTTCGGTGCGACCGCGATCCAGGGCTTCGGCAATCGCGGCCAGCGCGGCATTCTTCCGATCCGTGCCGGTACTCGCCAACTCGCGCGCCGCGCGCCGCGCGCGCCGCCCCAGGTCCTGCATATAGGAAACAATGTCCATCATTCGCTCCGCCGGTCGCCACCAGCTGTTTGCGCTACGGCTTTCATTATACAGAGCGCCACCGGCCCGGACCGCAATTGCGGCGCGCGCGGGATTGCCGCACCATCGCGCCACCGTCATTTCCCGAGATCAATCACATGAAACAACTGGGCGCCGGATTTTACTGGCAGGATCTGACCGTGGGCGACCGCTTCAAGTCCTGGGGCCGCACCGTGCTGGAAGCCGACATCGCCAGCTTCGTCAATCTGGTGGGGCTGCACGAAGTGGTGTTCACCGACCGCGAATTCCTGCGCGAGAAATCCGTCATCAAGCGTCCCTTCGCGCCCGGGGCCCTGGTTTACAGCTTCGCCGAGGGGCTGCTGCTCCCGACCATGCAGGGTACCGGGATGGCCTTTCTCAATATGGAACTGGACATGAAACGGCCCTGCTTTGCCGGCGACACCATCCATGTCGAGGTGGAAGTCACCGAAGTCCGCCAGACCAGCAAGGGCAATCGGGGCCTGGTACGCACCTTCAATCGCGTGCTCAATCAGGGCGGCGAGGAAGTGCTCACTTACAATCCGCTGCGGATGCTCAAGGGCCGGGAATAGCGCGAGCCGCTCAGCGCTGGGATAGCTCGATCACCCAGCTGCGCACTTCAATGAGTCGCACCAGCGGATCGGCCATCGCCAGCAGGGCGATCTTGCGCTCCAGGGCGACGGGCAGCAGATCCGCCAGGCGCCAGGCGAGGGTGATGCCGTCGAGGCTGTCATTGACGTAGCGCGCCTCCACCCCGAAGTGCCGGGCCAGATCGCCCAGCAGCGCCACCAGATCACTGTCGTCCCCGGCCAGCGGGACAGCCTGATCCGGCGCATCGAGCATGACTTCGCCCACCATCAAGCCATCGGCCTCGACCCGGGTCGCGCCGACCCGGAGGCGCTGCTCGCCGCGAATCTCGATGCCGAGCAGGCCGTTGGGAAGTTGCGACCAGTCGGCAATGGTCACCAGCGTGCCGCGCTCGGCGATCACCGGCGTGGCGCCCACCTCCCGTCCCGACAGAATCGGCACCACGGCAAAGGGTTTTGCCGCCGCCAGGGATTCGCGCACCAGGCGCAGATAGCGCTGCTCGAAAATCCGCATCGGGATGGTCACCCCGGGAAACACCGTGCGCTGGAGGGGAAACAACGGCAGCTCCTGCGGTGCCGCCGCTCCGGCCGGTGCGCTTTCGTACGACGAATCGGACATTTACCCCACCCCTTCCCGCGCGTAACATCGGGGTTCCAATAACAACCATAAGGAAAAATACCATGAACCTTGCGTCAAGCCCCGCTTTATACGCTCTCGTCGGTTTCGCCGGTTGGACACTGGTCCTGATGCTGATCATGACCACCAACCGGGTACTCAACTCCGTCGGCGGCGCCAAGATACCCATGCACAAGTTTTCCGCCATCGGCGAGGATCTGCCCGGCTTTGGGCAGCGCGTGACGCGCGCGCATCTCAATTGCCTGGAAAATCTGCCGGTATTCGCGGCGTTGGTGGCAGCGGCCGGGTTTTCCCAGCAACTCGGGATCATGGAGAGCACGGCCATGTGCGTGCTCTATGCGCGCATCGCCCAATCGGTGGTACACATGATCTCCGCAAACCTGCCGATGGTACTGGTGCGCGGAAGCTTGTTTTTCGTCCAGGTGGTGCTGATGGGCTGGTATGCCTGGCAGCTGCTGCTCTGAGCCCTGCCACCACAAAGCGTCGCGGAAACCTCATGGCCAACCACCTTCCCCCCTGGTTCACCGATGCCGTCGCCCAGCCGGCGGAGAATGGCCGGGTCAGCGTCCGGGACTGCCCCATCGCTTACCGGTGCTGGGGTAACCCTGGGCACCCCGGGCTACTGCTGATCCACGGCTTCAACGCCCACAGTCACTGGTGGGATTTCATCGCTCCCGCCTTTGCCCCCGACTATCGGGTAGTGGCGCTCGACTGCTCCGGCGCGGGTGACAGCGGCCACCGGGAGCACTATGACCTGGATACTTTCGCCGACGAGGTGATCGCGGTGGCCGAGGCCGCCGGCATGGGCGCGAAGAAGATGGTCGTGGTGGGGCACAGCTTTGGCGGCGGCATCGCGCTGCGCACGGCGGCGCGCTTCCCGGACCTGGTCAAGGCCATGATCTCCGTGGATGCCAAACTGATCGCGCTGCCCGGGGAGGGCCGCACGCGCAGCACCATGGGGTTTTTGCCCCATGCGATCTACCCGGATGCCGCCAGTGCCAGCGCCGCTTTCCGTGTCATTCCGCCCCAGCGCTGCCCAAATCAGTTTCTGATCGACCACATCGCCCGACATTCGGTGCGGGAGGTGGAAGACGGCTGGACGCTGAAAGCCGATCCGGCCCTGCTCGACCATTTCCGCTTTGAAGACCAGACCGATGCACTGCTCAATCTCGCCACCGGCTTCGGGATGATTTCGGGCACCCTGAGCGCCATCATCACCCAGGAAGTAATCGATTATCTTCAGTATGTGGCGCCGCGGGGATCGCCTTTCACCGCCATCCCGGGCGCGGCCCACCATGTGTTTCTCGACCAGCCGCTGGCCTTTATCGACGTCCTCCGCGACATGCTTGCCCACTGGCCCTGAGCGCGGCAGCCCGTGACTGCGGGGACCGCAGAGAATTCGATACAGGATCCGGACGCCAGCGCAGGATATCCCGTCAGTCTGTCACGGGCGGATACTCGGCAAACCGCGGCGCGGCTAGCCCAGCTTCGTACCAGCAGGCCCGGCTGTCCCAGAATATCTGCCGCTCCGGCACCACACCGGGATCCCCGTCGAGTACTCCCGCGGGAACGATCAGGTACTCGCCGTTGCGGCTGACATAGGGCAGCGCCGAGCCGCAGTGGGTACAGAAGCACTTGGAGAAACTGCGCGCCTCGGGAATCTGATAGCGCCGGATCAACTCGCGCCCACGCAGCCAGTGGATATGGTCGGGGTCGGTGAACAGATTGGCCGCGTGGGCCGAAGCGGTCGCCTTGCGGCAGCGCGAACAGTGGCAGAGCACAAAGCGCGCGAACGGTCCCCAGACCTGGAACGCGACCTGGCCACAGAGACAGGACCCGGCGATCATTCCGGTTTGTTCATCGCTCACGTTCGCGCCGCTCCCCGCTGTTGGTGCCCTCATCATGGTGCGGGCAACGGCAGTATTTCAAGGACATCGCCACAGCGGATCAAACCACTCTCAACGACATCCGCGCGCAGCCCGCCGCGCCCGCTCAGCCGAGCGGCGACGCCGGGCCGGGTGAGTTCTTCAAGATGGCGGCAGGGCTCGCACAGACGCTGGCCCCGCAACCGCGCGCCGCCGATGCGAAACTCCCGTCCGACCAGGGCATTGAGATCGACGCCGCGGGTGAGCAGGTTGCGTCGCGCCTCGGGCGCGCTGAGCCGACAGGGTTCGGGCAGGGAATCCAGCACTTCGGCGGCGATCAGGGTCACCGCACGCCCCGTACCCGGCCAGCCGGACCAGGTGCCGGCCCCCACTGCGTAGCGATCCCCCGAGAGGCCCGCGCCCACCAGTGCTGCCACGGCCTCGACGGCGACGGGCAATTCGCCCCGGACCGAGGCGATATAAACGCCGATCACCCGGCCGGAAGCTGTTGACATGGCGCTGCGCGGCACCAGATTCGACTATTCGCCCGCGTCGCCCGACAACGCATCCTGGCTATCGCGAATCTCGGGGTCGTAGCGCGTGGAGGTCCGGAACAACAGGTGCCACGGGTTGTTCTGCAGGCAGCGCCATTGCGCCTCACGCACGGCTCGCCCCTGTTGACGGCACTGGTCGTGCGACCAGATGGTGCCGCCGTAGGTGGTCCAGTTGTCGCCAGCCGAGGCGCGTATTTGCAGCTCGTAGCTGGGATAAAAGAGGTACAACACCGCCAGAACAAAGATTGCCGCGCCGATCTTCATGCTCACCTCCCGGTCCGGAGCTGGCGATCCGTTCTGCGCTTACCACCCCCGCCCCGACAGCAGCCTCGACACCGATCGGGGTCGGCGGGTCAGGAATCGCTTTTGGTGGTCCGGCTCGATACGGCCGGCGGGCCGGGAAACGCCATCACATTGCTGCCACGCGCATCGCTGACCTTGCACACACCTTCTTTCTCGACTTCGTCGATGCGCACGATGGAGTGCATGGGAATGAAGCTGCGTTTGACTTCGGAGAACTCGGTCTTGAGCTTTTCTTCAGCCGGATCAACGATCAGCTGGGATTTTTCGCCGAACACGAACTCCTCAATCTCGATGAAGCCCATGAGGTCGCTCTGATAGACATAACGGGCGTAAACCTCGTACACCTGGCCCTGATTGACGAAGATGATCTTGTAGATAGGGTCGTTGGTCATGCCGAGCGGCTCTGGCGGTTACCGGGAACAGGATACCACAGTGAGGCCCCCGACCCGGCTTTTCAAGGCACTTTTCCCGGCACGGATGGCGCACCCCATGCGCTATAATTCGCCGCCTCGCCTGCAAGCCGCCTGCATACCATGACCAAGACCGGGGAGCGCAAACTCCACATCGTCACCCAGGGCTGCCAGATGAACGAGTACGACTCCGCGCGGATGCGCGATCTGCTCGGCGACAGCCATGGCCTGATTGCCACCGACGATCCGGCCGAAGCCGATGTGCTGCTGCTCAATACCTGCTCCATTCGCGAGAAGGCGCAGGAGAAAGTCTTTCACCAGCTGGGGCGCTGGAAGCACCTGAAGGAGCGCAACCCCGACCTGATCATCGGCGTCGGCGGCTGCGTGGCGAGCCAGGAGGGCGAGGCCATTGCCCGCCGCGCGCCCCATGTCGATCTGGTGTTCGGACCCCAGACACTGCACCGGCTGCCGGAGATGATCCGGCAGCGCCGCCAGTCCGACGGGACCGTGGTGGTGGACATCAGCTTTCCCGAAATTGAAAAATTCGATCACCTGCCGCGCCCGGTCGCCGATGGCGTGAGCGCCCATGTCTCGGTCATGGAAGGCTGCTCCAAATACTGCACCTTCTGCGTGGTGCCCTATACGCGGGGCGAGGAAGTCAGCCGGCCGGTGCTGGACGTGCTCACCGAGGTTGCACAACTGTCCGAGCAGGGCGTGCGCGAGGTGAACCTGCTCGGCCAGAACGTCAACGCGTATCGCGGTACCCTGCCGACGGGCGGCACCAGCGATCTCGCCGAACTGATCGTCGCGGTGGCGCGTATCGAGGGTATCGACCGGATTCGCTACACCACCTCCCACCCGGTGGAATTTTCCCAGTCGTTGATCGACGTCTACGCGGAGGTGCCAGCGCTGGTCAGCCATGTGCACCTGCCGGTGCAGAGCGGCTCGGATCGCATCCTGAGCGCGATGAAACGCGGCCACACGGTCCTGGAATACAAATCGAAAATCCGCCGCCTGCGCGCGCTGCGCCCGGAGATCAGTATTTCATCGGATTTCATTGTCGGCTTTCCCGGCGAAACCGCGGATGATTTCGCCCGCACCATGCAATTGATCGAAGAAATCGCGTTCGACCAGTCGTTCAGCTTCGTTTACAGCCGCCGCCCGGGTACGCCGGCGGCCAGCCTGCCGGACGATACGCCGGACGAAATCAAGAAGGAGCGCTTGCAGACCCTCCAGCACCGCATCAACCAACAGGCAGCGGCGATCAGCCAGGGCATGGTGGGCCAGACCCATCAGGTGCTGATCAGCGGTCTGTCGCGCAAGGATCCCGGAGAGCTGCAGGGCCGCACGGAGAACAACCGGGTGGTGAATGTCGCGGCCGCCGAGCACAACCTGATCGGAACCTTTGTGCCGGTGCGCATAACGGAAGCATTGCCCAACTCGCTGCGCGGCGAGCTGGCCGGATCCTGAGCCCTGCCGTGCGGACACCGATCCGGCACCCGTCGACTCCGCCATTCCGGATATCGGCTCCGCCATTGCGGATA
>JBFXFL010000002.1:79242-83838 GCA_050179115.1 Porticoccaceae bacterium | reverse complement strand
CGGATATCGGCTCCGCCATTGCGGATAGATGTTGCGCCCCTATTCCCCACGCCCGGCAAAGTCGCTATTCTTGGCCCAGACCCCCGACAGGCGTCGCAGCAAACCGTTTGAACACCTTAGCGGCAGTACAGACGCTCACCCTGGAACCCAACGACACGCGCCGTCTCGCGAGCCTCTGCGGCCAGTTCGACGAAAACATCCACCAGATCGAGGCGCGCCTCAATATCGAGATCCGCAACCGCGGCAATGTGTTCGCCTTTTACGGCGACGCTACCCGCGCCCGCGCGGCGTTGGCATTGATACGCCAGCTCTATCAGGAGACGGCCCGTGACCGGCTTCTGACCCCCGCCAAGATTCATGTATTCCTGCAGCAGTCGGACATGGAGCATCGCATGAACAAACAGACCGCCGATGTGGGCGACAATGTCACTGGTTTCAGCGTCGTTCGTACCAAGAAAGGCAGTGTCCATCCACGCGGCGTCAACCAGCAGAATTACGTCCGCGCCATCCAGACCCACGACATCAGTTTCGGCATCGGCCCGGCAGGCACCGGCAAGACCTACCTCGCCGTGGCCTGCGCGGTGGAAGCTTACCTGCGCTCGGAAGTGGAGCGCATCGTGCTGGTGCGGCCAGCGGTCGAGGCCGGCGAAAAGCTCGGCTTCCTGCCCGGCGATCTGGCCCAGAAGGTCGATCCCTACCTGCGGCCGCTCTACGATGCCCTCTACGAAATGCTGGGCGCGGAAATCGTCGGCAAACTGATCGAACGCCAGGTCATCGAGGTAGCGCCGCTCGCCTACATGCGGGGCCGCACCCTCAACAACGCCTTCATCATTCTCGACGAAAGCCAGAACACCACTTGCGAGCAGATGAAGATGTTCCTCACCCGACTCGGCTTTGGCGCCACCGCGGTGATCACCGGCGACACCACCCAGATCGACCTGCCGCGCGGGACCCGCTCGGGACTGCTCCACGCGATAGAAGTCCTGGCCGGCGTCGAGGAAATCTCCTTCACTCACTTCGTCGCCAAGGACGTGGTACGCCACCCGCTGGTGCAGCGCATCGTCGAGGCCTACGAAACGCACGACCGCACGGTCGGCCCGCATGGGTCATGAGCATCAGGATCGCGATCGACAACGCCTGCGACAGCGGTGCAGCCGTTCCCGCCCCGGCGGCCCTGCGTCGCTGGCTGCGGGCAGCCCTGCGCCACCTCGGGCGATCCGACGCACAGGTCGCGATCCGTATCGTCGGCGAAGCCGAGGGCAGCGAACTCTATGCCCGCTACCGACTGCGCGCACCGTCTCCGCACCGGGCGACTCGATCTGACGCAACTCGGACCCGCGCAACCCAGCCCCACGCAACCAATGTCCTTTCCTTTCCCGCCGACCTGCCGGAATGGGTAGAGCTGCCACTGCTGGGCGATATCGTGATCTGCGCCCCGGTGGTCGAGCGCGAGGCAGCAGACCAGGGCAAAGCACCGGACGCGCACTGGGCGCACATGATCGTCCACGGCACCCTGCACCTGCTCGGCCATGACCACCAGGACGACGCCGAAGCCGAGCGCATGGAAGCCCTGGAAACCGCAATCCTCGCCGGCCTGCATTTTCCACCGCCCTACGCGCCGGCGCTCGCGGTCAACCCATCATGACCGCGGAACCGCCCAGTAGACGCGCCTGGCTGAAGCGTCTGGTCCGGTATTTCGCCCCCCGCCTGCGCTCGCGGCAGGATCTCGCCGATATCCTGGAAACCGCGCGCGACGACAATCTGCTCGACAGTCAGTCCCTCGACATCATCCGGGGCGCGTTTCTGGTATCCAGTCTGCAGGCGCACGAAATCATGGTGCCGCCATCCCAGATGGTAGTCATCGAAGCCGGGATGAGTCTGGAAGAAATTCTGCACCGTGTCATTGATGCCAAGCACTCCCGCTATCCCGTGGTGGGCGAGTCTCTGGACGATATCCGGGGCATCCTGCTGGCCAAGGACCTGCTGCCGCTGATGCTCGCCGGCCGCGACACCTTCCGCCTTGCCGATATCGTCCGGCCCGCCACCATAGTTCCCGAGACCAAACGCCTCGATATCCTGCTGCGCGAGTTCCGCGAACAGCGCTACCACATGGCGGTGGTGGTGGACGAATACGGCGGCGTCGCGGGTCTGATCACCATCGAAGACATCCTCGAGGAGATCGTCGGCGACATCGCCGACGAGAAGGACCGGGAGCCGGACTGCGTAATCTGCCGCGCGCCCGACGGCAGTTTTCTGGTGGCTGGGCTGACCGCCATCAAGGACTTCAACGACCATTTCCACGTCGCACTGCGCGACGACGAATTCGATACCATCGGCGGTCTCGTGACCAGTGCGTTTGGGCGTCTTCCGGAAGTGGGAGGATGCATCACACTGGATGGACTGATCTTTACCGTCATTGCCGGGGATGAACGTCAGATTCATCAGCTCCGGGTGGCACCGGCCGCCGACCACTGACCCATGCCCGCTACCCGCCGCGCGCCACTCTTGTTTCATGCCGCTGCCGCGCTGACCGGCGCGTTGCTGCCGCTCGCTTTCGCGCCCTACGGATTGTGGCCGCTGGCGCCCCTGGCCGCGGGAATCCTGTGCCTGCTGCTGACCGATGCCGCGCCACGCACCGCATTCGCGCTGGCCTGGTGGTTCGGTGTTGGCCTCTATGCTACCGGCACCTCCTGGATCTACGTCAGCATCCATACCTATGGGGCGGCCTCCGCGCCGCTCGCCGCACTGCTGACAGGCCTTTTTACCCTGGGCATGGCGGCACTTTTCGCGATCCCGTTCACGCTGTGCGGCTATCTGAATTTGCGGCAACCCGGAACTGCACTGCTGGGTTTTCCCGCGTTATGGGTCCTCGGCGAGTGGCTGCGCGGGTGGTTCCTCACCGGCTTCCCCTGGCTCTACCTGGGATACCCGTCGCTCGAGACCTGGCTGGCGGGTTGGGCGCCCGTGACCGGCGTGCTCGGCATGAGCTTTGCCGTGGCGCTTACCGGGACAACGCTCACGGCGCTGGCCAACCGCGCCACCGCCAATACCCTGGCAGCGAGCACTCTGGCAACGGGTGTCGTCTGGATTGGCGGCTGGCTGCTGCACGAGCGCACCTGGACCGAACCCGGAACGACCGCGCTCGCCGTGGCGCTGGTGCAGCCGGCGCAATCACTGGCCATGAAGTGGGATGGCGCCGCCGACGGAGCCATTCTCGCGAATTTCACTGCCACCAACCGCGATCTGGCGGGGCAGGACCTGGTGATCTGGCCGGAAACCGCGATCCCGCGCTTTCGTCATGAAGTGCAACCGTTTCTCGACCGCGAAGACGCCTGGGCCCGCGAACAACGCATGGGCCTGCTGCTGGGCCTGCCGATCGCCGCCGCCGAAGGCGTCTACTACAACAGCTTCATGGGACTGGGCATGGCGGCGGGCACCTACCACAAACGCCGGCTGGTACCCTTTGGCGAATATGTGCCCCTGGAGCCCTGGTTGCGCGGCACCATCGCCTTCTTCGATCTGCCCATGTCGAACTTCAGCCGCGCCCCCGAAGACCAGCCGCCGATCACGCTGGGCGAGCTGCGCATCGCCACCGCCATCTGCTACGAAATCGTTTACCCGGATCTGGTCGCCACCTCTGCCGGGGGCGCCGATCTGCTGGTCACGGTGAGCAACGACACCTGGTTCGGCGCGTCCATCGGTCCCCACCAGCATTTGCAGATGGCGCGTCTGCGCGCCATCGAGACCGGCAAACCCCTGCTGCGCGCCACCAACGACGGCATCACCGCGGTGGTGGACAGCCGCGGTCGCATCACCGCCAGCCTGCCCCAGTTCACCCCCGGGATCCTGCGCACCTCCGTGCTGCCGCGCACCGGCACGACGCCCTTCAGCGCCCACGGCTCAACCCCGGTGGTCCTGTTCTGCGCGGCACTGCTGACGGCCGCCCTGGCGCCTTGGCGGCGCCGCCGCCCGCGCGCAGCACTGCGCTAGGTCGGTCCGCGCCTTTCCCCTATAATTTCGCGCTTTCGCGGCGGCTTGCCGCCAGCTGGAACAGCATCCGATGGACGACCAGTATCATCCCGAACGTATCGAGCCGCAGGTACAGAAGGCGTGGGAAACCAACCGTACCTTTGCCGTCAAGGCGGACCCGAGCCGGGAAAAATACTACTGCCTCGCCATGTTTCCCTATCCCAGCGGCAAGCTGCACATGGGGCATGTGCGCAACTATTCCATCGCCGATGTCATCAGTCGTTACCAGCGCATGCTGGGCAAGAATGTGCTGCAACCCATGGGCTGGGATGCGTTCGGGCTGCCCGCGGAAAACGCCGCGCTGCAAAACAATACCGCGCCCGCGGCCTGGACTTACGCCAATATCCAATACATGAAGGCGCAGCTCAAAGCCCTGGGTTTCGCTTACGACTGGGATCGCGAACTGGCCACCTGTCAGCCGGACTACTATCGCTGGGAACAGTGGTTCTTCACCCGCCTGTACGAAAAGGGCCTGGTCTACAACAAGGTCAGCGCCGTGAACTGGTGCCCCAACGACCAGACCGTACTGGCCAACGAGCAGGTCATCGATGGCTGCTGCTGGCGCTG
>JBFXFL010000002.1:0-79142 GCA_050179115.1 Porticoccaceae bacterium | reverse complement strand
AGTGGTTCTTCACCCGCCTGTACGAAAAGGGCCTGGTCTACAACAAGGTCAGCGCCGTGAACTGGTGCCCCAACGACCAGACCGTACTGGCCAACGAGCAGGTCATCGATGGCTGCTGCTGGCGCTGTGATACCCCGGTGCAGCGGCGCGAAATTCCGCAGTGGTTTATCCGCATCACCGCCTACGCCGAGGAGTTGTTGCGGGATCTGGACAAGCTCGATGGCTGGCCGGAACAGGTGCGCACCATGCAGCGCAACTGGATCGGCAAGAGTCGCGGCGTAACCATTCACTTCGACCTTGCCGAAGCGGTCGCGGGCAACACCGGATTCGAGGTCTACACCACCCGGCCCGACACCCTGATGGGCGTCACCTATCTGAGCCTGGCGGCGGAGCATCCCATCGCCCAGGCGCTGGCTGACGGCGATCCCGAGCTGGCCGGGTTCATTGCCGAATGTCGCCAGCAATCGGTCGCCGAAGCGGACATGGCCACCATGACCAAGCGCGGCAGAGATACTGGCCTCAAGGCGCTGCATCCGCTCACCGGCGCGCCGCTGCCGGTATGGATCGCCAACTATGTGCTGATGGACTACGGCACCGGGGCGGTCATGGCGGTGCCGGCCCATGACCAGCGCGACTGGGAGTTTGCCATCCAGTACCAGTTGCCCATTGCCCAGGTCATAGCACCAGCGGACGGCAGCCCCAGCGACACGGCGCGGGGTGCGTTTGTGGACAAGGGCCGACTGGTGAATTCCGGTGCCTTCGACGGGCTGGAATTCGATGCCGCGTTCGACGCCATCGCCCAGGCCCTGGTCGAGCGGGGCCGCGGCAAGGTGACCACCAATTTCCGCCTGCGCGACTGGGGCGTCTCGCGACAGCGCTACTGGGGCGCGCCCATCCCCATGCTGTACGACGGCGAGCGGGTGATACCCGTGCCCGCCGACCGGTTGCCGGTGCTGCTGCCGGAGGACGTGGTCATGGACGGCGTCCACTCGCCCATCAAGGCCGACCCGGCCTGGCGCCAGACCGAACTCAACGGCATGCCCATGGTCCGGGAGACCGACACCTTCGATACATTCATGGAATCGTCCTGGTATTACGCCCGTTTCACCTGCCCGGATTACGCCGGCGGCATGCTCGACCCGGCCGCCGCCAACTACTGGCTGCCGGTGGATCACTATGTGGGCGGCATCGAACACGCCATCCTGCACCTGCTGTACGCGCGCTTCTTCCACAAGCTGATGCGGGACGCCGGCCTGCTGGCCAGCGACGAGCCGTTCACGCGGCTGCTGTGTCAGGGCATGGTGCTGAAAGACGGCAGCAAGATGTCGAAATCCAAGGGCAACACCGTCGATCCCCAGGCCCTCATCGACCGCTACGGCGCCGACACCGTGCGCCTGTTCACCATGTTCGCGGCGCCACCCGAGCAGACCCTGGAGTGGTCGGACGAAGGCGTTGCGGGCGCTCATCGTTTTCTGCGCCGATTGTGGAAAGCCGTTCACACCCATCTGGGTCGCGGAGTGTGCGCACCGCTCGACGCCACTGCTCTGACCGGAACGGCATCCGCGCTGCATCGCAAGACGCACGCCACCATCGCCAAGGTCAGCGACGATTACGGCCGCCGCCAGACCTTCAATACCGCCATCGCCGCGGTGATGGAGCTCCTGAACGAAACAACCCGGCTCGATCCGCAGTCGCCGTCGGCGCTGGCCGTCGAACGGGAAGCGCTGGAAACTGCCGTATTGCTGCTCGCGCCCGTCGCGCCCCATATCACCCAGGCGCTGTGGGCGCATCTCGGCCATGCCGAACCCATCGTGGACGCGCGCTGGCCCGCCGCCGACCCCGCCGCACTCCAGCTGGATCAGATAACCCTCGCCGTGCAGGTGAACGGGAAGGTACGTGCACAATTACAGGTCGCCGCCAACGCTGATCGCGACAGCATTCAGGCCCGCGGGCTGGCCGACCCGAATGTGCAGCGCTTTACCGCCGGGAAGACCATCCGTAAAGTGATCCTGGTGCCAGAGCGGTTGGTGAACATCGTCACCGACTGACCACTTCCCGCCGCCCATCAACCGGAACCACGCCATGACCCCAGGCCCTCTCTTCCTGCCCCGCCAACGCCCGGGCACAGCGCCTCGCATCTGGCTGCTCGCGCTGCTGGTGACGCTGATCGGCAGCGGCTGTGGCTGGCACCTGCGCGGCCACGGCGACGCCCCCGCGAATATCAGCAGCCTCCACATCGGTGGCCGCCCGGTCGATAACGAACTGAAGAGCGAACTGGAGCGCAATTTGCGAGCGCTCGATATCGATCTGAAAGCAAGCGCCAAGGAAGCGCAGTACAGCCTGGTACTCCTGGATCAGCGCTCCAAACGGCGTACCGCAACCATCAGCGGCCAGGCCCGTATCTCCGAGCGTGAGCTCACCGAAGAACTGAAATTCACCGTGCTCGCCGCGGATGGCACCACAGTGATCCCGCCCACCACGGTCAGTGACGACCGCGTATTCGAGTACGACGAAAACAACGTCCTTGCCACCGATGACGAAGCCAGGCTGCTGCGCCGGGAGATGCGTGCCAGCCTGGTGCGCCAGCTGATCAACCACCTGCAGCGGGTCGGGCCGCGCACCGGCGGCGATGCAGCTGCTCCCTGAAGCACTGGAATCCCATCTCGGCGCCACCCTGGCGTCCGCCTATCTGCTGAGCGGTGACGAGCCGCTGCTGATACAGGAAAGCGCGGACCGGATTCGTGCCGCCGCGCGTGCGCGCGGTTTTACCGAACGTCAGGTCTACCATGCCGATGGCCGTCAGTTCGATTGGAACTCCCTGCTGGCCGAGGCCGGCGCGCGTTCATTGTTCGCCGAGCGCAAGATCCTGGAGATCCGCCTCGCAACCGCCAAGCCGGGTGAGCAGGGCAGCAAGGTACTGGTCGAGCTGTGCCGCCTCGTCGGCGACGAACTGCTGCTCCTGGTGATCACTCCCAAACTGGATCGCAGTGCGCAAGGCTCCGTCTGGGTCAAGGCCCTGGCCCAGGCCGGAGCACAGCTTCAGATCTGGCCCGTCGACCGCGCCGGGCTCGCACAATGGATCACCACGCGGCTGCATCACGCGGGTCTCGCCGTGAGTCGACCCGCGGCGGAACTGCTGGCGGAGCGGGTCGAGGGCAATCTGCTCGCCGCCGCGCAGGAAATCGAGAAACTGCGGCTGCTGGCACCCGCGGGGGAACTCGACGCGGATGCCATATCGACCGCGGTGGCCGATTCAGCGCGCTTCAACATCTTCAAGCTCGCCGACTACGCATTGGCGGGCAACACCCAGGCCGCCTGCCGCTCGCTGCGCGGCCTCCACGCGGAAGGGGTGGAACCGGCCGTGGCGCTCTGGGCGCTGGCGCGGGATGCGTTGATCATCGCGCGGCTGCACGGCGCCGGGCGCGCGCAACAGGAGCAGATTTTCCGGGAAGCCAGGGTCTGGGATAGCCGCAAAGACCTGCTGCGCGACATCTCCCGGCGCATCCGCCCGGCGCACATCAACCTGCTGCTGCGCCAGCTGGCGGGCGTTGATCGCGCCATCAAGGGAGTGCGCGACGCATCGCCCTGGGACGAGCTTCTCGATGTCCTGCTGTCCCTGTGCGGACGCAACGCCATTCATCCCGCCAATCTGCGCCTCGGCCTGGAGCAGGGGCGCCGGGGCGCGAACGCCTGACCGCAACGGTCAGGCGTTCGCCGGGGCGCTGCGATTGGGCCAGGCGTTCGCGAACTGACGTGCGGTGCGCCCACTGCGCGATGCCCGTGTCATCGCGAACTGGCGCGCCGCAAGGTGGAGCGCCGCGCGGTCCCCGCCGGCGTCACCACACAGATGATCCACGATGGCCAGATACTGTTCCAGGCTGTTGGGATAAAAGGAGAGCCAGAGTCCAAAGCGATCGGCGAGGGACAGTTTTTCCTCGATCACGTCACCGTAGTGCAGCTCGCCGGCGACGATCTCCACATCCTGATTGTCCGACTTCGGCTCGGCGATCAGATGGCGCCGATTCGAAGTGGCATAGACCAGCACGTTTTCCGGTGGCAGCTCGATGGAGCCCTCCAGCACACTCTTGAGGTGCTTGTAGAGGGTTTCGTCGGCCTCGAACGAAAGATCGTCGCAGAACACGATGAAGCGCTGAGGCAGCTCGTGGATCCC
Source organism: Porticoccaceae bacterium (assembly GCA_050179115.1). Taxonomy (GTDB): domain Bacteria; phylum Pseudomonadota; class Gammaproteobacteria; order Pseudomonadales; family Porticoccaceae; genus JAGPUQ01. The sequence goes on along the minus strand of JBFXFL010000002.1, from coordinate 74,971 downwards.
GTCGACCACGTCCGGCAGGTCGGCGAGATCGGCCTTGTCGATCTCGATTACGCGCAGACCCCCGGCGGCATAATCATTCAGTAACGCCTTGACAAGCGATGATTTTCCGGTCCCGCGACTACCCCACAGCAGCGCGTTGCGTGCCGGTCGACCGGCGAGAAAGTCCTCGGTGTTGCGCACCAGATCGACCTTTTGTGCATCGATACCGAGCAGGTCGTCGAGGCGGATCGGATCGAGCCGGCGCACCGCGCGCAGACCGGCGGAATGCGGCCGCCAAACCGCCGCCAGGGTGTGATTCCAGTTTATCGACATCGACCTTCACTCCGCTGCCCGACGAGTCACCACTCCGGCCACCGGCGTCGTGCCATCCGCAGCAGCACGGCGCCCAGCACCAGCCCCAGCGCATTGGCCACCGCGTCAGCCAAAGACATGGTTCGGTAGGGCGTCAGGGCCTGGAGCAATTCGATCGCGACGCCATAGGCCAGCAGTGCTGCCGGCAGCCGCCATCTCGCGTCCGGAAAAGACGCGCAACCCCATAGATAAAAGCTGGCGTATGCGGCCAAGTGTAGCAATTTGTCCTGCCCCGAAAACCATTTCTCGGCCGTGATGGGGCGCAGTGCGATCCAGGTCGCGAGCATCAGCACAGCTCCGAAACTGGCGCGCAACCAGAACCGCGTAGTCTGTAGCATTGGTATCCCGCTGGCTGGAGACGCGGGAATTATACGGTGCAAACCGACCTGAATCCGGCGGGACGGCAACGACAACCGCTTGGCAAATTTGCCCAACGCGATAGTAATTGTTACCCTTTTCCGGCTTTGCACGCTGTCCGCATTTTGTCCACTCCATATTAATGAGAACGTTAGCGAGGTTGTTATGGATCAGGGGTTGGGATACTGGGTTACCAAACGGGAGATGATCTCCGGTGACCGTCTGGCAATCGTGGACCGCCATTTACGCTTTACGTACCGGGATCTGAACCGGCGCTGCAACCGCCTTGCCAATGCGCTGCGCGACAGTGGCGTGCGCCCCGGCGACCGCGTCTGTTCGCTGCTGCAGAACGGTCACACGCAACTGGAACTGATTTTCGCCGTTGCCAAGCTGGGCGCCATCTTCCTGCCGATCAATTTCCGCCTGACGGTACCGGAAATCGAGTACATCATTCAGGATTCCGGCGCGCGCACCTTCTTCTATCACAACGAATTCCGCCATCTGGCGGAAGGCCTTCAACACGGCGTTCACTTCGACAAGATGGTGTACTGCGGACGCAGCAACAGCTGCGACGACGAAGGCGAATACGAGGCCTTCCTGGCCGCGGCATCGGACGCAGAAATCAACGCCAATGTGCATCCCGACGACGTGGCCCTCCTGATGTACACCTCGGGCACCACCGGGCGGCCCAAGGGCGCGATGCTGACCCACGCCAACCACACCTGGAACGTCATCCACACCACCCAGCGGCTGCCGATTCACGCCGGCACCGTCGCGCTCGGCGTGGCGCCGATGTTCCACATCGGCGGCACCAGCGTGACCGTGCTGCCGACCCTGTTCCAGGGTGGCACCGTGGTCACCCTGCCGGCATTCGACGCCCGCGCGGTGCTTGAAACCACCGAGCGCGAACGCCTCACCGGGCTGTTCTGTGTGCCCTCCATGTGGCAGATGATCGTCGAGGAAATGGGCAAGAAGGAATACGACCTCAGCTCGGTCGAGTTCCTGATGACCGGCGCCGCGCCGACGCCGCTGAAGATCCTGAAGTTCTTCCAGGAGCGCGGTCTCGCCATCTACGAAGGCTTCGGCATGACGGAACTGGCGCCGCTGGTAGCCATCCTCGACAAATGGGACTGCGAGCGCAAGAACGGCTCCGTCGGCTACCCGGCGTTTTTCGTCGATGTGCGCATCATCGATGACGAAGGCCGGAACGTACCGGCGCGTACGGTAGGCGAGGTGCTCTGTCGCGGACCCAATATGCTGAAAGGTTACTGGAACAAGCCGGAAGCCACTGCCGAAGCACTGCGCGGCGGCTGGTATCACTCCGGCGACCTGGGCTATCTCGATGAAGAGGGCTTTCTTTACATCGTCGACCGCAAGAAGGACATGATCATCAGCGGCGGCGAGAACGTGTACCCTGCCGAGCTGGAACAGGCGATCTACCGCCACCCGGCGGTCGCGGAAGTCGCCGTCATCGGTATTCCCCACGAAAAATGGCAGGAAGTGCCCGCCGCCATCATCGTGCTGAAACCCGGTGCCAGCATGACCGAGAACGATCTGATCGAGCACTGCAACCAGTGCCTGGCCCGCTTCAAGGTGCCGAAAACCGCGTATTTTGTACCGGAGTTGCCGAAATCCGGTGCCGGCAAGATCCTCAAGACCGAACTGCGCAAAATGTACGGCGGCTACAAGGCAAGCGACAAATAGCCGCTGCGAAACCAGCAATAAAAGGGGGGGGGGGTTCATCACCCCCCTTTTTTATTGCTCGCGATTTCCATTCCTGTGATTGCTTGCTGCGACCGCGCCCGTCAGCTCGCCATCACTGTCGCCAGCGCCTCCACCACATAGTCCGCATTCGCCTGGCTGAGGCCGGCGACATTGATGCGACTGGAATTGACCATGTAGATACTGTATTCGTCGATCAGACGCGTCACCTGTTCAGCGCTGAGACCCAGAAACGAAAACATGCCGCGCTCGCGCTCGACAAAAGAGAAATCCCGGTCGACGCCACGCGCGCGCAGCTTGTTGTTCAGTAACCTGCGCAGGCCATTGATGCGGTCGCGCATCACATCCAGCTCATCGCGCCACTGCCGGGCAAGCGCCGGATCCTTGAGAATCTCGGCGACGATCGCGCCGCCATGGGATGGCGGCATCGAGTAGATGCCGCGCACGATGTTGTTGACGTGACTGACCGTGATCTCGGCCCGTTGCGCGTTCTGCCCCAGCACCGACAGACTGCCGACCCGCTCGCGGTAGAGGCCAAAATTCTTGGAGCAGGAGCTTGCCACCAGCATCTCGGGCAGACGTTCCGCGAGCAGCCGCAGACCCTGGGCATCCACATCCAGCCCGTCACCCAGGCCCTGGTACGCGAGATCCACAAAGGGGAGGAAACCGCGTTTTTCGGCGAGCTCGGCCACCGCGCGCCACTGCTCCAGGCTCAGATCCGCCCCACAGGGGTTGTGGCAGCAGCCGTGCAGCAGTACCACGTCGCCGGATCCGGATTCCGCGAGCGCCGACAGCATGGCATCGAAGCGCAGGACACTGTGTTCCCGGTCGTAATAGGGGTATTCGCGAATCCGCAGCCCGGCGTTGCCCAGCAGCGGGATGTGATTGGCCCAGGTGGGATCGCTGACCCAGATCGTGGTTGCGGGGGCCGCGCGCTTGAGCAACTCGGCGCCGACGCGCAGCGCCCCGCAACCGCCCGGTGTCAGCACGGTCGCCACCCGGCCCGCGGCGAGCACCGGATGCTGCGGGCCGAAAATCAGGTCTTTGATCGCAACGTTGAATTCCGGAACGCCGGCGGGTCCGATGTAGGACTTGGTCTCTTCGCCGGCGAACACCCGCGCCTCGGCCGCCTTGACGGCGCCCATGATGGGCGTATGGCCGGTCTCATCCTTGTAGACTCCGACGCCGAGGTCGACCTTGTGCGGATTGGGGTCAGCGCGAAAATCCGCCAGCAAACGCAAAATGGGATCTGGCGGATAGGATTCCAGGGCAGTGAACATGATGGTCTCTGTGGTGGAAGTCGGGGGAACGACCGGACCCTCGGGCCCAGCTCGCAACAGCGGCGACAAAGTCGGTTCGCGGCCGGCGAGGCAGACCAAAGGGTCCCGCCTCGGGCCGTTATTGTAGCGTCAAATCCGGCGCTCGCCCCGGCATGGGGCCATCGACGCACCACCGCGCGCGAGCTGCTGCTCCACCGCCGCGAGCCGCTCCGGTGTGCCCACATCGCTCCACAGTCCCCTATGCACTTCGCCACTGACAGCGCCCGCGGCGATCGCGCGCCGCAGCGCGTCGCGCAGGGGAAACACCGCACCATCCGGAAAATCGGCTACCAGTTCCGGCGAGAGCACACCGAGACCACTGAACGTGAAGCTCACCCCCGCGGAATCGCGCGGCCGCACCATCCCGCCGGCATCCAGACCGTAATCGCCGTCGGGGTTGTGGGGCGGGTTAGGCACCAGAACCAGGTGCGCGAGCCTCGCTGTCGGCAGTGCGCGCGGCAGATGGGAGTAACAGTAATCGCTCCAGATGTCAGCGCTCACCGCAACAAAGGGACCCGGACCCAGCAGCGGCAGGGCGCGGCGAATGCCACCGCCGGTCTCCAGCGGCTCGCCTTCCCGCGACCACCGGATGCACACACCGAAGGCTCCACCATCGCCCAGTCGACGCTCGATCAGCTCGCCCAGCCAGGCTGTGTTGATCACCAGTTCGTCAATACCGACCGCCGCGAGCTTGTCAATGTGGTATTCGATCAGGGGCTTGCCGGCCACCGGCACCAACGCCTTGGGCAGCTGCTCGGTCAAGGGCCGCAGGCGCTTGCCAAGGCCCGCCGCGAGAATCATGGCGCGCATGTTTCTCCCGCACGATCCCAAGGCGAATACCAAGGCTGAGCGGCCAGCGACGGCACCAGGCGGGCCTCAAACCAGGCCGCGAAAGGGCGGGTTTCGGAGTGGCGCGCGGCCACCTCCAGCACATAACGGATCACCAGCGGGAGATCCTTCAGGTAGGCGGACTTGCCGTCGCGCAGCCATAACCGGCAGAAGATGCCCAGTACCTTGATATGGCGTTGCAATCCCATGAAATCGAACCAGCGCGCGAACTGGTCTGTTTCGACTCGCAGCAACCCGGCCCGTTGCGCCGCCGCCAGGTATCGGTCGCGATAACGGACCAGATCGACTTCCGGCAACCGGTGATAACAGTCGCGCAGTAGCGACACCAGATCGTAACTAACGGGGCCGACCACTGCATCCTGAAAATCCACGATGCCCACATCGCCATCATCCAGCAACAACAGGTTACGGCTGTGGTAATCGCGATGCACGACCACCCGGGGCTGGGCGCTCGCACTCTCGGTCAACAGGTCGAACAGGTCGGCGAGCAGTGCTTGCTCCTCGGGAGTCAGCTCGATTTCCAGCAAGGCCTGAATGAGCCAGCGCGGAAACAGTGCCATCTCGTCCCGCAGCAGCGCGGCGCTGTACGCCGGGAACACCGCCGGATCGCACGCCGTTGTCTGGATCCTTGCCAGCGCGTCGAGCGCAGCGCCGTAGCGAAGATCGCGGTTGGCGGCGGCGAGCCCCGCCAGCATCAAGGCTTCGCCCAGATCCTCCTGCGCCACGAAACCACGGCGATAATCGACCGCATACACACGGGGCACATGGGCTCCCGAACGCGCCAGAGCCAGTCCCTTGGTGACAAATGCCAGGGTGTTTTCCGTCTCGGGAGGGGCATAAGTAGCGATCAGCGACGGTCGTGACACGGCGCGGTAATACTGACGAAATCCGGCATCACCCCGTAGCGGCGCCAATTCCAGCGGCAGATTCGCCGCTACCCCGCCGGGCAGGCAGTCGCCAAGCCAACCCGCCAACTGCTGGTGATGCGCCACAGGCCAGCCCCGAAAATCCGAAACCCATTCTACCCCAGACATTGGATGCGCCTAAAACCCGGGGCAGTTCGGGTACAATGCCGGCGGCAAACCAAGAGCAATCCGAGTGGCTGTTTCTCCGACTCCCGGCGCTTGGGTGCGCCTGCTTCGATCACGACCGGTACGCCATGCCCTCTGCGGCCTGGCGATGGCGTTGGCACTGGCGCCGGCTGGCGTACGGGCCGCAACACCCACGAACACGAACCATAGCCAATGGTCCTGCAGCGCTGGCCCGACCGGAGGCTGGGTATGTGCGTCGCGCGCTGTACCCGGACCCGTTCATGAACGTCCGGTCCGGCGCACGGAGGCCGCAACGCCACGGCCCGCGCCCGCCGCGGCGAACGCCCTGACGGCAGCCGACAACCTCGACTGGGTTCCACTCGAAAGCCTGAGTCCCGAACAGCTGAAAACAGTGCGACCGGGATGCTGCGGCGCTTACATCGAGCCCAGCAATTCAAGTCCGGATGCGGCGCTATCTCCCGCGGACGCCCCGCTGCGCGCCACCGCCGATACCACCGATGCACAAGGCGAAACCGCCATACTGAACGGCAACGTGCAGATTACCCAAGGTTCGCGCCGGGTGCGCAGCGACCGGGTGACGCTTGATCGCGGTACCAACCAGGCGGTGTTCGAAAACCACGTCCAGTTTCGCGACGCTGGCCTGTTGCTGCTCGGAGATCGGGCGCAGATAGATACCAAGACTCAGGTTCTCATGGTGGACAACGCAACCTTTGCCTTGCACGCAAATAATTCACGCGGCACCGCGAGCCATTTCAATCGCGATGAAGAGGGCGTGATCTACATCGACGATGCGACCTACACCACCTGTGAGCCCGCCAGTAACAGCTGGCTGTTACGGACCGGCTCCATACGCATCGACGCCGACCGTCATTTTGCTACCGCCCGCAACGCGCGCGTGGAAGTCAAGAATGTCCCCTTGTTGTATGTGCCCTGGATACGGTTTCCCATTGATGACCATCGCGCGACAGGGCTACTGTTTCCACAACTGGCGGTCACAAACCGCAATGGCGTCGATTACGCACAGCCCATTTATCTGAACCTGGCGCCAAACTACGACGCCACCATCACGCCACGTTTTTTGCAGTCGCGTGGAGAGATGCTTGAAGCCGAATTCCGCCATCTTTCCCTGTTCGATAACACGACCATTGCTGGCGCGTTTTTGCCCAACGACCGCAGCAACGACGCGGGCAGCTCTCTGCATATGGATCCATCCACGGGCAAAAAGTCGCTCAACGGCAATGATCGCTGGCTCGTCAACGCGACCAACTCCGGCGGCGCCGGCCACGCCTGGCATACCCAGGTCGACTACACCAAGGTCAGCGACATCGATTACTTCCGGGATTTGGGCAACTCGACGCTCGACGTGAACAGCCAGCCACACCTGCTGCAGGAGATCGCCGCCGGCTATCAGTTCCCCAACTGGGCGCTGAATGTCGCCAGCATCAAGTACCAGACCATCGCCAGTAACCTGGCAAGCCAGTACGAACAGCTGCCGCGCGTGAATCTGGATGGCGCCTACCGCTTCGGCAACAATCTGATGCTCAACCTCAACAACGAATACATTGCCTTCGACAATAAGGACACTCAGGTGGTTACGGGCGAGCGTCTGCGCACCAACTACGGCGTGGCTTGGGATGAGCGTTGGGCCTGGGGTTACTTCCGCCCCGCGGCGAAGCTGAAGCACATCAACTACACGCTCGATCGCCCGACGCTGCCCGGGGCCGATGACAACCCAAGTACCACCGTGCCAGTCGCCGACCTCGACACCGGGCTGTACTTCGAGCGCAGCACCAATTTCTTCAAAGGCTTCACCCAAACGCTGGAGCCGCGGATCTACTATCTCAACGCGAAGTTCGAGGATCAGACCGAAAATCCTGACTTCGACACCAGCGATCTGACGTTCAGCTACCAACAGCTATTTCGCGACGACCGATTTTCGGGTGGTGATCGGATCGGCGATGCCAATCAGGCGACTCTTGGTCTAACCACCCGCCTCATCGATGAGCGGGGTATCGAACTGCTCCGTGGTAGCATCGGGCGCATTCAGTACCTGCGGGATCGCTACGTTTCCCTGAACCCAACCTTCACCAAGTCTTTCCTCAACAATCTCGATAACCTGCAAACGCTCACCGACGTTACTCAGCGCGATGTCGCCAGACAACTACTGAGCAATGATTCACCCTATGCAGCAGAGTTTTTTGCGCGCCTCAGCGACCACTGGCGGTTCCAGAGCGATATCGCTTACGACGACCAGGCTAGCGAGGTCGACAAGGGTAATGCGAGCCTGCGCTACCGCGGCAACGGGACTCTGGTCAATCTCGCGTACCGCTTTACTCGAAAACAGCCGCAGCTGGTCGACAACACCATCGTCCAGACCGATATCAATCAGAGTGACATTTCCACCTATTACCCGGTTTCCCCGCAATGGGCACTGATCGGACGATGGAGCCACGATTTCACCTATAGCCGGGAACTGGAAGTTCTGGGCGGTCTCGAATACGGCAGTTGCTGCTGGAAACTGGCCCTGCTCGCGCGCCGCTGGCTCAATCGAGACGACACCGTGCTATTGCCGGATAACCTGGAGTATAGCCAGGGCATTTTCCTGCAGATACAACTGACAGGTTTGGCAGGCACCGGCAAACAGGTCGACAACATTCTGACAGACAGTATTTATGGCTATGAACCAGGCAACCGCTAGATCGCTACTGCTCGCCGCGGCACGGCGGGCACTGCTGTGTGTGTGCGGCATGGCATTCGCCTCCACCCCCGCGAGCCACGCAGAACCCATGCTCCTCGATGGCGTCGCCGCGATTGTCAACGACGACGTGGTTTTGCTCAGCGAACTGCGCAGCGAAGTCGAGATGGTGCAACGGCAATTGATGCATACGCAGAATCAGGTGCCGCCCCGCGACGTACTGGTGAACCAGGTGATGGACCGCCTCATCCTCGACAAGCTGCAGCTGGCCATGGGCGCGCGCGCAGGCGTCACGATAAGTGATGGTGAACGCAACCAGGCCTTGACGCGCATTGCCGCTCGCTCGGGACTTACACTGGAAGAACTGTACGCGCAAGCCCAGTCCGATGGCCTGTCTCCCAGTGCGCTGCGCGAGAAGATCTCACAGGAAATGATCATTTCCCGGGTCCAGCAGTCGGTCGTGAACCGGCGTATCAGCGTCTCCAACCCCGAGATTGAGGCCTTTCTAGCTTCCGAGGCCGCCGCGCAGCTGGTATCCGCCGAAGAAATCCATGTGGGCCATATCCTGCTCCCGCTCGCCCCGGCGGCGAACGACGCCGAAGTGACCGCAGTCCGGGGAAAAGCCGAGACGTTGCGAGAGAAAGCCCTGCAGGGAGAGGATTTTCGCCAACTGGCCGTAGCCCACTCGTCCGGGCAGAACGCCCTGGAAGGTGGCGATCTCGGCTGGCGCACGGCGAGCCAGTTGCCGGGCGCGTTCATGGTCGCCCTGCGCAATCTGGAGCCGGGTCAGATCACCGCACCTGTGCGTACCGACGCCGGATTCCACCTGCTCAAGCTGTACGGGCGGCGCGGCGACGCTGATCGCGTGGTGCGCCAGAGCCGGGTCAGTCACATCCTGATCAAGCCCAGTGAAATCCGGACTGAAGATCAGGCGCTTGAATTGGCGCAAACATTGCGCAAACGCATTATCGCCGGCGAGGATTTCAGCAAGTTGGCACGCGAGTTTTCGGAAGACCCCAGTAACGCACTCAAGGGCGGCGACCTTGGCTGGGCTGTGCCGGGGCAGTTCGTCCCGGAATTTGAAGCCGTCATGAACGCCACGGAACCCAACGCGGTTTCTGAACCGTTCAAAACCCAGTTCGGCTGGCACATCCTGCAGATAACCGGGCGCCGGGATCAGGATTTCTCCACGGAAATTCGCCACAATCAGGCGGCAGCGTTCCTGCGGCAACGCAAGTTCGAAGAAGAATTGCCGATCTGGCTGCGGGAGATACGCGACGAAGCCTTCGTCGAAATCAAGCTATGACGCTGCGCATTGCGGTGACGCCGGGCGAGCCGGCAGGCATCGGCCCGGACCTGTTGCTGCAGCTGATTCAAGACGGCCACCGCCAGGAGCTGGTGGCCTACACCGATCCCAAGGTGCTTATCGAGCGCGCGGCCCTGCTGAGCCTGCCGGTGCGGCTGCGAGCGCCCGCTGCATCACCCGAACCTCTCGCCCCCGGTGAGCTCGCGATAGCGCCGCTTCCGGCGCCGGCGCCCGTGCTGCCCGGCCGGCCGAGCCGCGACACTGCCGCCTGGGTGCTGGACACAGTGCGCACCGCTACCCGGGATTGTCTTGCCGGACGCTGCGCGGCGCTGGTGACAGGACCGCTCCACAAGGCTGTCATCAACGATGCCGGTATCCCGTTTTCGGGACACACCGAACTGCTCGCGGAACTGACGGGCACGTCACAGGTCGTCATGATGCTGGCCACCAAGGGTTTGCGGGTGGCCCTGGTTACCACGCACCTGCCCCTCGCCGCGGTACCCGCCGCCATCACCCGCACGCTGCTCACCCGCGTCATCGAAGTGCTGCACGCGGGACTGGAGCATCAGTTCGCCATTCCCCGGCCGCGCATTCTGGTGTGCGGACTCAACCCCCATGCGGGCGAAGGCGGTCACCTGGGGCGCGAGGAAATCGACGTGCTCGTGCCGGTACTGGAGCAACTGCGGAAACGGGGCATGGATCTGGTCGGGCCACTGCCCGCCGATACACTGTTCACGCCGAGTCATCTCGCCGGCGCCGATGCGGTGCTCGCGATGTATCACGATCAGGGGTTGCCCGTGCTGAAGCACATGGGATTCGGACGCGCCGCCAACATAACCCTGGGACTCCCCATGATCCGGACTTCGGTCGATCACGGCACGGCCCTGGAGCTGGTCGGCACGGGCAGCGCCGATAGCGGCAGCTTTCGGACGGCCATTGACTATGCGGCGGATCTTGCACTGCGGACCCGCCGGTGAGCGAGCACCCCCACCGCCCGCGCAAGCGGTTCGGGCAACATTTTCTCTGTGATCCAAATGTCGTCGACCACATCGTGACGGCGGTCGCGCCCCAACCGGAGGCGCGACTGATCGAAATCGGCCCCGGGCGCGGGGTGCTCACCGACGCCCTGCTGCACACCGGCTGCGAACTCTGGGCGATCGAAATTGATCGCGACCTCGCCGCGCTGCTGGAGCGTCGCTACCGCGATGCCCCAAATTTTCATCTGGTGACGGGAGACGCGCTGCGCACCGACTACCGCGCATTTGTACGCGCTGGTCAACCGCTGCGCGTGGTCGGCAACCTTCCTTACAACATTTCGACACCGCTGCTGTTCCACCTGCTCGCACAGCACGAGCTCATCCGCGATATGCACTTCATGCTGCAAAAAGAGGTAGTGGAGCGTCTCGCAGCCACGCCCGGTACCAAGGCCTACGGCCGCCTCAGCGTCATGGTGCAGTATTACTGCGCAGTGGAGCCGCTGTTCAACGTGCCGCCTTCGGCATTTGCACCTCCGCCCAAGGTGGACTCCGCCGTCGTGCGCCTGACACCCCGTGCGCACATCGACCCTGTGGCAAAGGATCCCGCGCTGTTGGAAAATCTTGTCAATCTGTGTTTTCAGCAGCGGCGCAAGACCCTGCGCAACTGTCTCAAAGCTCTGGTAGGACCGCAGCACATGGAAAATCTTGGCGCACCACTCTCCGCCCGCCCCGAGACCCTTGCGGTGGCAGACTTTGTGGCGCTGAGCAACCGCATAGGCGCATTGCCATGAACCCCAGCGATATCCACATTGCCGTCAGGACCCGATACTTGCGGGAGCAATCGCAGCCAGCCCTGCAACAATTTGCCTTCGCCTACGAAATCACCATTGCCAATCTCGGCGCCACCCCGGCGCAACTGATCTCCCGGCACTGGGTGATCGTCGACGCTCACGACAAGACCCAGGAAGTACGAGGTGTCGGGGTGGTGGGCGAACAGCCCCGGATCGAACCCGGACAGTCCTACCGCTACACCAGCGGCGTCGTGCTCGGCACCACGCACGGCACCATGACCGGCAGCTATCGGATGCGGGACAGCTCAGGCGCCGAATTCGACGCCGCCATCCCGCTGTTTGTGCTGGCCGTACCGGGAACGATTCACTAGGCCGTGACACTCTACGCGGTAGGTGACATCCAGGGCTGCCTCGATCCGCTGCGCCGGCTGCTCGACAGCGTGGCCTTCGATCCGGCGCAGGATCGCCTGCTCGCCGTGGGCGACATCGTCAATCGGGGCCCGGATTCGCTCGCCACACTGCGGTGGGCTACTTCGCTGGGCACCAGCTTCGATACCGTGCTCGGGAATCATGACCTGCATTTGCTGGCGGTCGCAGCCGGCGTACGGCCGGCGCATCCCAAGGACACGCTGGATGGGATTCTGACGGCACCGGATCGCGACGAACTGCTGCACTGGCTGCGCCACCGGCCACTGTTGATCGAAGCACAAGGCCACGTGCTGGTCCACGCCGGTATCTTGCCCGACTGGTCTCTAGCCCAGGCACGCGGTTACGCCCGCGAAGTGGAGGCCGTGTTGCGCACCGAATCCATCGCGCTGCTGGGCGAACTGTACGGCGACGCGCCGGACTGGAGCGCCGATCTGACCGGGTCCGCACGCTGGCGCGCCATCGTCAACGCATTCACGCGCATGCGCTTTTGCGACGCGGCGGGGCACCTCGATTTGCGCACCAAAACCGGCCCGGACTCACCGCCACCCGGGCTGTTGCCCTGGTACGCTCATACCGATCGCGCGACCCGTGACATTCCCATAGTGTTCGGCCACTGGGCCGCCCTGAACGGCGCGGATTGCGGCCCCGGACTGTTTCCGCTGGACACCGGCTGCGTCTGGGGCGGCCGCCTGCGGCTGATGAATCTCGCCACCGGCAGCTACCATCACTGTCCGTGCGGAACCGGATAGGCGTTGCGGACGGCCTCAGCGCGGCGAAACGTCAATCGCGTCCGGGGGAATCGCGTAGGTGCCGGTGACATGGGCTACCGGCAGACGGCTACCGTCGGAATAGAGTGTCACTTCGCCCACTACCAGACGCTTGCCGACCTTGAGCAGACGGCACTCCCCCAGAATATCGGCGTCCCCGGCGGGTTTGCGCAAAAAATTGATGGTCAGACTGGTGGTAACCGCAAGCGCGACCGGACCCATGATGGCGAGTATGGACACATAAAGGGCGACATCCGCAACGGCCATCAGCGCCGGCCCGGACACTGTGCCTCCGGGACGCAGGTGCTCAAATCCAATCACCTGGCGTACTGCAACCCCGCTCGCGGAAACTGCCTCGATGCTGACGCTGCTCTGCGGAAATTCAGCGCGGAGAAACTCGGTCAGCGCGGCCTGGTCCATGACGACGGCTGTCATCGCGTTCCCGCTGCACCCACTCACCGGATGCCGTCCGGATTGGCCGACCGCCAGCGCCACACATCCGCCATCATCTCATCCAGATCGCGCCGCGCGCGCCAGCCGAGCTCGGCCTGCGCGCGTCCGACATGTGCCCAGGATTCAGCGACATCACCCGGCCGCTTGGGCGCCATGACACAGGGCACCGAGCGGCCGCTGGCGCGCTCGAAAGCCGCGACTACTTCCAGGACCGTGGAACCACATCCGGTTCCCAGATTCCAGGCGAAGTAACCGCTGCGGTCCGCGCGCAACACATAGCGCAATGCCGCCACATGGCCTTCCGCCAGATCCATCACATGAATGTAGTCGCGTATCCCGGTGCCGTCGCGGGTGTGGTAGGTGTTACCGTAAATGTTGAGATGCGGTCGTTTACCCAAGGCGACGTCGGCGACATAGGGCACAAGATTGTTGGGAATGCCCACTGGATCCTCACCCAGCAAACCGCTGCCGTGGGCGCCCACGGGATTGAAATAGCGCAGGGCGGCCACTCGCCAAGGCCCTGACCTGGCGGCCGGCGCTGCCACCAGATCGGCGAGCAGACGCTCGATCATCAGCTTCGTACGCCCGTAGGGATTGGCTGCGGAAAGGGGCGCGTTCTCTTTCACGGGGCTCATGGCACAGCCGCCATAGACGGTGGCCGAGGAACTGAACAGCAGGTTGCGCACCCCGCTGCGCTCCATGGCAGAACAGAGACTCAGGGTGCCGCCGAGGTTATTCTGGTAGTAAAGCAGAGGCAGCCGGCAGGATTCCTCTACGGATTTCGAGCCAGCAAGGTGGATCACCGCGCCGAACTCGTGGTCGTCGAAGATCCGGTCGAGAAACGCCGCATCCCTGATGTCGCCTATGGCAACCGGTGTTGGCTCCCCGATGATTGCGGAAAGCCGGTCAACCAGCGCTGGCCGGCTGTTGCTGAAATTATCCACCACGACCGACTGGAAGCCCGCCTCCGCCAGCGCGATGCAGAGGTGACTGCCAATGTATCCGGCGCCGCCGGTTACCAGAATTTTCACAGCGATGGGCCAATCAATAGCCGGAACATCGTGAATTCATCAGCCGCAATAGAGGTGCTCGACACTCCGCGAATACGCGTCCTGGGATGGCAATGCGTCCAACAGCAAAAAGCCGGGCTAACCCCGGCTCCTGACTCGCTGGCTTGGGTTCAGCCACTAGTCCTCTGCAGCCGCGTCCGCATCGCCGTCCGCGCGGGGTCGATCAACCAGTTCGACATAGGCCATCGGCGCCTTGTCACCGGCGCGAAAGCCGCATTTGAGAATGCGGAGATAGCCTCCCGGGCGGCCTTCGTAGCGCGGGCCAAGCTCGGCAAACAGCTTGCCCACCGCGGCCTTGTCGCGTAACCGGGCGAATGCGAGACGCCGGTTGGCGACGCTGTCGCGCTTGGCCAGGGTGATCAGGGGCTCGGCAACGCGCCGCAGCTCCTTGGCCTTGGGCAGCGTGGTCCGGATCAGTTCGTGCTCCACCAGCGACGCGGTCATGTTGCGAAACATCGCCCGGCGATGCGGACTGGTACGATTCAGTTTGCGGCCACTGTGAAGATGACGCATGGCTAGGTTCCTCGACGGGTTTTACGACCCGGTTACACTCAGAAAAATCGGCTACTGCCGGGATTCAATTATCGCCGGCTTTGAGATTTGCCGGCGGCCAGTTCTCGAGCCGCATTCCCAGGGACAGACCGCGGGAAGCCAGCATATCCTTGATCTCCGTCAGCGATTTTTTGCCGAGATTCGGGGTCTTCAGCAATTCCACTTCGGTGCGCTGAATGAGATCGCCAATGTAATAAATGGCTTCAGCCTTGAGGCAATTGGCTGAACGCACCGTCAATTCCAGGTCATCGACCGGACGCAACAGGATAGGGTCGATCTCGCTGTGCCGCTTTTCCGGCTCCGCTTTACGATCACTCTCCATATCGACGAAAACCGCCAACTGCTGCTGCAAAATGGACGCCGCGCGCCGGATGGCTTCCTCCGGTCCAATACTGCCATTGGTTTCAAGATCGAGCACCAGCTTGTCGAGATCTGTACGTTGCTCGACGCGCGCCCGCTCCACCACATAGGAGACCCGGCGCACCGGACTATAGGATGCGTCCAGCCGCAGCTTGCCGATCGAACGGGTTTCCTCGTCACCGCCGTCGCGCGCATCCGCCGGCTCGTACCCTCGCCCGCGCAAAATACGCAACGTCATGTTGAGTTCGGTGTTACCCGATATCCTGCAAATGACATGCTCCGGATTGTGTATTTCGATGTTGGCATCGGACTTGATGTCGCCGGCCGTGACTATGGCCGGGCCCTTCTTGCGAAGTGACACGCGTGCATCTTCCTTACCGTGCATCGAAATGGCGATATTCTTGAGGTTCAGCAGGATCTCGATCACATCTTCCTGCACACCTTCAATTGCGCTGTACTCGTGCTGCACCCCATCGATTTCAACTTCAACGATGGCGCAGCCAGGCATCCAGGACAACAGGATGCGGCGCAACGCATTGCCCAATGTATGCCCAAAGCCACGCTCAAGGGGTTCGAGGACAATCCGTGCATGACTCCTGTCATGGGCGGTAATGTCAATCGAACGCGGGGTAAGCAGTTCTGTAGATGATGTTTGCATGTACCCTCAACTATTTCAGTGCCTGTCGCGTGATGCCGACAATTATTTCGAATAAAGCTCGACGATAAGGCTTTCGTTGATCTCACTGGGCAACTCCGAGCGATCAGGAGCCCGCTTGAAAACGCCTTCCATCTTGTTGACGTCTACGTCCACCCAATCAACCGCACCGCGCTGAGTCGCGAGTTGCAGAGCGGACTGGATCCGCAGTTGCGTCTTCGCGCGCTCGCGCACACCAATCACGTCACCTTCGGCAACCTGCACGGACGGCACATTGACCTTGCGGCCGTTGATCAGGATGCAGCTGTGGGCAATCAGCTGGCGAGCCTCGGCGCGCGTGGACCCGAAACCCATTCGGTACACCACATTGTCCAGCCGCTGCTCGAGTAGCCGAAGCAGATTCTCACCCGTCACTCCCTTGCGGCGCGCTGCCGCTGCGTAGTAATTGCGGAACTGCTTTTCCAGCACGCCGTACAGCCGCCGCACTTTCTGCTTTTCCCGCAACTGGACCCCGTAATCGGACAAACGGCTGCGCCGTTGCCCATGCTGGCCGGGAATACTGTCGGCACGGCATTTGGATTCCAGAGGCCGAATGCCACTTTTCAGGAACAAGTCGGTACCTTCGCGGCGCGACAACTTGCAGGTAGGGCCCAGATATCTTGCCATCAGACTATCGATCCTCTTCTATGCTGCGACTTCACACGCGGCGTTTCTTCGGTGGCCGGCAACCGTTGTGTGGAATTGGGGTTACATCCGTGATATTGGTAATCTTGAAGCCAGCGTTGTTCAGCGCACGAACGGCTGACTCGCGTCCTGGACCCGGCCCTTTAACGCGCACATCGACGTTCTGCATCCCGTATTCCAGGGCCGCAGTAGCCGCTCGTTCCGCAGCAACCTGGGCTGCGAACGGCGTGCTCTTGCGCGAGCCCCGGAAGCCAGATCCACCGGAAGTCGTCCACACCAGCGCGTTGCCCTGGCGATCGGTAATGGTGACGATGGTATTGTTGAACGACGCGTGCACATGCGCGACGCCGTCAACCACCGTACGCTTGATCTTCTTTTTTACTACTTTACTGGGCGCTTTGGCCATGGGAAATCTCGCTCGACTACGCGCGGGTTAACGCTTGATAGGCTTGCGGGGACCCTTGCGGGTTCTCGCGTTGGTCTTGGTACGCTGGCCGCGAACCGGAAGGCCCCGGCGATGGCGCAAGCCGCGGTAGCATCCGAGGTCGAGCAGGCGCTTGATGCTCATATTGACCTCGCGGCGCAGATCGCCCTCAACGGCAATTTTGGCCACCGCGCCACGCACGGCATCCAGTTGATCTTCCCTCAGATCGCCAATCTTCACGGTTTCGGGGACGTTGGCCTGTTCGCAAACGCGCCGCGCCGTTGTCCGCCCTATGCCATAAACATAGGTCAGCGCGATAACAGCATGCTTGCTGTCAGGGATGTTGACACCGGCAATACGGGCCATTCAATTCACTCCACTGCTCATGTTTGACGCCGCCGTGCGGTTCGCAGGGCGCGGAAGTCCGATCGTCGTCAGGGTCGTAGCAATCAACATCCGCTATCAGCCCTGCCGTTGCTTGTGGCGCGGTTCCGCGCTGCAGATGATCCGCAGAACCCGTTTGCGCCGAATCTGCTTGCAGTTGCGGCAAAGTTTCTTCACCGATGCCCTTACTTTCATCTCACACCTCGTAATTCAACGAATCCCGCCGCCGTAACCCTTCAGGTTGGCCTTTTTCAATACCGACTCATACTGATGGGACATCAGATGAGATTGCACCTGGGCCATAAAGTCCATGGTCACCACCACCGCGATCAGCAGCGACGTCCCGCCCAGATAGAACGGGACGTTGAAGTAGACATTCAGCGCCTGCGGCAACAGACATACACCAGCTATGTAGATCGCGCCTATCACCGTCAGGCGTGTGACCACGCCATCAATGTAATTGGCGGTCTGCTCACCCGGACGAATGCCCGGCAGATAGGCATTGCCACGCTTGAGGTTATCGGCGACCTCTTTGGGATTGAACACCAGCGCCGTGTAGAAGAAGCAAAAGAAAATGATCAGCGCGGCAAACAGTGCACTGTGAAGCAACTGCCCCGGCCCAAGAAAATAGGCGACGTCCTGAAGCCAGTCTGGCGCGCCTGCTCCTTGCCCGAACATCTGCGTCACCGTCGCCGGAAACAACAGCAGACTGCTCGCAAAAATTGCCGGGATCACCCCCGCCATGTTGACCTTGAGCGGCAAATGGCTGCTTTGCTGGGCATAAGCTCCGCGCCCCTGCTGCTGACGCTGGGCGTAGTTTACCGTGATACGGCGCTGACCGCGCTCGATAAACACGACAAAATATATTACGGCCACCGCGATAAGCGCGACCACCAACAACACGGCTATATTCAGCTCGCCTTGACGGGCCGATTCGAACGCCTGCCCGAGCGCGCGCGGCAATCCAGCGACAATTCCCGCAAAGATCAGCATCGAGATGCCATTGCCGATGCCGCGCTCCGTGATCTGTTCGCCCAACCACATGAGGAACACCGCTCCGGCAACCAACGAGGTGATGGCGGTCAGGTAAAACGTCAACCCTGGGTAGTACGCCAGACCTTGGCCCGCCAGCCCGAATGCCATCCCCGCGCCCTGAATGAGCGCCAGCAGCACCGTCAGATAGCGGGTCATCTGGGTCAACTTGCGCCGGCCCGCGTCCCCCTCCTTCTTGAGTTGCTCGAGCGCGGGAGTCACCGCACTCATCAACTGCACGATGATGGATGCCGAGATATAGGGCATCACACCCAGCGCCATGATACTCATGCGTTCCAGCGCGCCGCCGGAAAACATATTGAACATACCCAGCAAGGTACCCTGGTTCTGCTTGAACAGACTCGCCACGCGGTCGGGATCAATTCCCGGCAGCGGAATGTGGGTACCGAGTCGATACACGACGATCGCCAGCAGCAGAAAACGCAGCCGCGCCCAGAGCTCGGTGAGGCCCTTCTTGTTTACTGCTGGCAGAGGTTTGCGCGCCATGGGAATCGTTAAACCAACGCCTCCACACTGCCACCGGCGGCCTCTATCGCCGCACGGGCGCCGGCGGTAATGCTCAACCCGCGAACCACCAGGGCCTTGCCCGCATCAAGTTCGCCCGCCAGAAAGATCTTGGCGCGCTCAATGGAACCGCCAATCAATCCGGCTTGCCGCAACGCCGCCAGGTCGACCACACCGCCTTCGATCTGGTTGAGCTCAACCAGGCGAATCTCCGCGCTGACGCGGCTGACGCGGCTCGTAAAGCCATATTTCGGCAGACGCTTCTGCAAGGGCATCTGGCCACCTTCGAATCCGGGACGCACACGTCCGCCAGCTCGCGCCTTCTGACCCTTGTGGCCGCGCCCGCAGGTTTTGCCAAGCCCGGATCCAATGCCCCTGCCTACACGCCTGGGAGCCTTGTGGCGCCCAGGCGCCGGACTCAATGTGTTCAGTCGCATATTCAGACCTCTTCCACGCGAATCATGTATTCCACCTTGTTGACCATGCCTCGCACCGACGGGGTGTTCTCCAGCACTACCTGGTGGCCAACCTTGCGCAGTCCCAGCCCGACCAGACACGCACGGTGGCGGGCCAACCGGCCGTAGCTGCTTTTCACCTGGGTCACCTTCAATTTGCTCGCAGTCATCGCTGTATTTCCGCTGAGGGCTTCTCTTAGCCCAGAATGTCGTCCAAATGCTTGCCGCGCCGCGCCGCTACCTGTTCGGGCGCACGCATGTTCTTGAGGCCCTTGAAAGTTGCCCGCACCACGTTGACCGGGTTGGTAGAACCGTAGCATTTCGCCAGAACGTTCTGGACGCCAGCAAGCTCCAACACGGCGCGCATGGCACCGCCGGCAATAACGCCGGTCCCCTCGGACGCCGGCTGCATGTACACCCGCGACGCGCCGTGCTTGGCGGTGATCGGATACTGGAGCGTAGTGCGACTGAGGTCGACGGCAATCATGTTGCGGCGCGCGGCCTCGATGGCCTTCTGAATGGCAAGAGGCACCTCGCGCGCCTTGCCACGGCCAAAGCCAACCCGACCTTTCCCATCACCCACCACCGTCAACGCGGTAAAGCCGAAAATCCGGCCCCCTTTGACGGTTTTGGCGACGCGATTAACCTGAACCAGCTTTTCGATCAAGCCGTCGTTAACGTCCGATTCACGAGCGTTTTGCTTAGCCATTATGCAACCTTCAGAAGTCCAAGCCGCCGGCGCGGGCGGCATCGGCGAGCGCCTTGATCCGCCCGTGATATTTAAATCCACTACGATCAAATGCGACGTGAGTAACCCCGGCGAGCGACGCCCGCTCCGCGATCAACCCACCGACGGCGCTCGCCGCCTGGATATTGCCGGTCGTGGACTGCCGCAGCCCGGCATCCAGTGTGGACGCCTGCGCAACCACCGTATCCTGGCCCGCGCTGGTGCGAATCACCTGGGCGTATATGTGCCGCGGGGTCCGATGGACGCACAACCTGTCCGCGCCGAGTTCCCGAATTTTCGCCCTGGCGCGACGCGCGCGTCGGGCTCGAGTAATTTTCTTCTGACTCATGTGATCACCCGCTATTTTTTCTTGGCTTCTTTACGGCGCACGTTTTCGTCCGCGTACCGCACACCCTTGCCCTTGTAGGGCTCGGGAGGCCGGAAGGCTCGAATCTCTGCCGCGACCTGACCCAGCTGCTGCTTGCTCGCCGCCTTCAACAGTATCTCGGTCTGGCTCGGCGTCTCCGCAGTAACTCCCTGGGGCAGGGTGTACTCGACGGGATGCGAATATCCGAGCGTTAGGTTTACCTTGTTGCCCTGAACCTGGGCCCGGTAGCCGACGCCAACGAGCGTCAGCCGCCGCTGAAACCCTTCACTCACACCCACAACCATGTTATTCATGAGTGCGCGGGTGGTTCCGGCCATGGACCGGGCTGTCGTTGCCGCACTGCGCGCCGCCACGCTGAGCATGCCGTCGGCGTGTTCAACCTGAACATCAGCGTGAATCGCCATCGTGAGCGAGCCATTACGCCCCTTCACGGACAGCATACCGCGATCAATATGAACCTCGACCCCTTTGGGCAGGAGGACTGGATACTTGGCTACTCGGGACATCGCAATTATCCGTCAGAATACCGTGCAAAGGACTTCGCCGCCCACACCAGCCGCTCGGGCCGCGCGGTCGGACATGAGCCCACTACTGGTCGACACAACCGCCACACCCAGCCCTCCCCGCACGACAGGCAGCTCGTCGGCCCCCGCGTAGCGCCGCAGTCCGGGCCGGCTGATGCGAATAATTTCTTCGATAGCGGGCTTGCCTTCAAAATATTTCAAATCGACGCGCAGTTCTTTCTTGACATCGCCCGTCACCTCGAATCCCTGAATGTAACCTTCGTCCTGCAACAGCCTGGCGACGGCGACGCGCAATTTTGACGAAGGCATCGTGACCTGCGGGCGAGCACGGGACTGGGCATTGCGTACGCGCGTCAGCATATCGGCAAGTGGATCTTGCATACTCATCGCTGAAAATCTCCTCTACCTGACAATTACCAACTCGCCTTTACCAAACCCGGAACGTCGCCGCGCATCGCGGCCTCGCGCAATTTGTTGCGGCATAAGCCGAACTTTCGGTAAACACCCCGGGATCTACCGGTGATGGCGCAGCGCTGCCGCTGCCGAACCGGGCTCGCGTCGCGCGGAAGCTTCTGAAACTGCTGCTGCGCTGCCCACCGCTCCTCGTCAGAAGTACGCGGATTGCTGATGATCGCCTTGAGCTGTTTGCGCTTGGCAGCGTATTTAGCCACGGTTTCCGTACGGCGCCGTTCCCGTTCTTTCATGCTCAACTTGGCCATGGCTCTAACTCTTCAGCGGAAAATTAAAAGCGCGCATCAACGCTCGACCTTCATCGTCCGTGCGCGCCGTGGTGGTAATCACGATGTCCATGCCACGCAGCTTGTCAATTTTGTCGTAGTCGATTTCCGGAAATATGATCTGCTCGGAGATCCCCATCGCGAAATTGCCCTGGCCGTCGAAGGACCGGCTGCTGATTCCGCGGAAATCCCGAATACGCGGGATCGCAATGGTGATCAACCGCTCCAGAAAATCGTACATCCGTTCCCGGCGCAGGGTGACCTTGCAGCCCACCGGCCAGCCGTCGCGGATCTTGAATCCGGCAATGGAGGTACGGGCGCGCGTCACTACCGGCTTCTGTCCGGCGATTCTCGTCAAATCCGCTACGGCGTTGTCGAGAATCTTCTTGTCCGCCACCGCCTCGCCGACACCCATGTTCAGGGTCACCTTGGTGATCTTCGGAACTTCCATGACATTGGCCAGACCCAACTCCTCGCGCAAGCGCGGTGCGAGTTCTTTGGTGTACAGCTCTTGTAGCCTCGACATCTCCATCAACCTCTTGCATCCAGCGGCAGACCGCTAGACTTGAACACACGTATCTTCTTGCCGTCTTCCAGAATGCGAAAACCTACGCGGTCCGCCTTGCGGGTAGTCGGGTTATAAATGGCGACATTCGACGCCTGTATCGGCGCCTCCCGCTCGACTATACCGCCCGGGTTCCCCAATTGAGGATTCGGCTTCTGATGCTTTTTGACCACCTGTACACCGGATACCAATACCCGGTCGCCGGCCAGGACACTGAGCACCTTGCCACGTCGTCCCTTGTCACGGCCGGCGATGACGATCACGTCGTCATCGCGTCGAATCTTTTTCATTGCCATAACTCAGTACTCCCCGCCTACAGCACTTCCGGTGCCAGCGAAATGATTCGCATGAATTTTTCGCCGCGCAGCTCACGCGTCACCGGCCCAAAAATCCGCGTGCCGATAGGAGCGAGCTGGTTGTTGAGCAGCACAGCCGCGTTACCATCGAAGCGAATCAGACTCCCGTCCGGCCTGCGCACGCCCTTTCGGGTACGCACCACTACCGCGTTCATCACCTGGCCCTTCTTGACCTTGCCCCGCGGAATTGCTTCCTTGACGCTCACCTTGATGACGTCGCCTATCTGGGCATAACGGCGCCTGGACCCGCCAAGCACCTTGATACACATCACCTGCCGAGCGCCGCTGTTATCCGCGACATCCAGATACGTCTGCACTTGAATCATGGACTCTCTCCAGTCATTACCGCGACAGTGCTAGACCTCTACTGCTCGCTCGACGATTTCCACCAAACGCCACGCCTTGGTCCGCGACAAAGGTCGCGTTTCAGCTATCGTGACCAAGTCCCCGATATGGCACTGATTGTGCTCATCGTGTGCCTTGATTTTGGTGGAGCGGGAAATAATCTTGCCGTACATGGGATGTCTGACCCGCCGTTCGATCAGCACCGTAACCGTCTTGTCCATCTTGTCGCTGACAACCCTTCCGGCAAGTGTGCGCGCCCTGCTTTCCACTGTCTCTGTCATTTCAGCGCCCCGCCTTTTCGTTCAACACCGTTTTGATGCGCGCGATATCGCGCCGCGTGACTCGCATCACGTGGTTGGCATCGAGCTGTCCGGTCGCGCCTTTCATCCGCTGTAGAAATTGTTCATGCCGCTGTTCCAGCAACATTTTTTGCAGCGATTCCACCGACTGTTCCCGCAAATCACTCGCTTTCATTACATCACCGATCGCTTGACGAAGGTGGTAGCCATCGGCAGCTTGGCGGCGGCGAGCGTAAAAGCTTCCCGCGCGATCTCCTCCGGAACACCTTCCATCTCATAGAGCATCCGGCCGGGCTGGACCAGCGCTACCCAGTATTCGACATTGCCCTTGCCTTTGCCCATCCGCACTTCCAGCGGCTTCTGGGTGATGGGCTTATCCGGGAAAACCCGGATCCATATTTTCCCGCCGCGCTTGATTCGCCGCGTGATAACGCGCCGCGCCGCCTCGATCTGCCGTGCCGTGAGCCGCCCGCGGCCGATGGCCTTGAGCCCGAACTCCCCGAAACTGACCTTGCTGCCGCGTTCAGCCAGGCCGCGATTTCGCCCCTTGTGCTGTTTACGGAATTTCGTTCGTTTTGGTTGCAGCATGACGCTCGCCCTGATTACTCAATTACTTCCTGGCAGCCGGCGCTTCCGCAGTCTCGCCGCCCAGAACCTCACCCTTAAATATCCAGACCTTGATACCAATGATCCCGTAGGTCGTGGCTGCCTCCGCAGTGGCATAATCGATGTCCGCCCGCAGCGTATGGAGCGGAACGCGCCCTTCCCGGTACCACTCGGTCCGTGCGATTTCCGCGCCCCCGAGCCTGCCGCCGACCTGCACCTTGACGCCCTGGGCGCCCTGACGCATCGCGTTCTGGACGGCCCGCTTCATCGCGCGCCGGAACATCACCCGCCGCTGAAGCTGTTGCGCCACACTCTGCGCCACCAACGCGGCGTCGAGATCCGGCTTGCGAATCTCTTCAATATTGATATGCACGGGAACACCCAGAGCCGCCGCCACCTCGGCGCGCAGCCGATCGACATCTTCGCCTTTCTTCCCGATCACTATCCCCGGACGCGCAGTATGAATGGTGATGCGTGCCGACGCCGAGGGTCGCTCAATCTCAATACGACTGACGGACGCGTGGCTGAGCTTGTCCTGGATCAGCTTGCGCACCTGCAAATCGGCAATCAGCCGCTTCGCATATTCACGCTTGTCGGCGTACCAGATCGAGGTATGCCGCTTGACGATGCCGAGCCGGTAGCCCGTTGGATGTACTTTCTGACCCATGACAGTCCCCGTAGTCCCGCTTAGGCGCCAGCCACTTTTACCGTGATGTGGCAGGTACGCTTGGAAATTCTGTCCGAACGACCCTTTGCGCGCGGCATCATCCGCTTCAGCGTCGTTCCCTCGTCGACAAAGATGGTCGACACCTTGAGCTCGTCAACATCCGCACCTTCATTGTGCTCCGCATTCGCGATGGCAGACTCGAGCACCTTCTTAATAATCGCCGCGCTCTTCTTGTTACTGAAGCCAAGAATGCCCAGGGCTTCCTCAACGCCTTTTCCGCGCACCTGATCGGCTACCAGCCGGGCCTTTTGGGCGGAGACCCGTGCGCCCCTCAGTCTAGCTGCCACTTCCATCTCGGATACCCCCACTCAACGTTTCGCCTTCTTATCCGCGACGTGGCCGCGAAAGGTACGGGTGAGCGCAAATTCGCCCAATTTGTGCCCCACCATCTCTTCACTGACGAGCACCGGGACATGCTGCCGGCCGTTGTGAATAGCGAGGGTAAGGCCAACCATCTGGGGCAGAATCATCGACCGTCTGGACCAGGTCTTGATGGGTCGCCGATCGTTTTTTTCCGCGGCAACCCGGACCTTTTCCAGAAGGTACAGATCGACAAAAGGCCCCTTTTTCAGCGAACGTGGCACGATGCTGTCCTCAAGTTACTAATGGTGCCGGCCTAGCGGCGACGGCGTCTGACGATCAGATCGCCAGTACGTTTGTTTTTACGCGTCTTGTAACCCTTGGTCGGCACACCCCAGGGCGTTACCGGATGCCGGCCGCCCGAGGTCTTGCCCTCACCGCCACCGTGGGGGTGATCGACCGGGTTCATCGCCACACCGCGCACCGTCGGCCGCACGCCAAGCCAGCGTTTGGCGCCCGCCTTGCCCAAGGAGCGCAGGTTGTGGTCGCTGTTGGACGCCTCTCCCAATGTGGCCCGGCAATCCGACAGCACCTTGCGCATCTCGCCACTGCGCAGCCGCAAGGTAGCGTAGCGCCCTTCGCGAGCCACCAGTTGCGCGGATGCGCCTGCGCTGCGGGCGAGCTGCGCGCCCTTGCCGGGCTTCATCTCGATGCAGTAAACCACGCTACCTACCGGGATATTCCGGAGCGGCAAACTGTTGCCAATCTTGACCGGTGCATCTTGGCCGGAGCGTATT
The DNA here is from genome assembly GCA_050179115.1 of Porticoccaceae bacterium. GTDB lineage: Bacteria > Pseudomonadota > Gammaproteobacteria > Pseudomonadales > Porticoccaceae > JAGPUQ01. The sequence goes on along the minus strand of JBFXFL010000002.1, from coordinate 49,391 downwards.
TCGTCACCGGCCTGGAGTCCTTTCGGCGCGACGATGTAGCGGCGCTCTCCGTCGCGATAACAGATCAGGGCGATGTGGGCCGTGCGGTTGGGATCGTACTCGATCCGCTCCACCACGCCGATAACACCATCCTTGTCGCGCTTGAAATCGATGATCCGATAGTGCTGCTTGTGCCCACCGCCCTGGTGGCGGACGGTAATGCGCCCACTGTTGTTGCGGCCGCCGCGGTTGACTTGCCGCTCGATCAGCGGCCCATGGGGCGCTCCTTTGTGCAGGCCCGGCGTGACAACGCTGACGACGAATCGGCGGCCAGGAGATGTCGGTTTTCTTTTTACAACTGCCATGCCTGACTCCCCTTACTGGATCGCCGTGAAATCAATATCATGCCCTGGCGCAAGGCGGACGTAGGCTTTTTTCCAGTCCGACCGCTGGCCGATGCCATGCCGGGCACGACGCGTCTTTCCCTTCACGACGAGAACCCGGACCTGCTCCACCTGCACCTTGAACAAGGCCTCGACCGCGGTTCGAACTTCCGCCTTGCTGGCATCACGCGCGACACGGAACACGATCTGATTTGCCGCCTCGGCAGCATTGGTCGCCTTTTCGGAAACATGCGGGGCCAACAAGACCTGGTATATCCGTTCCGGATTCATGCCAGCACCTCTTCGAATTTCTTCACCGCCGGCACTGTCATCAATACATGATCGAAACCAATGAGGCGAACCGGATCAACCGCTCCAACATCGCTTACGTCCACCGCATGCAGATTGCGCGCTGACAGCGACAGATTTTCGTTGGCGCTCTCGGTGACAATCAACACATTGGCCAACCCGAGCGCCGCGAGCTTCTTGAGCAACTCCTTGGTTTTGGGCTGCTCGATGACAAAATCCTCGACCACCACCAGCCGCTGCTGGCGCGCCAGCTCCGACAGGATGGACTGCAGCGCGGCACGGTACATCTTGCGATTGATCTTCTGGCTGTGATCCTGGGGCCGGGCGGCAAAGGTTACCCCACCCGAACGCCACAACGGACTACGGATGGTTCCGGCACGCGCGCGACCGGTGCCTTTCTGACGCCAGGGCTTCTTGCCACCACCGGAAACATCGGACCGGCTTTTTTGCGCCCGCGTACCCTGGCGAGCGCCCGCCAGAAATGCGGTAACCGCTTGGTGCACGAGATCTTCGTTAAACACCCGGCCGAACGTCGCATCCGACACCGTAACGGTGCCGGCGTCGCCGGCGGGGCTCGCGATAGTCAGCTCCATCCTATTGGACTCCTCTGGACTTGATCGCGGGGCGCACGACAAGGTCGCCCCCATTTGCCCCCGGAATGGCGCCCTTGACCATCAACAGGCCCTGGGCGACATCGACGCGCACAATTTCAATATTCTGGATCGTGACGCGCTCGGCACCCATGTGCCCGGCCATTTTCTTGCCCTTGAACACGCGTCCGGGACTCTGGTTTTGCCCGATGGAGCCAGGCGCGCGGTGTGACAACGAATTGCCATGGGTAGCGTCCTGCATGCTGAAATGCCAGCGTTTTATGACGCCCGCAAAGCCCTTCCCCTTGGAGGTGCCGCTCACATCCACCAACTGACCCGCCTGAAACCGGTCGAGTTCGATCACTCGGCCCGGCTCCAGGCCGTCGAGTTCAGACTCGGACTCCAGCCGGAACTCCCACATCCCACGCCCGGCTTCGGTGCCGGCCTTCGCGAAATGGCCCGCCTGGGGCTTACCGACTCGCGCCGGCTTGCGTGTGCCACAAGTCACCTGCACGGCACAGTAGCCGTCAGATGCGCCGGTCTTGATCTGGGTGATGCGGTTCGGCGCCACCTCTATCACCGTGACGGGGATAGAAGCACCGTTATCCGCAAAGATGCGTGTCATGCCGCACTTACGGCCGACGACTCCGATAGTCATTGTTATAACTCCAGTGCATGGGGCTATCACCCGCTACGGCCGCCCATCGCAGAGCGTCACACGGTCGGCCGTAGCCGACCAGGCTTCAACTTGTTTAGTCCAAACTGATCTGTACTTCCACCCCTGCCGCCAGATCCAGCTTCATGAGGGCATCGACGGTCTTCTCGCTGGGCTCGACGATGTCGAGCAGGCGCTTGTGCGTGCGAATTTCATACTGGTCCCGCGCATCCTTGTTGGCATGAGGGGAGGTCAATATCGTGAACCGCTCGTTGCGCGTCGGCAGCGGAATCGGACCGCGAATCTGCGCGCCTGTGCGCTTTACGGTTTCGACGATCTCCCGCGTCGAGGCATCGATCAGGCGATGATCAAACGCCTTGAGGCGAATTCGGATACGTTGGCCCTGCATCGACTGAAATCTCCGGCTGGGTGCGGGCCGGACATCCCGGAACCCTGCGAAAAAGAGGCGGCATTTTATGTTTGGCGTCGGACCCTGTCAACTAAAACCCGCACTTTTACGGGTTTTAGTTGCAGGTGCAGGCAACTCCGACCTGCGTCGGGGACTGTTCCCGGACTTACTTGAGGATTTTGGCGACCACGCCCGCACCCACCGTGCGGCCACCCTCGCGGATGGCAAAGCGCAAGCCCTCTTCCATCGCGATCGGCGCGATCAGCGTCACACTCATCTGGATGTTGTCGCCCGGCATCACCATCTCGACGCCTTCCGGCAACTCACAGGCCCCCGTCACGTCCGTGGTCCGGAAGTAAAACTGCGGCCGGTAACCCTTGAAGAACGGCGTGTGACGGCCTCCTTCGTCCTTCGACAGCACGTACACTTCCGCCTCGAACGTGGTGTGCGGCTGGATGCTGCCCGGTTTGGCCAGCACCTGGCCCCGCTCCACGTCATCGCGCTTGGTGCCGCGCAGCAGCACGCCAATGTTCTCCCCGGCACGCCCCTCGTCCAGCAGCTTGCGGAACATCTCGACGCCCGTGCACACCGTCTTGGTGGTGTCGCGGATGCCGATGATTTCCAGCTCCTCACCCACCTTCACAATCCCACGCTCCACCCGGCCGGTCACCACCGTGCCGCGACCCGAAATCGAGAACACGTCTTCGATCGGCATCAGGAAGGCACCGTCGATCGCCCGCTCCGGCTCCGGAATGTAACTGTCCAGGGTCTCCACCAGCTTCTTCACCGCCGTGGTGCCCATCCCGTTGTCGTCCCGGCCTTCCAGCGCCATCAGCGCCGAGCCAGTGATGATCGGGGTGTCGTCGCCCGGAAAGTCGTACTTGTCCAGCAGCTCGCGCACTTCCATTTCGACCAGCTCGAGCAGCTCGGCGTCGTCAACCATGTCGGCTTTGTTCAGGAACACCACAATGTAGGGTACGCCCACCTGTCGCGACAGCAGGATGTGTTCCCGCGTCTGCGGCATCGGGCCATCGGCCGCCGAACACACCAGGATCGCGCCGTCCATCTGCGCCGCGCCCGTGATCATGTTCTTCACATAGTCCGCGTGACCCGGGCAGTCCACATGCGCGTAGTGCCGCTCCGCCGACTCGTATTCCACGTGCGCCGTCGCAATCGTGATCCCCCGCTCCCGCTCTTCCGGCGCGTTGTCAATCCCGTCAAACGGCACCGCCGTGCCACCCCAGATCTCCGCACATACCCGCGTCAACGCCGCCGTCAGCGTCGTCTTGCCATGGTCCACGTGTCCTATCGTCCCCACGTTTACGTGCGGCTTGCTCCGCTGAAATTTTTCCTTTCCCACGAGTGGCTCCTCTGTGTCTGATGCTGAAATTTACGGCCGGTCAGTTATGCCCGCTTGGCGATAACTTCGGCAGCGACATTGCTGGGTGCTTCGGCGTACTTGAGAAATTCCATGGTGAAGGTCGCACGGCCCTGGGTCGCAGACCGCAGGGAAGTGGCGTAGCCAAACATTTCGGCGAGCGGCACTTCGCACCGGACCACCTTGCCCGAAGCACTTTCCTCCATTCCCTGAATCAATCCGCGTCGACGATTGAGATCGCCGACCACATCGCCCATGTTTTCCTCGGGCGTGACCACCTCGACGCTCATTATCGGTTCGAGTAGCACGGCGCCTCCCTTCTTGGACAATTCCTTGGTGGCCATCGACGCCGCGATCTTGAACGCCATCTCGCTGGAATCGACATCGTGATAAGAACCGTCGAACAGAGTGGCCTTGAGACCTAGCAGCGGGTAACCCGCCAGCACTCCGTTCTGCATCTGTTCGCCGATGCCCTTTTCTACCGCCGGAACATATTCCTTGGGGACCACGCCGCCGACGATGCCATTGATGAACTCGAGCCCTTCGGCACCTTCTTCGCGGGGCTCGAAGCGCACCCAGATATGCCCGTATTGACCACGCCCACCACTTTGGCGAATGAACTTGCCTTCGATTTCGCAGGTATTGCGGATCGCTTCCCGATAGGCGACCTGGGGCTTGCCGATATTGGCCTCAACGCTGAACTCGCGACGCATGCGGTCGACGATGATGTCGAGGTGCAATTCGCCCATGCCGGAAATGATGGTCTGCCCCGTTTCTTCGTCGGTCTTGACCCGGAAGGAAGGATCCTCCTGCGCGAGCTTGCCGAGCGCGACACCCATTTTTTCCTGGTCGGCCTTGGATTTTGGCTCTACCGCCACCGAAATCACCGGTTCCGGAAAATCCATCCGCTCCAGGGTAATTTTATGATTGAGATCACACAGGGTCTCGCCCGTGGAAACATCCTTCAGCCCGATCGCGGCCGCGATGTCGCCCGCGCGCACCTCCTTGATCTCCTCGCGCTGGTTGGCGTGCATTTGCACCATTCGGCCAATGCGCTCCTTCTTGCCGGTAATGGGATTGAAGACCGCATCGCCCGAGTTGAGCACACCGGAGTAAACCCGGATGAACGTCAGGGCGCCCACAAAGGGGTCGGTCGCAATCTTGAACGCAAGGGCCGCAAACGGCGCCTCGTCGGAGGCAACCCGCTCTTCAATGGTTTCGTCGTCGTCCAGTGTGCCTTCGATGGCCTTGACCTCGGTCGGCGAGGGGAGGTATTCGACGACGCCATCGAGTACCGCCTGCACCCCTTTGTTCTTGAAGGCAGACCCGCAGAAGATCGGCACAATTTCATTGGCCAGCGTGCGCGCGCGAATGCCTTGCTTGATCTCCTGCTCGGTCAGCTCCTCGCCTTCCAGGTACTTGTCCATGAACGCGTCATTGGCTTCGGCGGCCGCTTCGATAAGTCCTTCGCGCAGTCTCAGGCATTCGTCCATCAGATCGGCAGGGACATCGGTATACTCGAAGGTCATACCCTGATCGGCTTCGCTCCAGGTAATCGCTTTCATTTTCACCAGATCTACAACGCCGCTAAACAGCTCTTCCGCACCTATGGCGAGCTGCATCGGGACCGGAGTTGCTCCCAGCCGCTCCTTGAGCTGCCTTACCACGCGCAAAAAATCCGCGCCAGCGCGATCCATCTTGTTGACGAATACCAGTCGCGGCACCTGATACTTGTTGGCCTGGCGCCAAACGGTTTCGGTCTGCGGCTGCACACCAGACGAACCGCAGAGAACAACTACGGCGCCATCGAGAACCCGCAGCGACCGCTCCACCTCGATCGTGAAGTCCACGTGACCGGGAGTGTCGATAATGTTGATGCGGTGCTCGTCGAACTGCTTTTGCATTCCGCGCCAGAAACAGGTGGTAGCCGCGGACGTGATCGTGATGCCCCGCTCCTGCTCCTGCTCCATCCAGTCCATGGTGGCGGCACCGTCATGCACTTCACCCATCTTGTGTGACAATCCGGTATAAAAAAGCACCCGCTCGGTGGTGGTCGTCTTGCCGGCGTCTACGTGGGCAACGATCCCAATGTTGCGGTACCGTGCAATTGGTGTCTTACGTGCCACTATCTCTATCCCCAATGCTGCTATGCATAAACCGCGAAAGGCAGCCCGTTAGCCGCCTTTCGATAAGTGCTTTGCCCCCAATGCAGACTCGCGCCCGCTCCGAAGTCAGAAGCGGTAGTGCGAAAACGCCTTGTTGGCTTCAGCCATCCGATGCACGTCTTCACGTTTCTTGACCGCGCTTCCGCGCCCCTGGGCCGCATCCGCGATTTCGCCGGCAAGACGTTGCGCCATTGACTTTTCGCTGCGGCCACGGGAGAAATCCACCAGCCAGCGCATGGCCAAGGCGGTGCGCCGCGATGCGCGGACTTCCACCGGAACCTGGTAAGTAGCACCACCAACGCGGCGCGACTTCACCTCGACCATGGGCGCGATATTGTTCAGGGCTTCCTCGAAGGTCTCCACGGGGTTCCGCTTCAGGCGCTGCTCGACCAACTCGAGAGCACCGTATACGATCCGCTCGGCAACAGCTTTCTTGCCGCTAATCATGACGTGATTGACGAATTTGGCGAGAGTTCCGTTCCCGTACTTGGGATCCGGGAGGACTTCGCGCTTGGCAATAACTCTTCTTCTGGGCATAACATTCTCTCTTCAGGTTATCCGGTACTCAGCAGACCGGCCTTACTCGGTATGAAAACGGGAGCGCGATCATTTTTTCGGGCGCTTGGCTCCATACTTTGATCGACGCTGACGCCGCGCACTGACGCCGGACGTATCCAGACTGCCGCGCACGGTGTGGTAACGAACACCGGGAAGATCCTTGACTCGACCGCCGCGGATGAGCACAACGCTGTGCTCCTGCAGATTGTGGCCTTCGCCGCCGATGTAGGAAGTCACCTCGTAACCGCTGGTGAGGCGCACACGGCACACTTTACGCATCGCGGAGTTGGGCTTTTTGGGCGTGGTGGTATACACGCGTGTACAAACGCCACGCCGCTGGGGACAGCCCTGCAGTGCTGGCACGGTGCTCTTGGTAAGCTTGCGTTTCCTCGGCTTGCGAACCAGCTGGTTAACGGTTGCCATGAATCTCGTACTCCTGAAATAAAGTCCCGCCGCAGAACGCCCCTCTCGTTGGTCCTGAGGGGCGATCCGGGCCGGCAGTGCTGATTGCCCTCAGCGGGGACGCGGGATTCTAAAGAGACACCCCGGGACCGTCAAGGTTGAATGCATGTCAAACGCAACCCGGGCGGACGTAGAGCGACTCAATGCTCATCGTTGCCCGCGCTCAGCGCCTCGGTCAGCGCCGCCTCGACATCGGTCGCCGATACGCCGGCCGTCATCTGTTCGACAGCTTCTCGCGACTTGCGCCGCAGCGCGTGATAGGCCTGGCCGGTGCCCGCTGGTATCAGGCGGCCCACCACGACGTTTTCCTTCAGGCCGCGCAGGTTGTCGACCTTGCCGGTGACCGCCGCCTCGGTAAGCACCCGCGTGGTTTCCTGGAACGAAGCGGCGGAAATGAAGCTCTCGGTTGCCAATGACGCTTTGGTGATACCCAGGAGCGAGCGCTCGTACTGTGCGGGCATTCTGTCGTTCTCGCGCAAGGCTTCGTTTGCCTCCTGCACCTGGGCGTATTCCAGTTGCTCGCCCGGGATGAAATCGGAATCACCCGATTCGACAACTTCGACCTTGCGCAGCATCTGCCGCACGATCACCTCGATGTGCTTGTCATTGATTCGCACGCCCTGTAACCGGTAGACCTCCTGAATCTCATTGACGATGTATTTCGCCAAGGCCTCAACCCCCTTGAGCCGCAGGATGTCGTGGGGGCTCGATGGCCCCTCGGAAATAACTTCGCCCCTGGCCACCTGCTCCCCTTCGTAGACGTTGAGTTGGCGCCATTTCTGGATCAGCTCCTCATGGGGCTCGCTACCATCCGCAGGTGTAATGATCAGACGCCGCTTACCTTTCGTCTCCTTGCCAAAGGTGATGGTGCCGGAAATCTCCGCGAGGATTTCGGGGTCCTTGGGTTTGCGAGCCTCGAACAGATCGGCGACGCGCGGCAAACCACCGGTGATGTCCCTGGTCTTCAGTCCTTCCTGCGGTATTCTCGCGATCACATCGCCAACACCGACCTGATCATTGTCGTTAACCATGATGATGGCGTCGGTCGGCAGCATGTAGTGTGCCGGCACGGTGGAGTTGGAAAAGCACAACTCTTTGCCGTCGGCACCGAGCAGGGTAATCATGGGCTTCATGTCCTTGCCCGCAGCCCGGCGCTCGTTGGGATCGATCACCACGGTGCTGGTCTGGCCGGTGACCTCATCGGTCTGTCGGCGAATACTCAGGCCCTCTTCCATGCCGGAAAACGCCACCCGGCCCTCTACCTCGGTAATGATGGGGTGGGTATGGGGATCCCAGCTGGCGACCACCGCGCCAGGCTGTACCTTGGCGCCGTCAACGACGCGAATCACCGCGCCATAGGGTAGCTTATAGCGCTCGCGTTCACGCCCGCTATCGTCCGCGATGGCCAGTTCGCCGGAGCGCGACACCGCCACCAGATCGCCACTGCGGCGCTGCGCCACCTTGGCACCCACAAGACGGACGGTACCGCCCGTCTTGACCTGGATACTGTCCGCCGCCGAAGCACGGGATGCCGCGCCGCCGATGTGGAAAGTGCGCATGGTGAGCTGCGTGCCCGGCTCGCCGATTGACTGGGCGGCAATCACACCGACCGCTTCACCGGGGTTGATGCGGTGTCCACGCGCCAGATCGCGGCCATAACACTGCGCACAGATGCCGTAGCGGGTTTCGCAGGTAATCGGCGAGCGCACCAGTATCTCATCGACGCCTGCCCGTTCGATCACGCCCACCAGCTTCTCGTCGATCAGTGTATTGGCGGCAACTACAGGCTCCTTGGCGCCGGCCGCATAAATATCATGGACAACCACGCGCCCGAGGATACGATCACCCAGGGTTTCAATGATGTCACCGCCCTCGATCACGGGCGCCATCAACAGACCCTGATCGGTACCGCAGTCGATTTCGGTGACCACCAGATCCTGGGCCACATCCACCAGACGGCGCGTCAGATAGCCCGAGTTGGCTGTTTTCAGCGCCGTGTCCGCAAGACCCTTGCGCGCGCCGTGCGTGGAAATAAAGTACTGCAGGACGCTCAAGCCTTCCCGAAAGTTAGCCGTGATGGGGGTTTCAATGATGGAGCCGTCCGGGCGTGCCATCAGTCCGCGCATACCGGCCAGCTGCCGAATCTGGGCCGGCGAACCCCGCGCACCGGAATCCGCCATGACATAGACGGAGTTAAAGGAGTTTTGCTGAACTTCCTTGCCCTCCTTGTTGACCACCGTCTCCTTCGAGATCACTTCCATCATGGCTTTTGCGACCAGGTCGTTAGCGCGCGACCAGATATCGATCACCTTGTTGTACTTCTCCCCCTGTGTCACCAGGCCGGAGGCGAACTGGGTCTCGATCTCCAGCACTTCGCGCTCTGCCTGCGAAACAATTTCGGCTTTCTCGTCCGGGATGACGAAGTCGTCGACCCCGATGGAAACGCCCGATCGGGTCGAAAAATCGAATCCCGTGTACATCAACTGGTCGGCAAAGATGACGGTGTCCTTGAGGCCAAGCGTCCGGTAACAATGGTTGATGATTCGGGAGATGGCCTTCTTGTTCATGTCCTGATTGACCAGGTCGTAACTCAACCCCCGGGGCACGATGTTCCACAGCAGGGCTCTGCCCACCGTGGTTTCCCGCAGGGTGACGCTCTCGGTGAGGCTGCCATCTTCTTCGCGCCGCGCCTCGCTGATGCGCACCCTGACCCGCGCCTGCAGATCGACCTGCTCGGAATAAAATGCCCGCGAAACTTCCTGCAGGTCGGAAAACACCATGCCCTCGCCCCGCGCGTTCACGCGCTCGCGCGTCATGTAATACAGGCCCAGCACTACGTCCTGCGACGGCACGATGATGGGTTCGCCGCTGGCCGGCGACAGGATGTTGTTGGTCGACATCATGAGCGCGCGCGCTTCGAGCTGCGCTTCCAGCGTCAGCGGCACGTGGACCGCCATCTGATCACCGTCGAAGTCGGCGTTGTAGGCAGCGCACACCAGGGGATGCAACTGGATCGCCTTGCCCTCGATCAGGGTAGGTTCGAAGGCCTGAATGCCCAGACGATGGAGGGTCGGCGCCCGGTTCAACAGCACCGGGTGCTCGCGGATCACGTCGTCGAGGATGTCCCACACCACGGGCTCCTCGCGCTCGACCATTTTCTTCGCGGCCTTGATGGTGGTGGCGAGGCCGTGGGTTTCCAGTTTGGAAAAAATGAAGGGCTTGAACAATTCCAGCGCCATGCGCTTGGGCAGACCGCACTGGTGGAGCCGGAGCGTCGGACCCACCACGATCACCGAGCGACCGGAATAATCGACGCGCTTGCCGAGCAGATTCTGCCGGAACCGACCCTGCTTGCCCTTGATCATGTCGGCGAGGGACTTCAATGGCCGCTTGTTGGAGCCGGTAATCGCGCGACCGCGCCGACCGTTATCGAGCAACGCGTCCACGGACTCTTGCAGCATGCGCTTTTCGTTGCGCACGATGATGTCCGGCGCGCTGAGCTCCAGCAGTCGCTTGAGGCGATTGTTGCGGTTGATGACCCGGCGATACAGATCGTTGAGATCGGAGGTTGCGAAGCGACCACCGTCCAGGGGCACCAGCGGGCGCAAATCCGGCGGCAATACCGGCAGTACCTCCAGAATCATCCACTCGGGACGGTTTCCGGAGCCACTGAAGGCCTCCAGCAGCTTCAGGCGCTTGGAAAGTTTTTTAACTTTGGTTTCCGAACGCGTTTCGGGAATTTCCTCGCGCAGACGCGTGACTTCGCTTTCCAGCTCCAGATCGCGCAGCAGCGCCTGGATGGCTTCGGCGCCCATCATGGCGACGAACTCGCCGCCGAATTCTTCCATCGCCTGATAGTACTCTTCGTCGCTCAACAGCTGACCCGCTTCCAGCGTGGTCATTCCCGGATCGACAACGACAAAGGATTCGAAATACAGCACACGCTCGATTTCGCGCAGCGTCATGTCGAGCGCGAGACCGATCCGCGATGGCAAGGACTTGAGAAACCAGATGTGCGCGACGGGACTCGCCAGTTCGATGTGCCCCATGCGGTCGCGGCGTACTTTGGCGTGGGTGACTTCGACACCGCATTTTTCACAGACGATGCCGCGATGCTTCATGCGCTTGTACTTGCCGCACAGACACTCGAAATCCTTGACGGGGCCAAAAATCTTGGCGCAGAACAATCCGTCCCGCTCCGGCTTGAAGGTGCGGTAGTTGATGGTTTCGGGTTTGCGAACTTCGCCAAAGGACCAGGAGCGAATCATGTCCGGAGACGCCAGCCCGATGCGGATGCCGTCGAAATCGCCGATGTGGTCCTGCGTCTTGAGCAGATTGAGCAAGTCTTTCAAGGCCTTTCCTCCAGTGTGCGGACCGGCGCGCTGTCAGCCGGCCCGCGGGACAGGGTAAGCGGTTATTCGTACTCCAGATCGATATTGATCCCCAGCGAGCGAATTTCCTTCACCAGCACGTTGAACGACTCGGGCATGCCGGGTTCCATGCGATGGTCCCCGTCCACGATGTTCTTGTACATCTTGGTGCGACCGTTGACGTCGTCCGATTTGACGGTAAGCATTTCCTGGAGGGTATAGGAGGCGCCGTAGGCCTCGAGCGCCCACACCTCCATCTCTCCGAAGCGCTGGCCACCGAATTGCGCCTTGCCACCCAGCGGCTGCTGGGTCACCAGACTGTACGAACCGGTGGAGCGGGCATGCATCTTGTCGTCGACCAGATGGTTCAGCTTGAGCATGTACATATAGCCCACGGTGACCGGGCGGCTGAAGGCATCACCGGTACGCCCATCGTGCAGCGTCATCTGGCCGCTTTCCGGCAGATCGGCAAGCCGCAGCAAAGCCTTGATCTCCTCCTCGCGCGCGCCGTCAAACACCGGCGTCGCCATGGGGACGCCGTCACTGAGATTACCGGCGAGCGCCAGAATCTCGGTGTCGTTCAGGGTATCCAGGTCGACGACGGTGACACCCTGCCCGGTGGAGTAGATCTCGTGCAGAAAACCTCTCAGCTCGGCAATCTTGCGCTGCGCCTTGAGCATCGCACCAAGCTTCTCGCCGAGACCCTTGGCCGCCAGCCCGAGGTGAGTTTCCAGAATCTGCCCGACGTTCATGCGTGACGGGACGCCCAGGGGATTCAACACGATATCGACCGGCACGCCGTGCTGGTCGTAGGGCATGTCCTCGACCGGCATGATCGCGGATATCACACCCTTGTTACCGTGTCGCCCAGCCATCTTGTCGCCCGGCTGCACGCGGCGCTTGACGGCCAGATAGACCTTGATGATCTTGAGCACGCCGGGCGCCAGATCGTCGCCGGCGCCGACCTTGCGTTTTTTGTCCGCGAATCGCTCGTCGAGCAATTTCCGTCGCTCGGCAAGCTGGTTCTCGGCGGCCAGCAGCTGGTCGTTGAGCACCTGATTGTCCATCCGCACCTTGAACCACTGCTCGTGATCCAGTTTGGCGGCAATCTCCGCCGTCAGCAGATCGCCCTTCTTGAGCCCCGGGGCGCGGACTACCGGCGAGCCCGCCAAGGCGGTGCACAGGCGTGCGAAGGTCGCATTTTCGACGATGCGGTATTCATCGTTCAAATCCTTGCGGAACTGATCCAGTTCGGTTTTTTCGATCTGCAGCGCGCGCGCATCTTTCTCGAGACCTTCGCGGGTGAACACCTGAACATCGATCACCGTGCCCTTGGTACCGCTGGGCACCCGCAGCGAGGTGTCCTTGACGTCGCTTGCCTTCTCGCCAAAGATGGCTCGCAGCAGCTTTTCTTCCGGTGTCAGTTGGGTTTCGCCCTTGGGCGTGACCTTGCCGACCAGAATATCGCCAGCACTGACTTCGGCACCGATGTAGACGATGCCGGACTCATCCAGGCGGCGGAGGGCGGCATCGCCGATGTTGGGAATGTCCGCGGTGATTTCCTCGGAACCCAATTTGGTGTCGCGCGCTACGCAGGTGAGCTCCTGGATGTGGATGGTGGTGAAGCGATCGTCCGCCACGACCCGCTCGGAAATCAGGATGGAATCCTCAAAGTTGTAGCCGTTCCAGGGCATGAACGCGATGCGCATGTTCTGCCCGAGCGCGAGCTCGCCCAGGTCCACCGAGGGTCCGTCGGCCAGGATGTCACCGCGCGCGACCACATCTCCCTGCTGAACAATGGCGCGCTGATTGATACAGGTGTTCTGGTTGGAGCGCGTGTATTTGATCAGGTTGTAAATATCGACGCCGGCATCACCCGCCGCCACTTCACTCCCGTCCACGCGCACCACGATGCGTCCAGCGTCGGCACTTTCGACCACACCGCCGCGCCTGGCCACCACGCAAACCCCGGAATCACGCGCCACGAACCGTTCCATCCCGGTGCCCACCAGGGGCTTCTCGGAACGCAGAGTCGGCACCGCCTGGCGCTGCATGTTGGAACCCATCAGCGCCCGGTTGGCATCGTCGTGCTCCAGAAACGGGATCAGCGATGCCGCGACCGATACCACCTGGCGCGGTGACACGTCCATGTATTCCACTTCGCCGGGCGCCTTCATCGTGGATTCGCCCCCGTGGCGCACCGAAACCAGTTCCTCGGACAACTCGCGGCGCTTATTGACCAGCGCGGACGCCTGGGCGATCACGTGGTCGGCCTCGTTGATGGCCGAAAGAAATTCGATCTGGTCGGTGAGCTTACTGTTGATCACCTTGCGATAAGGAGTCTCCAGAAACCCGTATTCGTTGGTGCGCGCATAGTTCGCCAGCGAATTGATAAGGCCGATGTTGGGCCCTTCGGGCGTTTCAATCGGACATACCCGACCGTAATGCGTGGGATGCACATCGCGCACCTCAAAGCCGGCCCGTTCGCGGGTCAAACCGCCTGGCCCCAATGCCGATACCCGGCGCTTGTGCGTCACTTCCGACAGGGGATTGTTCTGATCCATGAACTGCGACAGCTGGCTGGAGCCAAAGAACTCCTTCATTGCCGCAGCTACCGGTTTCGCGTTCACCATGTCCTGGGGCATCAGCCCTTCCGACTCGGCAACCGACAACCGCTCCTTGACCGCACGTTCGACACGCACCAGCCCGATACGAAACTGATTTTCCGCCATTTCACCAACGGAGCGCACGCGGCGGTTACCGAGATGGTCGATATCATCGACCGTACCGCGGCCATTGCGAATATCGATGAGCATGCGCAATACATCGACGATGTCGTCACGCGCCAGTGTGCCCTGCCCTTCGACTTCTTCGCGTCCGAGCCGGCGGTTGAACTTCATGCGGCCGACCGCAGACAGATCGTAGCGGTCGAGCGAGAAAAACAGATTGTTGAACAGTGTCTCGGCCGACTCCTTGGTCGGCGGCTCGCCCGGGCGCATCATCCGGTAGATCTCCACCAGCGCGTCCATTTGACTGCGCGTCGCATCGATCCGGAGCGTCTCGGAAACAAAGGGACCGCGATCGATATCATTGGTATAGATCGTCTCGATGAGCTCCAGTTTCCTGGCTTCAATCAGCGCAAGATCGGCCAGACTCAGCGCCGTGTTGCAGGGCAGCAGGATTTCGCCCGTCTCGGTATCCACGAGGTCGCGCGCCAGGCTGCGCCCGACCAGATACTCCCGAGGTACCTCCAGTTGGGTGATGCCAGCTGCTTCGAGTTCGCGGATATGGCGCGCCGTGATGCGGCGCCCCTGTTCGATGATGACCTTGCCGCCACTGCCCTTGATGTCGAAGCTGGCGATATCGCCCCGCAACCGCGCCGGCACCAGTTCGTAGCGATAAACGCCATCCTGGCCGCAGTGGAATCGGCTGACTTCGTAAAACATACCGAGCATTTCTTCAGTCGTGTAACCCATGGCGCGCAGCAGCACGGTCGCGGGCAACTTGCGCCGCCGATCGATTCGCACATACACCAGATCCTTGGGATCGAATTCGAAATCGAGCCAGGAACCGCGGTAAGGAATCACGCGGGCGGAAAACAGCAGTTTCCCGGAAGAATGGGTTTTACCCTTGTCGTGATCGAAGAACACGCCGGGCGACCGGTGCAGCTGGGAGACAATGACCCGCTCGGTGCCGTTGATGATAAAGGTGCCGTTATCCGTCATCAGCGGAACTTCGCCGAGATAGACCTCTTGCTCCTTGATGTCCTTGATGGTCTTGTTGGGGGAATCCTTGTCGACCAGTACCAGCCGGACGCGAACCCGCAGCGGTGCGGCAAATGTCGCACCGCGGAGCTTGCACTCCTCCACGTCAAACGCCGATTTGCCCAGCGCGTAATCGACGTACTCGAGCCGTGCGTTCCCCGAGTAGCTCTCTATGGGAAACACCGAGTTGAGCGCGGCGTGTAGCCCGGTGTTGGTACGCTGCGCCACGGGCACGCCGGTTTGGGTGAACTTTCGATAGGAGTCCAGCTGGATCGCCAGCAGATAAGGCTGTTCCATAACTTCGGACAGTTTTCCGAAATCCTTCCGGATTCGCTTCTTTTCAGTAAATGAATAGGCCATCGGCGCTCCCACCAAGTTCACTCAAACATCAATACAGCGACGGCTGCTTTCCCACCCCGAGCCAAGCAGTGGTGGGAAAGCAGCAAAAGGCCGACGGGCCAGCCCGTCAGCCTTCGCACGTCCTTCAAACGCCTTGTCGGCGTCAAGTTCGCCGGACTTACTTGACCTCGACGGTGGCACCCGCTTCTTCGAGCTGCTTCTTGGCATCTTCCGCCTCAGCTTTCGAAACTCCTTCCTTCACGGTCGCCGGCGCACCATCTACCAGATCCTTGGCTTCTTTCAGCCCAAGACCAGTCAGCGTCCGTACCGCCTTGATCACGTTAACCTTCTTTTCACCCGAGTTGGCCAGAATGACGTTGAACTCGGTCTGCTCTTCGGGGGCTTCGGCGGCATCGCCACCTGCCGTGGGGGCTGCCACGGCTACCGCCGCCGCTGCGGAAACACCGAACTTGGCTTCCATTGCCGCAACCAGCTCAACTACTTCCATTACGCTCATTTCCGCAATGGCATTCAAAATATCGTCTTTTGACAGAGCCATGAACCTACTCTCCTGTTAACTGACAGAATTAATCGTATAGCGACTACGCGGCCGCCTTTTTCTGGTCCGCGACCGCCGCAATCACACGTACAACTTTGGTCGGCACCTCGTTGAAGGTACGGACCAGCTTGGTTACCGGGGCAATCATCACGCTGACCAATTGCGTCAGCGCCTGCTCCCGTGTCGGGAGACGCGCCAGGACATCGATCTGCGCGCCATCGAGAACCCGCCCGCCAATCGACAATACCTTGATGTCGAATTTCGGGTTTTGCTTCGCGAAATCCTTGAACAACCGCGCGGCGGCGCCCGGATCCGTCATGGAAAAACCGAACAGGGATGGTCCGGCGAGTTCGTTATCCAGACACGCGAACGAAGTGCCCGCAAAGGCGCGCTTGGCCAGCGAATTCTTGATCACCCGCAAAGCGACGCTCTGCTCCCTCGCTAGCCTGCGCAGCGCGGTAATGCCCGCCACGTTCACGCCGCGGGCGTCCGCGACGACAAGGGATATCGCTTTGCTGGCGGTCTCGTTAACGCTGGCGACAATCGCCATTTTGTCTTCAAGATTCAATGCCATCAGGTTTCCTCCTGGATTTGACTGGCAACCTACCCAGTCCCAGTGTGCCGGCAACTGCCGGCGGTAATGGGTGAACAAATCCAGCTGAGCAAACTGAATCGGGTCACACCGTTTACGCGGGCGGCGCATCTGCCTCAGCAGGCAATCGATGCGTCTTTAAGCCCCTTGCGGGACACCAGCGGTCTTCAACGATCAGGGAGAACTGCGAACCTCCCAGACCCCAAAGCCGGTTCAGAATTCCAGTGTCGACTGATCGATCACGAGCCCCGGGCCCATGGTCGAGGAGAGCGTCACTTTTTTCACATAAACACCCTTGGCCGACGACGGCTTGGCCTTGACCAAGTCCGTCAGCAGGGCTTCGATATTCTCTTTGACGGCACGCGGTTCAAACTTGAGGCTGCCCACACCGCCGTGAATGATGCCGTTGCGGTCGGCGCGAAACCGCACCTGACCGGCCTTGGCATTTTTCACGGCCGTAACAACATCCGGCGTCACCGTGCCCGTCTTGGGGTTGGGCATCAAACCGCGCGGGCCAAGTATCTGCCCCAACTGCCCGACCACGCGCATGGCATCGGGGCTCGCAATCACGACATCGAAATTCATCTCGCCGGCCTTGATGCGCTCCGCAAGATCCTCCATCCCGACCAGATCCGCTCCGGCGGCGGTGGCGGATTCGGCGGCCGCGCCCTGGGCGAATACCGCGACGCGCACGGTCTTGCCCGTGCCATGGGGAAGCGTGGTGGCGCCCCGCACGGCCTGGTCGGATTTGCGCGGGTCAATACCCAGATTCACCGCGACCTCGAAGGTCTCCACGAATTTCACGGGCGGCAGACCTTGCAGCAGGCTGACCGCTTCATCGAAGGCGTACAATTTTCCGTGCTGAACCCGCTCGCCGATGACTTTCTGACGCTTTGACAACTTGGCCATCACAGGCCCTCCACTTCAAGACCGGCGCTGCGCGCGCTGCCTGCGATGGTACGCACCGCAGCATCCAGATCGGTTGCGGTCAAGTCAGGCATTTTTTGCCGGGCCACGTCTTCGAGCTGGGCGCGCGTCACCTTGCCGACTTTTTCGGTATTGGGCCGCGGGCTGCCCTTGCTGATGCCAACAGCCTTGCGCAGCAGCACCGACGCCGGCGGGGTTTTCATCACAAACGTAAAGCTGCGATCACTGTAGACCGAGATCACGACCGGAATCGGCAGCCCCGGCTCGATACCCTGGGTCTGCGCGTTGAAGGCTTTGCAGAACTCCATGATATTGACGCCACGCTGACCCAGCGCGGGACCCACCGGCGGGCTGGGATTGGCCTGCCCGGCCTTTACTTGCAGTTTGATATAGGCTTCAACTTTCTTTGCCATGGCATTACTCCGATGGGTACCTGCGCCTCAGGATCACGATGCCTTAACGGCATCGACCTTCGGCTCCCCGCTGCGAAATCAGGCCTTTTCGACCTGGTTAAATTCCAGCTCAACCGGCGTCGAGCGGCCAAAAATCATGACCGCCACGCGGAGTCGGCTCTTGTCGTAGTTGACTTCTTCCACGGTGGCATTGAAGTCATTAAACGGACCCTCCACCACTCGCACCAACTCACCCGGCTCGAACATGGTCTTCGGGCGCGGTTTTTCCTCGGAATCCTGTACCTGCTGCAAAATGGCGGCAGCTTCGCGGTCGGTGATGGGCGCTGGCTTGTCGGCCTTGCCGCCAATAAAACCCATCACGCGCGGGGTTTCTTTGACGAGGTGCCAGGTCTCGTCGGTCAGCTCCATCTGCACCAACACATAGCCGGGAAAGAATTTGCGCTCGCTCTTGCGCTTCTGCCCGCCGCGCATCTCGATGACTTCCTCGGTGGGCACCAGGATATCCCCGAAGAGCTCCTGCATTCCCGCTCGCGCAACCCGCTCGCGCAGGGAATTCGCCACTTTCTTTTCGTGGCCCGAATACGCGTGCACTACATACCAACGCTTTGATGACATCTGTTCACCTAGCCCATGATCAGGGACGCCAACCAGCCGAACAGGGAATCGAGTCCCCACAGGAGGAGCGCCATCACGAGAATGAAACCGAGCACCACAAGCGTGGTTTGATTCCGCTCTTGGCGACCGGGCCATACAACGCGTCGGCGCTCCACGTTCGCGCCCTTCAACAATTCCAGCAGGGCGCCGCCCCGCGCCGTTCGCAGGGCAAGCGCAACCGCCCCGGCTGCGACGACGAGCAGTGCCACCACCCGATAAAGGAGTGGCTGGTCGCCGAAATGATGATTGCCATAAACAGCGGCAATGCCCAAAACCACCACCACCAGCCAGATCAATCGGTCTCTCAGACTCGTCTCCGTTTCTTGCTTCAATACACTCACAAACACACCCGGATGCGAGGCCGCCCTGCACAGGCAGTCATTGGCGGAAGTTGGCAGGCCAGGAGGGACTCGAACCCCCAACCCCCGGTTTTGGAGACCGGTGCTCTACCAATTGAACTACTGGCCTAGGTTCTGGCTATCCTTTGTTCCCGGACTACTGTTCCCGGACTTACTTGAGGATTTTGGCGACCACGCCCGCACCCACCGTGCGGCCACCCTCGCGGATGGCAAAGCGCAAGCCCTCTTCCATCGCGATCGGCGCGATCAGCGTCACACTCATCTGGATGTTGTCGCCCGGCATCACCATCTCGACGCCTTCCGGCAACTCACAGGCCCCCGTCACGTCCGTGGTCCGGAAGTAAAACTGCGGCCGGTAACCCTTGAAGAACGGCGTGTGACGGCCTCCTTCGTCCTTCGACAGCACGTACACTTCCGCCTCGAACGTGGTGTGCGGCTGGATGCTGCCCGGTTTGGCCAGCACCTGGCCCCGCTCCACGTCATCGCGCTTGGTGCCGCGCAGCAGCACGCCAATGTTCTCCCCGGCACGCCCCTCGTCCAGCAGCTTGCGGAACATCTCGACGCCCGTGCACACCGTCTTGGTGGTGTCGCGGATGCCGATGATTTCCAGCTCCTCACCCACCTTCACAATCCCACGCTCCACCCGGCCGGTCACCACCGTGCCGCGACCCGAAATCGAGAACACGTCTTCGATCGGCATCAGGAAGGCACCGTCGATCGCCCGCTCCGGCTCCGGAATGTAACTGTCCAGGGTCTCCACCAGCTTCTTCACCGCCGTGGTGCCCATCCCGTTGTCGTCCCGGCCTTCCAGCGCCATCAGCGCCGAGCCAGTGATGATCGGGGTGTCGTCGCCCGGAAAGTCGTACTTGTCCAGCAGCTCGCGCACTTCCATTTCGACCAGCTCGAGCAGCTCGGCGTCGTCAACCATGTCGGCTTTGTTCAGGAACACCACAATGTAGGGTACGCCCACCTGTCGCGACAGCAGGATGTGTTCCCGCGTCTGCGGCATCGGGCCATCGGCCGCCGAACACACCAGGATCGCGCCGTCCATCTGCGCCGCGCCCGTGATCATGTTCTTCACATAGTCCGCGTGACCCGGGCAGTCCACATGCGCGTAGTGCCGCTCCGCCGACTCGTATTCCACGTGCGCCGTCGCAATCGTGATCCCCCGCTCCCGCTCTTCCGGCGCGTTGTCAATCCCGTCAAACGGCACCGCCGTGCCACCCCAGATCTCCGCACATACCCGCGTCAACGCCGCCGTCAGCGTCGTCTTGCCATGGTCCACGTGTCCTATCGTCCCCACGTTTACGTGCGGCTTGCTCCGCTGAAATTTTTCCTTTCCCATGTCAGTCTCCCGGCGTCGGCGCGTCGTGCAACAAAATAACGTAAAACGCCGCGCAGCCTTGACTGCGCAGCACCCAATTATGGAGCTCATAACCGGATTCGAACCGGTGACCTCTTCCTTACCAAGGAAGTGCTCTACCGACTGAGCTATATGAGCATCTACTACTCAATCACCTGGAGCGGGTAGCGGGAATCGAACCCGCACCATCAGCTTGGAAGGCTGAGGTTCTACCACTGAACTATACCCGCGCTAAGCGGACCCTGGCCTTCCAGTTAGCCCAGCACTGGCGACGACTCCCGCCGCCGACCTCGCTAAAACCTATGGTGGAGGGGGGTGGATTCGAACCACCGAAGCTCGCGCGTCAGATTTACAGTCTGATCCCTTTGGCCACTCGGGAACCCCTCCGGAAAAAGCCCGGCATCTTCGTCCACTATCCAGCCGCTGTCAAACGCGGTGCGCACTCGCATCGATGCGACCGCACGGCTCTGGAGCTGGCGAGAGGAGTCGAACCCCCGACCTGCTGATTACAAGTCAGCTGCTCTACCAACTGAGCTACGCCAGCGCTAAGCAGGTGAAAAATGGACGGGCGATTCTATTGGAACGGCCTCTGGTAAGCAACCTCCTTCTGCCGCACCCCCATGTAGAAATGACCGGGGGATCCCCCACGAACGCGCCAACCCTGGCGAAGCGTCAGGGGCCAGAACAGCATCAGGGTGCCGCGCGCGCACGGCACAAAGAAAAACCGGGGCATAGCCCCGGTTTTTTGGTCACGCCCCGACTCCTGGTCAGGCCGCCTTGGTAACCTCCGCCGCCTTGCCGTGGCGAAGCAGTTTGCCGGGGATGGCGCCAGTACAGACGCCGTCGACAAAAGTCACTTCACCATTGACGAGGGTATAGCGGTAGCCCTCCGCCTTTTCGACGTAGCGCCACTCGTTGCCGGGCAGATCATGGACGATCTCGGTGGGCAGCATCCGCAGATTCTCATAGTCGTAGACCACGATGTCCGCGGCTCGGCCTACCTCGAGCGTACCCCGATCACTGAAACCCGCCGCCACCGCGGGCAGTGCGGACAGCCGGTAATGCGCTTCTTCGAGCGTATATGACCCACGTTCGCGCACCAGATCCTGAAGCATATTGGTCGGATAACGGCCAAAGTTGAGGAATTTGGTATGGGCTCCGCCATCGGACACACCGGGAACCGTCCACTCGTTTTGCAGGATTTCGTCGAGCAGGTCTTCGCGGTAGTTGAAGGGCACTACATAAAAGACCGTCTGCAGCTGCTCGCTGATGGCGAGATCGAGCATCGCGTCGGCCGGGTGGCGGCCCATCGCGATACCCAGTTGCGCAATGGTCATACCGACGTACTTGCGATTCTCCTCATTGGCGACAGAATCGACGACAATCTCTGCGATCGGCCCGGACACGAAGGGCGCGCTACCGAAGTCGTAGTCGTGGCGCACCGCTTCGCGCAGCTTGGGATCCTGCATCTTGCTGATGCGCGTTGGAACATCACCGATGGTGACATCGCGCCAGGCGCCGTTGCCGTCGAACAGGTTGAAGTTGTCCAGCTTGAAGCGCATGTCATTGGGCGTTGTAATGGCCTGCATCCAGACTTTCAACCCTTTCTCTCGCGCTTCGTTGACCCACTTGAGCATGCGGCGATGCTGGTGGGGATGGCGCTCGTTAACCTGCACGGCATTCCAGAGCACTGCCGCATCGGAGGCCTCGGCCAGCTTGAGGCCGAAATCCAGATCGGCGGTGAATTCGTTCTTGGCCTGGGTCAGCTGGATGAAGCCCTGACCGCGCCGCTTCAGGATACGCGCGAAAGCCATGCAGAGCTCGTCGGACATGGTGTCCGTCGGCATCGGCGTGCCGTCATAGTCGCGCTGCACGGACGTAAAGCCATCGCCCAAGCGCTGCATGGAAAAGCCGACACCACCGGCGTCGAGGGATTCCTCCATCATCCGCAGCATTTCCTTGAGTTCACGCTCGTCAGGGTCGCGCGACTTGGCGGCCTCCACACCCATGACATAAATCATCAGGGGGTTGAGGGGGACGAAGCTCATGACATTGATGCCTTTCGGGCGTCGGTCGATGGAATCGAGCCATTGGGGGAAGGTCTCCCAGTCCCAATCCATGCCGGCTTTCATGGTGGCGAGGGGAATGGCTTCCACCCGCTCCATCGACAGCATCATGCGTTCACGCTGCTCGGGATGCGTCGGCGCGAAACCAAAACCGCAGTTGCCGATGGCCACCGAGGTCACACCGTGCCAGCTTGAGCAGCTCAGATAGGGGTCCCACAGCAATTGGCCGTCGTAGTGGGTGTGCAGATCCACGAACCCGGGAGCAACCACCAAACCCTTGGCATCGATGACTTTGCCGGCGGTGCGAGCATTCAGCCCACCGGCTGGGGTGATCTCGGCGATCAATCCGTTTTTGATGGCAATATCGCCGACAAAACGGGCGCGATGCCGTGTGCCGTCAACGATGGTGCCGCCCTTGATGATAGTATCGAAGTCGGTCATATTATCCCCCGAAGTTATGATTACAGAGTAATCATCATTACCAGAAATTATGTTACCCGTATTATAAGACTAACTCCGCGGGGAAAATCCACACTTAATTGGCTTGAAACGAATACTCATATCGCGAAAGCAGTTCCGGATTCCACTCGCCGCGCGGCGGCCAACTGTGCACCGCCGCGCCCGTGGGCCGCCGCGCCGAATGGTCTACGATTTATTTCGCATCATGAACCCTCAGGCGCTGGCCTGGACGGACTGCCCCGGAGCCGCGCAAGACCATTGGTGCAGCTCAGGCAACACTTCGCGACTGAACAATCGCATGCTGCGCTCGGCGTAATCGAAGGGCATTCCGCCAAAGCTGAAGGATACGTTGAGGTGCAGCGGCCCGGCCATCTCGCGGATCCGCTCCAGGCGACGCAGGATCTGCTCCGGCGTGCCATGCACCTGATTGTTGGTGAACAGACTGGTGACGGACTCGCGGCCGCGATCGCGCATGATCGCGGCGCTGCGGGCGTAGTAGTCGTAAACCTTCTTGTCACTGAAATGAGTGCCATCCATCTCATAGTGGTCGAGGGCGGAGATCCAGTAGTCGTGCATATACTTCTCGGCCATCCGGTCCGCGCGGGCGGCATCGTCATCGCAGACACAGAAGATATTGGCGATGATCGGTGGCGGCTCCTTTCCCTGCACCTTGCGATAGCGCGCACGGTAGCGCTCCACATCCTTGGCGCGGGTCTCCCAGGGGGAGATCGCGAACACCATCATGGTGGCACCCAGGTCGGCGACCACGTCGGCCGAGTCCGGCGACTGGCAGGCCATATAGAGCCGATCCTTGAACGACTTGAACGGTCGCGGACGGAGCTCGCGGCGTTCCTGCTTGAAGAACTTGCCGTTGTATTCGATGAACCCGGTCTCCAGTCCCCGAATGATGATCTGCGCGGACTCGTCGAAGCGGTCGCGGGATTCCTCCATGGGAATGCCGAATCCGTCATACTCTACCCGGCCGATGCCGCGCCCGAAGCCCATCAAGGCACGGCCGTCCGACAGGTTGTCGAGCATGGCCACTTCCACCGCGATACGGCCGGGATCCTTGTGCCAGGGCAGGATCAGCACCGCGGTACCCAGCTTGATGCGCTGGCTGCGCCCCGCCATGTAGGCGAGGAACTCGGTCACGCTCGGGCACATGGTGTAATCGGTGAAATGGTGCTCGGCGGCCCAGATGGAATCGAACCCCAGGGGTTCGACCAGATCGCAGATGCGCAGATTGTTTTTGTAGACTTCGAGATCGGTCAGATTCTGGCCGAGACCCGCCTGGAAGACGCTCAACATGCCGACGTCCATAATAATTACCCCCACTGGTTTGGATGAGCTGGAACACGATGCGGAAAGTCGTTGCCCGACTCTAACCACACCCAACCGATAGCTCAAGTGATCGAGGTCACCGCCATGCCAACAGGTCGCAACGACCCGGAACTCCCCTTGCCCCTGACGCGGCTTGCCGCGACCTGTGCCGACCTGCTGAAAACCCGAGAGGAAACGGTCGCCGTCTGCGAATCCTCCGCCGGCGGCCTGATTGCGGCTGCCCTGGTGGCGATCCCGGGTTCGTCCGCTTATTTTGTCGGCGGCGCCGTGGTCTACACCCCGGTCGCCCGTTCGCTCTTGCTGGGGTTTACCGAGCAGGACATGGTCGGTCTGCGTCCCGCCAGCGAAGCCTACGCCCTGGCCTGCGCGCGACAGCTGCGCAAACGGTTCAATTGCACCTGGGCGCTTGCCGAAACCGGCGCCACCGGCCCGACCGCCAATCCCTATGGCGATCCGCCGGGCCACGCCTGTCTCGCGGTCACCGGCCCCATCGAGCGAACCCTGACCCTGGCGACGGGCAACGCTCAGCGCGAAGCCAACATGTGGACCTTTGCGCGCGCGGCCATCGCCCTGTTGCAGGATTGCCTGGCGTCCAAGCCCGTCAGTTGAGTACGGGGTAACCCCGCCCCGCCAGGCAGTTTTTCACCACTCGGTCGCGCTCGTGCAAGCCGGATCCCACGCCTTTGGCGCCGCCGACCACACCACCGACGCCCGCTGCACGCTCGGCGGTTCGGCTGTTACCGGCAATGGCGCCGACCGCACCGCCAATCACCGCGCCGGCTACCGCGCCGCCGGCCGCGCGCCGCCCCACGGCGACGTCGTCGGCGTAGTGCTGACACTCGTCCAGATCCCGGTAATAGGCGTTCAAGTCGACGCCTTTGGTATCGACGATCACCCGGTCTGCGGATCGGTGCCGATGGCCCGCACAACCCGCGAGCACTGCGGCAAACACCATTACCATTACCGTACCGTACCGCATCATAGCTTTCATCACTTGCTACACTCCCGTTGCCGTGCCCTGGCCGGTTGCCATGCCAGGGATTGCCAATCAACGCCCGCGCCGCTGGTTCGGTTGACCGGCCACCGAAGCGACTCGAAGCCAGTATCCTGAATGTCGATGGAGTAGTAATACCGTGAAGATCGGGGTACCACGGGAAATCAAGCCCGACGAAGGCCGCGTGGCCCTCACGCCCGCCGGCGCCGCAACCCTGATCGCCGACGGCCACAGGGTACTGATCGAACGCAGCGCTGGTGCCGGATCGGGCTTTACGGACGCGGATTACGAACAGGTCGGGGCGCGAATTGTCGCAACGGAATCGGCCTGGAATGCCGAGCTCGTGCTCAAGGTGAAGGAGCCCATCGCGGCGGAATACCCCTGTCTGGCAGGCCAGATCCTGTTCACCTATCTGCATCTCGCCGGCGTCGACCCGGCGCTGACCGAGGCGCTGCTCGCAAGCCGCAGCACGGCGATCGCCTACGAAACCGTCGAAGACGAGACCGGCCGTCTGCCGCTTCTCGCCCCCATGAGCGCGGTGGCGGGAGCCATGGCGGTCGCCATGGGCAACTTCCACCTCGCCCGCTCCAATGGCGGGCGCGGCATGCTGCTGGGACGGATTTTCGACCGCAGCTTCGGCGAAGTACTGGTGGTCGGCGACGGCGTCGCGGGCAGCCATGCGGCGCGCGCGGCGGCGGGCCTGGGCGCTCGGGTTTGTGTGGCAGGGTGGGAGCTTGATCGACTGCCGGCGTTGCGCCAGTTCATCGGCGCGGATTTCCGCTTCGTTCGATCGGTTCCGGAAACCCTGGCCGCCGAGATTCGCAACGCCGACCTCGTGATCGGCGCGGTATTGCTGCACGGCGCCCGCGCACCCCACGTGATCAGCGAAGCCATGGTGAAGACCATGCCGCCCGGCGCCGTCATCGTCGATATCAGCATCGACCAGGGCGGCTGCGTGGCAACCTCGCGGCCCACCACCCACCACGACCCGGTGTTCGAGAAGCACGGTGTAATCCACTACTGCGTAACCAACATGCCGGGCGCCTATCCGCGGCTCTCGACGCTGGCGCTCACCGAGGCCACCCTGCCCTATGTGCGGCGCCTCGCGGCGGGCGGGCTCGACGCCCTGCGGGACGACCCCGGCTTTGCCAGGGGACTGAATACACGGGATGGCCGTATCACCTGCCGCCCGGTGGCGGAGGCGCTCGGTCGGCTGGACCGCTACGCGCCCTTGGCCTGAGTCCGATCCAGCAGCTCCGCAAAGAATTCCCGCAGCGCCGGTGCGCCGCCCCGCTCCCAGGCGGCTAGTGCCGCAGTGCCGATGATGGCGATATCGGCGCGACCGCGCAGGAAGTCGATATCGTCCCTGCCGCTCACCCCGAAACCGATGCCCAGCGGCAGGTCGGTGGCGCGCCGGCAGCGCTCGATAAAGCCGACCAGGCCTTCATCCATGGCGGTCTTGGTGCCGGTCACGCCCTTGCGCGCGACGGCGTAGACGAAACCGCGCGCCGCCTGCCCCAGACGTGCAAGCCGCGCATCGGTGTTGGTCGGCGTCATCAGAATGATGGGATCGAGATCCGCCACCGCGGCCAGCCGGTGCAGCTCGGCCGCTTCCTCCACCGGCAGATCGGGCACGATGAAACCCGCTCCCCCGGCCGCTGCCAGTTGTTCGATAAACGCGGCCTCGCCCATTTTGAAGACGGTGTTGTAGTAACCCATCATCAGCAGCTTGAACGGAAACCGGGCGGCGGCGCGCCCCATGAAGGCGAAACAGTCGCGGGTGTGAACGCCAAGCTCGATGGCGCGCTGATTGGCGCGCGCGAACAGCGGCCCGTCGGCGGAAGGCTCGGAAAACGGAAATTGCAGCTCCACCAGATCGACGTCGAACTCCGCCATCACTTCCAGCGCGCGCCAGTTGTCCTCGAAGGAGGGATAACCGCAGACCACATGGGTCATCAGCAGCAGGTCCTTGTGGGCCCGCCGCTCGCGCAGATACGGCTCAAGCGCCATAGTCGACCGCCTTGGCGCGGATGAACGCCTTCCACGCCTGATCGTCGATGGCATCCGCCACCGTGAAGATATCCTTGTCGCCGCGTCCGGACTGGTTGATCAGGATCACCTGGTCGCGCCCCATGGTGGGCGCCTCGGCAATCGCCCGCACAAAGGCATGGGTGCTTTCGAGCGCGGGAATCAGGCCCTCGGTGCGCATCACCAGGCGCAGCGCGTCGCGCACCTCGGCATCGGTCGCGGCCTCGAAACGCACGCGGCCCTGATCCCACAGGTGCACCAGGATCGGGTTCACGCCGATGTAGTCGAGCCCGGCGGCAATCGAGTGGGTCTCCAGCATGTTGCCGTCGTCGTTCTGCAGGAAATACGTCTTGTAACCCTGGGCGACACCCAGGCTGGCATCCTTGTAGGCGAGGCGCGAAGCGTGGCCGCCGGATCCGGGGCCGAAGCCGCCGGCCTCGCAGCCGACCAGTTCGACGCCGGCGTCATCGAGAAAGCCCTGGAAGATGCCCATGGCGTTGGAGCCGCCGCCGACGCAGGCGTACACCCGGTCCGGCAGCTTGCCGGCCTCGGCCAGCATCTGCGCGCGCGCCTCGATTCCGATGATCGACTGGAAATAGCTCACCATCTCCGGGAACGGATGCGGCCCGCAGGCGGTGCCCAGCACATAGTGGGTGTCGCCCATGTTGGTCACCCAGTCGCGCAGGCATTCGTTGATGGCGTCCTTGAGGGTGCGCTGGCCGTCCTGCACCGCCATCACTTCAGCGCCCAGGTTTTCCATCCAGAACACATTGGGCCGCTGGCGTGCGACATCCACCGCGCCCATGTAAATCTTGCACTTGAGGCCGAAGCGCGCCGCCATGGTGGCGGTGGCGAAGCCGTGCTGACCGGCGCCCGTCTCGGCGATCACGCGGGTCTTGCCCAGGCGTTTGCACACCAGCCCCTGGCCCATCACATTGTTGATCTTGTGGGAGCCGGTGTGATTGAGATCCTCGCGCTTGACGTAAATGCGCGCGCCGCCGAGCCGGTTCGACAGGTTTTCCAGGAAGGTCACCGGCGTCGGGCGCCCGGAATAGGTCCGCATCACCTCCACGAACTCGTCCCAGAACGTCGGGTCGGCCTTGCAGGCGCGGAAGCAGTCGCGCAGCTCGGTGATGGTGGAGGTAAGGATTTCCGGCAGGAAACAGCCGCCATAGGCGCCGTAATAACCTTCCCGGCCAGCGGCGAAATCGAACAGGGACATGGAGGGAGTGGCCGTCGCGCAGGGGGCGCTCATGGTAGCCAAGGGGCCTACAATCAACAACCGCAAACCCCGACCTGAGGAGTCCGCATGCCAGCCTACGTCATCGTGGATATCGAAATCACCGATCCCCAGCAATACGAGCGCTACAAAACCCTGGCGCCGGCCACCGTCGCCGCGTTCGGTGGCCGCTATGTGGCGCGCGGCGGCACGACCCTCAGCCTCGAAGGCGGCTGGCAGTCCGGACGTCTGGTGATTCTCGAATTCGACTCCCTGGAGCGCGCCCGGGCGTGGCACGACTCCCCCGCATACCGCGCCGCGCGCACCCTGCGCCAGAGCGCCACGCGCTCGCGAATGATCGCGGTGGAAGGGGTGTAGGTGGATTTCGGCACGCAGGCTATTCGCCGACCAGGGTTTCGATGCGATAGCCGCCGATGAGTCGCCCGCTGCCATCCCTGTCGCCCAGGACTTCCGCAAGGTACGGCAACGCCGCCGCCATCTCCGCCGCCAGCGTCCAGGGCGGATTGACCACCAGCATCCCGCTGCCGGTCATGCCGTGGCCCATGCTGTCCGGCTTCACGCTCAGCTCGAACAGTTGTACAGAGCGGATGCCGCTGGCCCTTACCTTCCGCTCCAGCAGCCGGACACGCTCGCGCTCCACCACCGGATACCAGATCGCATAGACGCCGGTGGCGAAGCGGCGATGCGCCCCGATCAGGGTATCCACCACCGTCTGGTAGTCGGTTTTGATTTCGTAGGGCGGGTCGATCAGCACCAGACCGCGACGCTCCTGGGGCGGCAGCAACGCCAGCAGCTCGCGGAAGCCGTCGGCCTCGCGGATACGGACGCGGCGGTCGCCGTCGCAGTGACGCCGGAGCCGCATGAAGTCATCGGAATGCAGCTCGCACAGCAGCAGGCGATCCCGTTGCCGCAGCAGGTGGCGGGCAAACCACGGCGAACCCGGATACTGATGCAGCGCACCATCGGGATTGGCCTCCCGCACCAGCGCGACATAGCCTGCGACGGCTGCCGGCAGATCGGTGCGCTCCCACAGTCTGCCGATGCCGCTGTCGAATTCGCGGTTCTGCAGCGCGGCAACACTTTGCAGCGAATAGCTCCCGCTGCCCGCGTGGGTGTCCAAATAGCACAGTGGCTTGTCCTTGGCGATCAGATGGCGGAGCACCTGCGCCAGCACGAGGTGCTTGAGCACATCGGCGAAATTGCCGGCGTGATAGATGTGGCGGTAACTGAGCAAGGGATTGGGTTCCGGCGGACGGTTCGCGGCCCGACAGCATAGAGCATCGCCATTGCAGGCGGTCTGGGTATCTCCTTTGGCGCCCTGTCGGACCATGGCTCGCCGCGCACACCCAACTCCCGTCGCGTAGGATGGTCGCTTGACAGAGTATCCAGCACTGCCGGATAAGACCCGTCTTGACGGAGTATCTTTTAGCGCATCACCTATGGAGAAGCCCCTGTGAGCCTCTACGAAAGAATGTTTCTGGCGCCCTTTATCAACTGCGCCTGCGGCACCAAACCCATCATGTACCAGCGCAAAAAAGTAGTGCCCCTGTGCACGGGCCGGGTGCTGGAAGTAGGCATGGGGTCGGCGCTCAACCTGGCGCTCTACGATCAGTCCAGAGTGGAGTTCGTGTGGGGCCTGGAGCCTTCGGCGGCGATGCGCGCGAAGGCGCGGGCGAACCTGGAGAAGTCGCCCATCGAAGTGAAACTCATCGATCTGCCCGGCGAACAGATTCCCCTCGACGACAACAGTGTGGATACGGTGCTGCTTACCTACACCCTGTGTACGATCCCCGACTGGCACGGCGCGCTGCGGCAGATGCGGCGGGTGCTGAAGCCGGGCGGCAAACTGGTGTTCACCGAGCACGGTCGCGCGCCCGACGCCGGAGTGCGCAAGTGGCAGGACCGCATCAACCCGGTGTGGAAGAAATTCGCCGGTGGCTGCAACCTGAACCGGCCGATCCCGGAGCTGCTCCAGGAGTCCGGCTTTGCGCTGGAACAGCTCGACAAGATGTACCTGCCCTCGACGCCGCGCCTGTTCGGTTACAACTATTGGGGCGTGGCGCAGATCGCCTGACAGGCTGAGGAAAAGCGACCGCGGCACCCGGTAGCGGCCAAGCCCGAGCTTGGCACGGCGGCGGGGTTGCCCTAGTATCCGGAGCCCGCACGCGCGGCCCTTAACTACAACAACTCACCACAAACCGGAAGGAGAACCCCATGGCCTGCACCGTATTGCTCGAACTCAAAGTCAAACCCGAATGCGTCAAGGACACGCTCGAAGGCCTCGGCGCGCTGCTGCCCTCGACGCGCACCTACCCGGGCTGCATCGAGGTTTACGCCCACCAGGATCAGGACGATCCCACCACGATCGTCGCCATCGAACAATGGGAGTCCCGTCAGGCCTATGAAAAATACTTCGCCTGGCGCACCGAGACCGGCGTGATCGGCCAGTTGGCCAACTGGGTTGCCGCGCCGCCTTCGATCCGTTATTTCGACAAGAAAGCCTGAACCTTGTGTATCGGTGACACTGAGGGGCCGGCGCTGGTGCCGGCCCCTTTCGCCCGGGATTCCACGGGGCAACATCCTTGGCTACTGCACACGAGCTGCCGCCGACAGCCATCAATGCCCAAGCATCCAGGGTCGACCCCTGTGGGAGCCAGGCTGCCCATGGGTCGCGCAGGGCTGGTCGGATGTTGTGCGAGTCACCTTTCGCGGCTCATGAGCGCTGCGCTCATTGCGCTCATGGGCAAGGCGCGTGGTCGCCGAGACGACCGCCAGACGCGGCGCCGATGCCACGCGCGCGGCCATCGCCCCGCAGCACTCGCAGTCAGCGGGGATATTGCGGACGGCAAGCGCTCGCAATTGATCGATGCGATTGCCACAGACACAGCGGTATTCGTATAGCGGCATGAACTCACTACTCCTCTTGGCAGAATTCACTCTCCGGGTTGCGGCCGTGCAAGGGCTGGCAGTTGCCGATTTCCGCGCACGGCTTCGGCCCGATGTCAGGTGGTGACGGCCAGATCGACGCCACCAAACTGCTGGCGGACCGGCCCCTGAGGCGTCAACCGGATATCGAAGTCGAAAATCCCGGTAGGCAACCACAGCGTGGCGCAAGCGTTGGGGATATCGACTATGCCGCTGATATGTCCCTCGACGGGCGCCGTGCCCAGAATCGCGTAAGCCTGCTCGCCGGTGTAACCGAATTGCTTCAGGTACTGGATGGCGTTCAGGCAGGCGCGCCGGTAGGCCACGTGGGCATCCAGATAATGCTGTTTGCCGGATTCGTCGACCGAAATACCTTCAAAAATCAGGTAGTCGTTGTACCTGGGCTCGAGGGGACTCGGGCGGAAGATCGGGTTGGTGACCGCGTATTTCTGCATGCCACCTTTGATGATATCGACATTGATCTCGATCCAGCCCGCCATTTCTATGGCGCCGCAGAAAGTGATCTCGCCGTCGCCCTGGGAAAAATGAAGGTCCCCCATCGAAAGGCCACCGCCCTTCACATAGACCGGGAAATACACCTGGGAACCGCGCGATAGATTCTTGATGTCGCAGTTGCCGCCGTGCTCGCGGGGAGGCACCGTGCGCGCGCCGTATTTGGCAGCTTCCGCCGCGGCGGCGCCGGTCAGTTTGCCCATCAGCGCGGTGTCCGCATAGGGCAGCGCCGCCAGCGGCGGCACCCGGTTGGGGTCGGTCGCGACCAGCGCCGCCTCGCGCTGGTTCCAGGTCTTGAGCAGGTCCGCCGACGGCAGGCAGCCGATCAGACCGGGGTGCATGATGCCGGCGAAGCGGCAGCCGGGAATGTGCCGCGATTTGGCGAAGATGCCCTCGAACTGCCAGCACGCCTTGCGCGCGTCGGGAAAGTGCTCGGTCAGAAAGCCGCCACCGTTACTTTTGGCGAAGATGCCGGTGAAGCCCCAGTCGGACGACGGCAAGGTGCCGATGTCGAGAATGTTGACCACCAGCAGGTCGCCGGGCTCGGCGCCCTCGACGCCGATGGGGCCGCTCAGGTAGTGCACCTTGGTCAGATCGACATCGCGCACATCATTGGCCGAATCGTCGTCAGAGATCTGGCCGCCGGTCCAGTCCGCGCACTCGACGCGAAACGAGGCGCCGGGTTTCACGGTAGCAACCATGGGGATATCGGGATGCCAACGGTTGTGCAATAGACCACCTTGCGAAGCGGGCGCCATCTTGGGATCGATGTGAATCAGTGTCTCTAGCATGTTGCGTACTCCTGTTGCTCGGATTACCGCGCGAACCATCCACGCGTTAGGGTGAAAAAGGCTGTCAGATCGACAGGTAGCGCCCCAGTACGGCTGCGTCGGCCTGGTCGCGAGTCATTTCGTCCACGATCTGTCCCCGATCGATAACCAGTAGCCGATCTGCCACGTCGAGAGCGAAACTCAGCACCTGTTCGGAAACGATGATGGTGAGCCCCCGCAGGCGCCTTATTTCCTTGAGCTGACGCGCGAGGTCTTTGATTATCGACGGCTGAATACCCTCGGTCGGCTCGTCGAGCAGCAGCACGTTGGGCGCGGTAACCAGCGCGCGCGCAATCACCAGTTGCTGCTGCTGGCCGCCGGATAAATTGCCGGCCTTGCGGCCGCGCATTTCCGCCAGCACGGGAAACAGTTCGTAGATTTCGTCGGGGATGGTGGCGCGCCGGTCACGCAGTCCAGTCATGATATTTTCGAGCACGGTCAACCCTGGAAACACCATGCGCCCCTGGGGTACATAGGCGAGTCCACGCCGCACCCGGGCATGACTGGGCAGATCTCCGAGTTCCTCACCGGAGACTTTCAGCGACCCCGACTTGGTGGGCAGAATCCCGATCAACGCCTTGAACAGAGTGCTCTTGCCCATGCCGTTGCGCCCCATCACGGCAACGATCTCGCCCTGCGCGGCACTGAGGTTGACCTGATGCACTACCTCGCTCTCCCCGTAACTCACGGTGAAATCCCTGACTTCGATTGCGTTCGTGGAACTCACATCAATGCTCCAGATAAACGTCAATGCCCCAGATAAACCTCTATCACTTTCGGGTCGGCCTGCACATGTGCCATGCTGCCCTCGGCGATGACCTTGCCCTGGTGCAGAACCGTCACCCGATGCGCGATTCGCTTGACGAATTCCATATCGTGCTCGATAACAATCACGGAACGATTCGTCGAAATGCGCGTAAGCAGCGCCGCAGTCTGCTCTCGTTCGCTGACACTCATGCCCGCGACCGGCTCGTCGAGCATCAGTAGCTCAGGGTCCTGCATCAGCAACATGCCGATTTCCAGCCACTGCTTCTGGCCGTGACTCAACTGCTCCGCGGCATCTTCTATGCGATCGCCAAGACCAACGAGTCCCGCCACCTCGCCGACGCGTTCGATTACCGCGGCATCGCGGCGAAAAAACAGGCTGCCGAAAACGGTGCGGCCCCGCGGGTAGGAAATCTCCAGGTTTTCGAAGACACTCAAGCCTTCATAAATCGAAGGGGTCTGGAACTTGCGACCGATCCCGAGTCGCACCCGCCGGTATTCGGGCAAACGGGTGAGATCCTGATCCTTGAACTTGATGCTGCCGGAATCCGCGCGCGTGCGTCCGCAGATGAGATCGAGCAAGGTGGTCTTGCCGGCACCGTTTGGCCCGATCACCACCCGCAGTTCATTTTGTTCTACATACAGATTGAGCCCGTCGACCGCCTTGAAGCCGTCAAAGGAAACACTCAGATCCTCGACGGCAAGCACCATAGCGTTGCTGGTCACGACTAACCTCCCTCGGATCTGAAGGCGGGCACCGCGGTTTTATCAGGCATGGCAGAAACCGGCTCTGGCATTCCACTGGATACTCGACTTCTCCTTGCACGCCAGGTGCGAAGCTGCTGGGCCAGCCCGGCGAGACCATTGGGAAATACCATCACCGCTGCGATAAACAATCCACCGAGGAAAAAAAGCCACAATTCCGGGAAAGTCTCCGAAAAATACGACTTGCCGTAGTTGACCAGCAAGCTGCCGTAGATCGCTCCAACCAGCGACAGGCGGCCGCCGACGGCGGTGAAAACCACCATTTCTATCGAGGGCACGATGCCGACGAACGATGGCGACATGAAACCTACCTGCAAGGTGAACATGGCACCGCCAACCGCTGAGAAAATGGCCGCCAGACAGAACACGAAGATCTTGAAGTTTGCGACGTCATAGCCTGAAAAGCGCACGCGCTCTTCCTTGTCGCGCAGCGCCAGCAACAGCTTCCCAAACTTGGTATTGAGGATCCAGCGACCGAGGAGCACCGTGCCCATGAGCAGAACGGCATTGATGTAATACAGAACATATTTCGCCTCGTCACTGCGAATATCCCAGCCGTGCAGTGTCTTTAGGTCGGTGATACCGTTGACGCCACCGGTGTAGCCCTGCTGGCCGATAATCAGAATGCTGAGAATGGCGGCGAACGTCTGCGTCACGATGGCAAAGTACACGCCACCAACGCGGCGCTTGAACATGGCGAGACCAATCGCCAGAGCGAACAGGGTGGGTACCAGCGGAACCGCCAGCACGGCAAAGGTAAAGCTTTTGAACGGCTCCCAGAACGCGGGCAGCGCAGTCAATTGATTCCAGTCCATGAAATCGGGAATGCCGGGTGTCGACTGGATTTTTGTGCTTTCGATATCCGATGCTTCGAGCTTGAGAAACATGGCCATGCAGTAACCGCCGAGCCCGAAGAACACGCCCTGTCCCAGACTCAAGATGCCTCCATAGCCCCAGCACAGGACAAGGCCAACCGCCACAAAAGCGTAGGTCAGATACTTGCCCACGAGATTCAGGCGAAAGAGATCGAGGGACAGCGGCAGTACCGCGAAAATGATCAGCGCCACCACGATGATCGAACCGAAGTCGCGCCACCAGCGCGTTGCCGCCAATTTCTTCACCAAACTGTTTCCTGCAAGCCTCATGCTGTTTTCTCCCGCGCGACCTGAGGACACCGACTCATCTGCGCACCCGAAACCGGAACAGGCCCTCGGGCCGCACCATCAGAATCGTAATGATCGTGGTCAGCGTCAGAACCTTGGCCATAGAGCCCGTCATGAAGAATTCGAGAGTGGATTGCGCCTGCGCAATGGAGAACGCCGATACAATGGTACCCAGCAGACTCTGGGCGCCACCGAATACCACCACCAGGAAAGTATCGACGATATACAGCGACCCACTGGTGGGTCCGGTGGACCCGATCGTGGTGAAGGCGGCGCCGGCGACGCCGGCTATCCCGCACCCCAGAGCAAAGGTCAAGCGATCTACCTTCGCGGTATCGATGCCCACTGCGCCACTCATGGCGCGGTTCTGGACCGTCGCGCGGACATGCAGACCCCAGCGTGAACGGAACATCATCAGCCCCACAGCAGAGGTAAGCAGCAATGTCAGTACCATCACGAACAGACCGTTCAACGGAATATCGATCCCCTCGACCGGCTGGTACGATCCCATCAACCACTCAGGAAGCGTGGCACTCACTTCCTTTGGGCCGAACGTCGAGCGGAACATCTGCTGCATGACGAGGCTGAGGCCCCAGGTCGCGAGCAGCGAATCGAGGGGCCGACGATAAAGATGGCGGATCATCAGCCACTCGACGATATAGCCCACCGTGAATGCGACCATAAAGCCCACCACGATCGCCGCGATAAAATAGTAATTTTGGAACCACGGCAGATGGTTTGCCGCGATCACCGAAAGCAGATAGGTGGTGTAGGCGCCTACGGTGAGAAATTCGCCGTGCGCCATGTTGATGACGCCCATCTGGCCGAAAATGATGGCCAGCCCCAACGCCATCAACAGGAGCACGCTGAAAAAACTCAGGCCATTGAATCCCTGCATGACCAACAGGGACCACACTTCCTGAAGAGACAGTCCATCCATCGCGATAGCTCCCGATCAACGCCCGTTGCGAAAACGCTCTTGCATATTCAGGCAGATAGACGGCGGTGACTGGCAGTCCCCGCCGTCTATCCGCACTATTGATAGCCCTTGGGGAAGGGGTTCGGCTCGATCAGATCGGATTCGTAAATCACTTTGTACTGACCATCGGCCAACGCCTCGCCGATACGCAGCTTGCTCCATAGGTGATGGTTTTCATGTATCTTGACGTAGCCTTCGGGCGCCGTGGGCATCTCTATGCCAGGCGAGGCGGCGGCGACCTTGTCGACGTCGAAGCTGCCGGCTTTTTCGACAGCGGCCTTCCAAAGCCAGGGCCCAAGGTAAGCTGCCTGCGTCACGTCGCCGATCACGGCGTCCTTCCCGTACTTGGCTTTGAAGGCCGCTACGAATTTCTTGTTGTTGTCGTTATCCAGACTCTGGAAGTACTTCATGGCGGCGTAGAAGCCGACCATGTTCTCGCCGCCGATTCCCAGAATTTCGTCTTCCGTTACCGAGATCGTCAGGATTGTCTGCTTGTCGCTGGTTACCCCAGCGGCCTTCAGCTGCTTCCACCAGGCCACGTTGCTGCCGCCCACAATGATGCTGTACACCGCATCCGGCTTTTTGAGCTTGATCTTGTTGATCAACGAACCGAATTGGGTATGGCCGAGCGGGAAGTAGTCCTCACCGACCACCTCGCCATGCAGCACGTTCTCGATGTGTTTGCGGGCTATCTTGTTGGAGGTGCGCGGCCAGATATAGTCCGATCCAACCAGATAGAACTTTTTTGCACCCTTGGTTTTCGCCAGCCAGTCGAGCCCGGCGATGATCTGCTGGGTGGCTTCCTGGCCGGTGTAAATCACATTCTTTGACTGTTCGAGACCTTCATAAAATGTCGGGTAATACAGCATCCCGTTTTCTTTCTCGAACACGGGTAATACGGCTTTTCGCGACGCCGACGTCCAGCAGCCGAAAACCGCGGCGGCCTTGTCGTTGACGAGCAGCTTGCGCGCCTTCTCGGCGAAGGTTGGCCAGTCGCTTGCGCCGTCTTCCTGAATGATCTCGATCTTTCTTCCAAGCACTCCTCCGGATTCGTTGATCTGTTCAATGGCCAGGCGTTCGGCCTGAATCGACCCCGTTTCACTGATCGCCATGGTGCCAGTGGCGGAATGCAACTGGCCTACCGTGACGACGGTGTCGGTTACCGCCAGGCCTGTGGTGTTGACCGCACTGGTGGGATAACCCGTGGACAGCGCCATGCCAGGCGCAACACAGGCCACGACGAACAATATGCTGCGGATGCTGTGCGCTGCCGCACTGAGCGCAGAAGGATATGGTGGTTTCTGGTTGATCATGGAGCTACCCCTATGACGAATGTCAATCCCGGATACGTAGACGCAAGACATGCGTCCACACGTGAGAGGATTACACCCATCACAACTGCGGCGGGACAATACGCACTTCGTCGTAGGCGTTTCCGGTGCACGCGAGTTCGGTGTGCACTTTCAATGTGCATGGCGGACCGCTTCAGATTCTGTACCGTGACCGGGTATCCGGCTAAGTCTCTGGCGAGACAGTATTAACGAGTCACCACACTGACGGGAGCGGCACCTGGCATATCCTTTGCCAGATGCTGGCATATCCTTTGCCCGATCTTTGTAGACGAGGTCGGGGCGTATCGACGACCGCCCTCTTACGGGTCGCCCTGCACATATAGCTCGCTATTCTCGGAGCACACCTCCTGGAGCATGACGCATGGCTGCTGCTGCGACGCTGCGGATATTGCGAGTCCGCCGCGACTACAACACCTGGGTTGCGAACGAGACCCTGGAAGACTACGCGCTGCGTTTCGCGCCGCGCAGCTTTCGCAAATGGTCGGAAGCCCGTGTAGCGGCAACCGCACTTGGCTCGATTTCCTTTCTTGCGCTGGAAGCCATCGGCGGCGCTGTAATGGTGAACTACGGCTTCACTAACGCGGTCGCCGCGATTCTCGCGGTCGCGCTGGTGATTTTTCTTACCGGACTACCCATCAGTTACTACGCCGCCAAATACAGCGTCGACCTGGATCTTCTGGCCCGCGGTGCAGGCTTCGGCTATCTGGGATCAACCGTCACATCGCTGATCTACGCGTCCTTTACTTTTATTTTTTTTGCCATTGAAGCCGCCATCATGGCGCTGATGTTCGAACTCTATGTTGGCTTGCCGTTGGCGCTTGGTTATCTGGTCAGCTCGGTCGTGGTGATTCCACTGGTGCTCCACGGCATAACCCGCATCAGCAAATTTCAGATGTGGACTTCCGTACCCTGGCTGGTGCTGGCGGTGTTGCCTTTTATTTTTGTGTTATTGAAGGAACCGACGCTATATGCCGAATGGACCACGTTCGGCGGCTATTCCAAGGCCGGGACCACTTTTGATCCCCTGCTGTTTGGTGCCGCCACAACGGTGTGCTTTTCATTGATCGCGCAGATTGGGGAGCAAGTGGATTTCCTGCGCTTTTTACCCGAACGCACGCCCGCTTCGTCCCGCCGCTGGTGGGCCGCGCTGGTACTGGCCGGGCCCGGCTGGATAGTGCCCGGGGTACTCAAGCAACTGGCGGGCGCCTTTCTGGCTTTCATTGTGATCCAGCATGAGTTTCCGCCGCACCGCGCCTCAGAGCCAACGCTGATGTATGTCATCGGCTTCAGTTATGTTTTCAACAACCAGGCCCTGGCACTAGCGACGGCCACGGCGTTCGTGGTGTTGTCGCAGATCAAGATCAATGTCACCAACGCGTATGCGGGCTCACTGGCGTGGAGCAATTTCTTCTCGCGCCTGACCCACAGCCATCCGGGCCGCGTGGTCTGGCTGGTCTTCAATGTCGCCATCGCTCTCCTGCTCATGGAAGTGGGTCTATTTCAGGCCTTGGAACAGGTGCTTAGCCTGTACTCCTGTATCGCTATCGCCTGGATCGGGGCGCTGGTCGCCGATCTCGTCATCAACAAGCCGCTCGGCTTGAGCCCACCGCACATCGAATTCAGGCGGGCCTATCTGCCCAACATCAATCCGGTGGGTGTCGGCACCACCCTGATTGCATCCGTGGTCTCGATCGCGGCGTTCAGCGGCGTGTTCGGACCCTGGCCGGCGGCGTTCGCCTCGTTCATAGCGCTGTTTGTCGCCCTGTTGCTCGCGCCACTGCTGGCATGGATCACGCGCGGTCGCTTTTATCTGGCGCGACCGCTTGACGAGGCTCTGGTGCTGGCGCCGGCGCCCCTGGACTGCTGCATCTGTGCCAACCGGTTC
This sequence comes from Porticoccaceae bacterium, assembly GCA_050179115.1. Lineage (GTDB taxonomy): Bacteria > Pseudomonadota > Gammaproteobacteria > Pseudomonadales > Porticoccaceae > JAGPUQ01. Next base: position 9,858 of record JBFXFL010000002.1, on the reverse strand, counting down.
GAGCGCGAGGACATGGCGCACTGCCCTGCCTACGCCGGGTTTATCTGCTCGCTGTGCTGTTCCCTGGATGCACGCTGCGACGATCTGTGCAAGAAGCCCCCTCCCGAGGCCATGGCCACACCCAGGTGGCCCTGGCTTTCTCCGCAACTTGCTCGACGAACCCGCGATTTCTGCACCACATTCGTCCTGCTGGCTGTGGCTATCACGGTGTTGCCGGGCAGCGCTTATCTTTTGACCCACAACACCGGAGCGCTAGCCGGCACGTCCGCACAGGCGGCGCTGATGGGTACTTCGTTGTTCAAGGCTTGGGCTGTCTCCCTCGTCGCCGTCGGGATCATCGCCTGGTGGAGTGTCCTGACGCGCGAAGCCCGCAGGGTCGCCCAGGAGGAATCCGGGCGGCAGACCGCACTGTTGCTCCAGGAGATTGCCGAGCACGGCAAGACCGATCAGGCCCTGCAGCTCGCAAAGGAAGCCGCGGAGTCGGCGAGTCTTGCCAAAAATCGCTTTCTGACCGACATGAGTCATGAGCTCCGTTCACCGCTCAACAGCATCATCGGCTATGCCAAGCGTGCCGAGCGGGAAACCCGCAATTTGCCACGGCTGCACGGCCAGCTCGAGGTTATTCGCAAAAGTGGCGAGCACCTGCTCACTCTTGCCGACGACATTCTCGATATCGCGAGGATCGAAGCCGGAAAATTTCAGCTGCACTCGCGCGAGACCGACCTACCGGCCTTGTTGCTTCAGGTGGTGAACATGTTCCGGCCCCAGGCAAGCGACAAGGGCATCGAATTCAACTATGAGGTCAAAGGCGATTTGCCGGAATACGTCCGCGCCGACGGCAAGCGTCTATCACAGGTACTGATCAATCTGGTGGGCAATGCGGTCAAGTTCACTCTGCGTGGCGAGGTGGTGTTGAGTGTCGACTGTAGCAGCGAGATAACTCGCTTTCTCGTGCGCGACACCGGTCCCGGGATTGGCAGCACCGAACTCGCGCGCATCTTCGAGCCATTTCAACGTTCCAACCTGAGCGCGGCCGGGACTGGACTCGGTCTGACCATCGCGCGCCTGCTGACCGAGCTCATGGGCGGCGAGCTGACGGTGCGCAGCGAGCTCGGCGTTGGCAGCGATTTTCAGTTGCGGGTACTGCTGCCCGAGATACGCAAGCCGGATAACGCCCGTCAGGATATTTCCGCTGAGGACGTTATCGGCTATCGCGGCCCACGCCGCAGCGTATTGATCGCGGACGACGAAGCCGCTCACCGGGCCGTGCTGGTTGACCTTCTCGCACCCCTTGGATTCGACATCGGCGAGGCCGGCTCGGGTAACGAGACGCTGCGCCTGGTCGAGCAAATGGATCCCGATCTGTTGCTGCTCGATCTGGTTATGCACGACCTCAGCGGCCTGCAGGTGAGCGAACGGCTGCGCGCGGCACAGTGGAGCCGGCCAATCATCATGGTGTCCTCGGATACCTCGGACGAAGCGCGCCGTGCCGCTCGGGATGCCGGTTGCAACGCGTTCGTGGCTAAACCCGTTCAGTGGCCGGGTCTGGCCTCTCTGCTACAGAACCATCTCGCTTTCGACTGGATCCGGGCGCCAATGATGGCGGGAGGGCGGCTCCGCATGCCGATTCCACCCCGTGACCTGTGCATTGGTCTCGTGCAAGCGGCGCGCGTCGGCCGGATGAAAACCATTAACGGCTGCATCGACGAGATGGCGAGCCTCGGTGATCAATATCAACCCTATGTGACCGAACTGCGCCGGCTGGCGCGGGAATTCCAGCTGTCCGAAATCATTTCCTTTGTGGGAGAGGGAGCAAGCCATGAAGACGAGTGCTGACCGGCACGGTATTGTGATGATCGTCGACGATACGCCTGCGAACCTCGCCTTCCTATCGGATGCCCTCGACAGCGCCGGCTACGAGGTACTGGTGGCACCGAGCGGTTTGACCGCCCTGCGCCAACTCGAACTGGTGCGGCCCGATGTCATCCTGCTGGATGCGGTCATGCCGGGACTCAGCGGCTTCGAAACCTGCCAGCGATTGAAGGCGCAGCCGGAAACCCGTGCCATCCCGGTAATCTTCATGACCGCCCTTACCGCCACCGAGGATGTCGTGCGCGGATTTGGCGAAGGAGCGGTCGATTATGTCACCAAGCCGGTGCGCGAAGATGAGGTCATAGCGCGGATCGATTCCCATATCGCGCGGTCGCGGAATTTGCGCCGGGCCACCAGTGCCGTGGAAGCCCTGCCGCGCCCGAGTCTGACCGTTGATGACAGCGGCAGGGTTACCTGGCTCAGCGAGCGCGCCCGGGCATTGTTGCCCGGACCGGACCTGCGCCTGCCGCCAGAAGTAATCCGGTGGCTCGTGCGCTGTCGCGAAACCAATGAGGAAATGGGGCGCTCACTTGCCTTCACCCACAGCGGCCAGGATCTCAGGGTTACCTATTGCAATCGCGTGGATCCGGACGAATCACTGCTGCTGCTCGAAGGCACCGGGGCCCCGACGGCGGAGCGACTGGCGGACGCGTTCCGACTGACGCCACGCGAGGCGGACGTGCTGCGCTGGGTTACGGCCGGCAAGACCAATCGCGACATCGGCGCGATTCTCGCCATGAGCCCACGCACCGTCACCAAGCACCTCGAGCATGTGTTTACCAAACTCGGGGTGGAAACCCGCACGGCCGCCGCGGCACGCGCACTGGCGGCGCGCGGTGGCCCGGGGTATTAACCTGTTGGCCAATGAGATCCCCCTCGGATCCGCAAGCGATCCGATCACTGAACCCGCGCAGTGCGTACTAACAGCTTGTTGAAAAACGTCGCGAGGCGGCCAGATGCGAGGCGCACGGCGCGCAGCGACCGAGACATATCAGATAGATAGGCGAGGGAGCGAGCACCGCGCAACGAAGCAGATGGCTGCCGCAGCAGTTTTTCAACAAGCTGCTAAAGGGTTTTCTGAAAAATCTTTGAACGCCGCTGGTAGTTGTAAAGCTCGGCCTTGGCCGCCGGCAGATCCTCGATCCCGATGGGCGTGAAGCCTTTCTCCCGAAACCAGTGTTCCGCCTGGGTGGTCAGCACGAACAGGTGCTTGAGGCCGTGTTCGGCGCGGGCCTTGGTTTCCAGATGGGCCAGCAGCCGGCTGCCCAGCCCCTGATTGCAGAAGTCGGGGTGCGTGGCAACGCACGCGAGTTCCGCCGCCGCCTTGTCGATGAAGGGGTAGAGCGCGGCGCAACCGATGATGGTGCCCTCGGGATGCACGATGACATGGAACCGCGAAATCTCGGTTTCCAGCAATTCGCGCGAGCGCTTCACCAGCACGCCCTGTTCCTCGAGGGGCGTGATCAGTTCCAGGATGCCGCCGATGTCGTCGATGGTGGCCTGGCGAATGACTTCACTGCCGTCCTTCAGGATCAGCGTCCCGGCACCGTCGCGGGTAAACAGCTCGCGGAGCAATGCACCGTCCTCGACAAAGCCGATGAGGTGGCTGCGCTGCACCCCGTTGAGGCAGGCCTGATAGCCCGCGCGCAGGGACGCTGCCAGCACCGGCTGCTCGCGCAGGCGCTCGATCCAGGCGACCGCCTCGGGCAGGGCGATGACTTTTTTCAGGCGGCCTTCGGCATCGTAGACACCGGGTTCGGCGCCGATGAAGATGAGCTTGTCGGCCTGCAGGCTGATTGCCGTTTGAATCGCAACGTCCTCGCAGGTGAGGTTGAACACCTCGCCGGTGGGCGAATAGCCAACCGGCGACAGCAGCACGATGGCACCGTTGTCGAGATGGTTGCGGATACCCACCCGGTCGATGCGCCGCACCTCGCCGCTGTGGTGAAAATCCACGCCATTGCGGATGCCAAGGGGTTTGGCGGTGATGAGGTTGCCGCCCACTACCCGCACCCGCGCGCCCTGCATGGGGGAGTTGACCGCGCCCATCGACAGGGCCGCCTCGATACTGATGCGGATGCTGCCCACGGCTTCCTGCACGCACGCCATGACTTCGGTGTCGGTGATCCGTACCTCGCCCTCAAAGCAGCAATCGAGCTGGCGCAGTTCGATCTGGCGATCCACCTGAGGCCTGGCCCCGTGCACCAGCACCACTCTGATGCCCTGGGCGGCGAGCAGCGCGATGTCACCGACCAGGTGCGGAAAATTCGCGTGCTGGATGGCCGCGCCGCGCAGCACGATGACGAAGGTCTTGCCCCGGTGCATGTTGCTGTAGGGTGCGGTGTCGCGAAAAAACTTCACGTAGTCGTTCACGCTCGGAATCTGCCGGTTGCCGGATTGCAGGGGCATCAGTATACCAGCGGGTCCCCACCGCTCCGGCATGGGCCACGCCGGCGCAACACCCTGCGTTTGAGCGCGCGCGGGCATTCTGTACAATCGGCGATCACCCGCCCGTTGTGGCAAGCGCGGCTCATCCGCGCCGCCCGGGAAGCACCCGAACCGGTGCTCCGGGCCGCCACCACGTCCACCATCCGATGAGGTCAGCCATGGCTTTTCCCCGACGCGTTCCCCTGTTCATCGGCGGTGAATGGGTCCAGAGCGCGAGCACCCAGTTCACGCCGGTCGTCAATCCCGCCACCCAGGACGTATTGAGCGAGGTTCCCCACGCCACACCGGACGAGATGGCGCGTGCCGTGGCCGCCGCCGTGACCGCCTTCGAGAGCTGGAAGGAAGTGCCGGTGCCGCAACGCGCGCGCCTGATGCTGCGTTACCAGCACCTGCTCAAGGAGCACCACGACGAACTGGCCGAAATCATCAGCCAGGAGCTGGGCAAGACCTTCGAGGACGCCAGGGGCGACGTCTGGCGCGGCATCGAGGTGGTCGAACACGCCGCCAACATCGCCACCCTGATGATGGGAGAGACGGTCGAGAACGTCGCCGGCGGCATCGACACCTATTCCATCATCCAGCCGCTCGGCGTGTGCATGGGCATCACGCCGTTCAACTTCCCGGCGATGATTCCGCTGTGGATGTTCCCGATGGCGATCGCCTGCGGTAATACCTTCATATTGAAGCCGTCGGAGCGCGACCCGCTGACGCCGACCCGCCTCGCCGAGCTCTTCGTCGAGGCCGGCGCGCCGCCCGGCGTGCTGCAGGTCGTGCACGGCGGCGCCAGCCAGGTGGATTACCTGCTCGAACACCCGGACATCCGCGCCGGCTCCTTCGTGGGTTCGGTCCCCGTGGGCAAGCACATCTACCGCAAGGGCACCGACAACCTCAAGCGCATGCAGTGCATGACCGGCGCCAACAACCACATGGTGGTGATGCCGGACGCCAACCGCGCCCAGGTCGTCAACAACATCATCGGCTCCGCGTTCGGCGCCGCCGGCCAGCGCTGCATGGCGATTCCCAATGTGGTGATGGTGGGCGATGCCGCCAACTGGATCGACGATCTGGTGGTCGCCGCGCGCAGGATTCAGCCCGGCGCCTGGACCGACAAGAGCGCTGCCTACGGCCCGCTGACCAACGCTGCCGCCAAGGAACGGGTGGTGGGCATGATCGCGCAGGCGAAAAAGGACGGCGCCACCTGCCTGCTCGACGGCTCCGACTGCACCGTCGAGGGCTACCCGAACGGCAACTGGATCGGCCCGACCATCTTCACCGATCTGCGCCCGGACATGGCTTTCTATTGCGAAGAGGTGTTCGGGCCGGTGCTGTGCATCCTCAAGGTGGCGACCCTCGACGAGGCCATCGCGCTGATCAACCGGGATTTCCGCGGCAACGGCACCTCGATCTTCACCGCCTCCGGCGCCGCCGCGCGCAAATACCAGCACGAGATCCAGGTCGGCCAGGTCGGCATCAATGTCCCCATTCCGGTGCCGCTGCCGTTCTTCTCGTTCACCGGCTGGCGCGGCTCCTTCCACGGCGACCTGCACGCCTACGGCAAGCAGGCGGTGCGTTTCTACACCGAGACCAAGACCATCACCGCGCGCTGGTTCGACGACAGCATCCCGGGCGCCGGCGGACCCAACATGTCCATCAACCTGAAATAGCCGGAAAAGGTCAGCGCGATGGATTTTGAACTGAGCGAGGAGCAGCGCGCCTTTCGCGACGCCGCGCGCGCCTTTGCCCGCGGCGAGCTGGCGCCCCACGCCGCCGCGTGGGACGAGGGCAAGATCTTTCCCCGCGACACCATCGCCGCCGCCGGCGCGCTCGGCTTCTGCGGCATGTACTGCCCCGAGACCGTCGGCGGCATGGGCATGACCCGGCTCGATGCCACCATCATCCTGGAGGAACTCGCCGCTGGCTGCACCTCGACCGCCGCCTTTATCTCGATTCACAACATGGCGGCCTGGATGGCCTGCACCTGGGGCTCGCAACGGGTGCGGGACGAGTTCTGCCAGCAACTGGTGACGGGCGAAAAGCTCGCGTCCTACTGCCTCACCGAACCCAATGCCGGCAGCGATGCCGCGTCCATCACCACCCGCGCGGTGCGCGCTGGCGACGACTACCTCATCAGCGGCGGCAAGACCTTCATCAGCGGCGCGGGCAGCACCGATGTGCTGGTGCTGATGACCCGCACCGGCGCGCCGGACTCGGGCGCCGGCGGCATCACCGCCTTCGCGGTGCCGGCGGATATGCCCGGCATCGACTACGGCAAGAACGAAACCAAGCTGGGCTGGAACAGCCAGCCGACCCGCGCGATCGCGTTCGACGAAGTCCGTGTCCCCGCCGCCTACCGCCTCGGCAACGAGGGCGAGGGTTTCAAGATCGCCATGAAGGGCCTCGACGGCGGCCGCATCAATATCGCCTCCTGCTCGGTGGGCGCGGCGCAGGCCACGCTCGATCTCGCCCAGGCCTATGTTCAGGAGCGGCGCCAGTTCGGCAAGCCCATCGCAGCGTTTCAAGCCCTGCAATTCAAGCTCGCCGACATGGCCACCGAGCTGGTGGCGGCGCGCCAGATGGTGCGTCTCGCCGCCAGCAAGCTCGACCGCGACGATGCCGACAAAACCACCTATTGCGCGATGGCCAAGCGCTTTGCCACCGATATCGGTTTTCAGATTTGCAACGAGGCGCTGCAACTGCACGGCGGTTACGGCTACCTGCGCGAATACCCTATCGAGCGGTTTTTCCGCGACGCGCGGGTCCATCAGATTCTCGAAGGCACCAACGAAATCATGCGCGTGATCATCGCGCGCCGCATTCTTGAGACCGGGGCAACGGAGACCATTCGATGAGCAGTCAATTGAAAGTGGAAAAACGCGGGCACACCGCCATCCTCACCATGAACAACCCGCCGGCCAACACCTGGACGCCGGAGAGCCTGGGCTACCTGCAACAGGTGATCGCCGAACTCAACGCCGACCGCGACAACTACGCGCTGGTGCTCACCAGCGAGAGCGAAAAATTCTTCAGCGCCGGCGCCGATCTGACCCGCTTCCACCACGACGACACCGGCGCCGCCTATGATTTCATCAAGGCGTTTGGCGTGGCTTTCACCGCACTGGCCAACTACCAGGGCGTGTCCGTCGCCGCCATTACCGGCTTCGCCATGGGCGGCGGTCTCGAGTGTGCGCTCGCCTGCGACATCCGCGTCGCCGAAGAGCAGGCGCAGATGGCGCTGCCGGAATGCACCGTGGGACTGCTGCCGGGCGGTCTCGGCACCCAGCATCTGCCCTGGCTGATCGGCGAGGGCTGGGCCAAGCGCATGATCCTGCTCGGCGAGCGGGTGAAGGCCGACAAGGCGCTGGAAATCGGCCTGGTGCAGGAAGTGGTGCCCACCGGCAAGGCGCTGGAAAAAGCCCTGGAGCTGACCGCCAAGGTCGCCAACCAGAGCCCGAGCTCGGTGCGCGTCTGCAAGGAGCTGATCATGTCGGCGCGCCACCGCTCCCTCGACAGCGGCTTCCAGTTCGAGCGCGACCGCTTCATGGATCTGTGGGGCATGGCCGATCAGAAGGAAGGCGTCGCGGCGTTTGTGGAGAAGCGCAAGCCCGAGTGGAAGAACCGCTGAGCGGCGCGGGAGATTTCGCGTGACTGAACCCTCCGTCATTTTTTCCGAGCGCGCCTGCACCGGCGGCAAAAAAATCGTCATCGCCACGCTGAACGCCGAGAAAGCCCTCAACGCCCTCAGTCTGGAAATGGTGGATCTGCTGAGCGCGCGGCTCGATCAGTGGGAAACGGATCCCAGCATAGTCGCCATCCTGATCGACAGCGTCGGCGACCGCGCGTTTTCCGCCGGCGGCGACATCCGCATGCTCTACGAGTCGATGGTCGAACACGGCGAGGGCGAAAATCCCTACGCGCGAGACTTCTTCTCCCGCGAATACCGCCTCGATTATCGTCTGCACCATTCGCGCATTCCCATCATCACCTGGGGCAACGGCTTCGTGATGGGCGGCGGCATGGGCGTCTACCAGGGCGGCGATTTCCGCGTCGTCACCGAACACAGCCGCCTCGCGATGCCCGAGATCAGCATCGGCCTGTTTCCCGATGTCGGCGGCACCTGGTTTTTGAACCGCACGCGGGACAACACCGGGCTGTTTCTCGGGCTGACCGGCGCCCAGTTGAACGCCACCGACGCGCTCTATGTGGGGCTCGCCGATACCTTCGCGCCCCATGCGGGGAAGGCGATGCTGCTGAAGCGCCTGGCGCTGCTCGAATGGTCGGCGGACCCGGGCGAACGGCACGCGCAGATCGCTGGCGCCTTGCGCTGGCTGCTGCGTGAATTTCACGATCAACTCCCGCTGCCTCAGCTGGAGCTCCACGCCGACTGGATCGCCACGGTGACGGAAAGCGCTACGCTCGCGGATGCTTCCGCCGCCATCCTCGCCTACGCCGGCGACGACAAGTGGCTCCAGCGCGCGGTCGCCACCCACCGGCGCGGCTGCCCGGTGTCGATCTTTCTCGCCTACGAACTGAACCGGCGCGGGCGCGAGCTGCCACTGGCCGATGCCTTCCGGCTCGAACTGGTGGCGGCGCTCAACTGCGCAAAATACGGCGTTTTCCGCGAAGGCGTGCGCGCCCAGATCATCGACAAGGACAACGCGCCGCGCTTTGTGCCAGCGACACTGGCCGAGCTCACGCCGGCCATTCAACAACAATATCTGACGCCGCCCTGGGGCGCCGCGCCCCATCCACTGGCTGACCTGTAGCGATTTCATGTATCGCCTCCGGTCCGCCATCCAATAATTCATCATCACAGGGGATCAACATGGCCAAGACAGTCGCGTTTTTCGGGTTGGGCAACATGGGCGGGCCGATGGCCGCCAACCTGGTCAAGGCCGGGTTCCAGGTGCGTGCCTTTGATCTGGTGCCGGCCTCGGTGCAACAGGCGGTGAAGGACGGCTGCGTTGCCGCCGCCACCGAAAAAGCCGCGCTCGAAGGCGCCGATTTCGTGATCTCGATGCTGCCCGACGGCGCCATTGCCGAGCGCCTCTACATCGACGGCGCCGGCCTGCTCGATCTCATGAACCCGGCGGCACTGGCGATCGACTGCTCGACCATCGCTGCCGCCAGTTCGCGGCGCATCGGTGCCGAAGGCAAGAAGCGCGGCATCCGCGTGGTGGACGCGCCCGTCTCCGGCGGCGTCGCCGGCGCCCAGGCTGCGACGCTCGCCTTCATGTGCGGCGGCGAGGCCGCCGATGTCGAGGCCGCGCGCGAAGTGCTTAAGCACATGGGCGCCAACATCTTCCACGCCGGCGAGAGCGGCGCCGGCCAGATCGCCAAGATCTGCAACAACATGCTGCTCGCCATCCACATGATCGGCACCGCCGAGGCGCTGCAACTGGGCGTCGACAACGGCCTCGATCCCAAGGCGCTGTCCAACATCATGCTGAAAAGCTCGGGCTGCAACTGGTCGCTGGAAAAATACAATCCCTATCCCGGCGTGATGGACAACGTGCCCGCCAGCCGCGACTACCAGGGCGG
>JBFXFL010000001.1:117021-157285 GCA_050179115.1 Porticoccaceae bacterium | reverse complement strand
GATGCACCGGCCATCCCGGTCATCCACAATGTGCATGCGCGCGCGGAAACCGATCCGGCCGTGATCAAGGAGCTGATGGTGCGCCAGATCTACAGCCCGGTGCGCTGGGTGGATTGTGTGGCGGCACTGACGGCGCGCGGTGTGACGCTGACCGTGGAATGCGGTGCCGGCAAGGTTCTGTGCGGATTGAACAAGCGGATTGCAGCCACGCTGGCGACTCTCGCCACCGAGGACGATGCCAGCCTGGCGGCCGCCTTGAGCGCAGCCGGTCGCTGCTGAATGTGTCTCCCACGCCGTAAAGCGGAGTAATCGTCATGAGTATCGTGGACAAGATCGCCCTGGTCACAGGCGCCAGCCGCGGCATCGGCGCGGCCATCGCCGATGCGCTGGGGAGGGCGGGCGCCATCGTCGTTGGCACCGCCACCACCCCGGAAGGAGCCGAGCGCATCTCCGCGCGCTTTGCCGACCTCGGGATCAAGGGCCGGGGGATGGCGCTCGATGTCACCGATGCGGCGGCCGTGGTGCAGGTCGTGCAACAGATCGAGGACGAGTTCGGCCCGCCCCTGATTCTGGTCAACAACGCCGGAATTACCCGCGACAACCTGTTGTTGCGCATGAAAGAAGACGAGTGGAACGATGTCATCGAAACCAATCTGGGCGCCGTGTACCGGCTCTGCAAGGCGTGCGCGCGCGGCATGACGCGCGCGCGCTGGGGCAGAATCATCAACATCAGCTCCGTGGTGGGGGCGATGGGCAACGCGGGTCAGGCCAACTACGCCGCCACCAAGGCGGGCGTCGCCGGGTTCGGGCGCGCGCTTGCCAAGGAGTTGGGCTCGCGTAACATCACGGTCAATACCGTGGCGCCCGGCTTTATCGATACCGATATGACCCGTGAGCTGCCGGCGGCGAATCGCGATGCGATGCTCGCTTCCATCCCGCTCGGGCGGCTCGGGCAGCCCGAAGAAATCGCCGCTGTGGTGGTATTTCTGGCGGAGGCTGGCGGTGCCTATATCACCGGCGAAACCATCCAGGTCAACGGCGGCATGTACATGGGCTGAGGGGTCGAATCGGGACTGCCCGCCCTGGCGGTTACGGAGCGGGGGAATTTGGGTAAAATGCGCGCCGGCATAGCGGGGCTCCCTGCCTCAACCGGCTCTGGGCCGCCGACCGAGGGCGGGCTGCATAACACACTGGCACAACACCGGTACAACACTGGTACAACAGGAGCGATTGTTAATCATGAGCAACACACGAGAACGCGTCATCAAAATGGTTGCCGAGCAATTGGGCGTAAAGGAAGAAGATGTGAAGCCCGATTCATCTTTCATTGACGATCTCGGCGCGGACTCGCTGGATACCGTGGAGCTGATCATGGCCCTGGAAGAAGAGTTCGATACCGAAATCCCCGATGAAGATGCCGAAAAGTTGGCCACGGTTCAGGATGCCATTGACTACATCCAGAAAAATCTGGGCTGATTTCCTCACGCTATTCCCGATCGCCGGCGCGAGCCGGCGGTCATCTCCTTCCTTGCTCACGGATGGCTCGTCGCTGGACTGGCACGCTGATCTGAGTCCTGGTGCGGGATGACGGACTTGCCGGTGTTCCTCAACGGTACCGCAGCTGGCACGGTGAATGCCGCGGACCGGGGGCTTCATTACGGCCACGGCCTGTTCGAGACCATGCGGCTCTGTGGCGGCACCTTGCCGCTGTGGGATTGGCACTGGTCGCGTCTGTGCCGTGGCGCCGCCGCTCTGAGTATTTCTCTTGATCGCGAGACGGTGTGGGACGACGTGCGTCGCGCCTGTGGTCGGTGGCCGGCCGATGGTGCCGTCAAGCTGATGGTCACCGCGGGTGCTGGCGGCACGGCATATCGTCACGACGGCGGCCCCTGTAACCGTTATCTCTTTTATCGACCCTTGCCGGCGCGTCGCGATTTCGTTCAGCTGCGGGTGTGCGATTATCGTCTGCCGATCAATCCGCGCCTGGCGGGAATCAAACACCTCAACCGTCTGGACCAGGTGCTGGCCGCGCGTGAATTGCCGTCCGACCGGGATGGTTTACTGCTCGACACCGAGGCGCGGGTCATTGAAGGACTGGCCGGAAATATTTTTGTGCGGACGGCGGAGGGCTGGCTGACGCCGGATCTCCGCGATGCCGGTGTGCGCGGGGTCATGCGCGATTATTTACGGGCCGAAATTTTTCCTGCACTGGGATTGCCGGTTGGCGAAGCCAGACTATCGCTCGCGGACGTGCATGCCGCCCGCGAGCTGTTTCTGTGCAATGCGGTGCGCGGTATACAGGCGGTTACGGCCATCGATGGTAGCGAACATCTGCTGGCCGTGGACGAAATCCTCCGCATACAAGTTGAACTGGCGCGTCGACTGCCGTGCTTCGCCGCCTGATCCTGGTCCTGCTGGTGGCTGCGGCCACGGCTGCCGGGGCCTGGAAATGGGCGGACTATCAACTCCGCCGTCCCCTTGCCATCGCGCCTGTAACGGAAGTGCTGGTGGTGGAGAAGGGGGAAACCCTGTCACACCTGAGTGCCCGCCTGAGCGCGGATGGCATCCTGAGCTATGCGCTGCCGCTGCGTCTTTATGCGCGTTTCAGTGGTCGTCACCGAATCCATCCGGGCGACTACCGGCTGGTCCCGGGCGATACCGCGCTCGCATTGATCGCGAAGCTGGAGCGAGGTGATGTCATCCGTTACAGCATCACGTTTCCCGAGGGCTGGACGCTGGCCCAGTGGCGCGCGCTGCTGGCGAAAGAGCGGCTGCTTGTCCCTTTCACCCGGGAACTCGGTGCGGCGGATCTCGCCGTCGATCTGGGCATCGACGCGGTCAATCCGGAAGGCTGGTTTTCGCCCAATACCTATTTTTTTGTTGCCGGCGACAGTGATCGCGACATTCTCGAACGGGCTCACCGCCGCCAGCGCGATATGCTGGAGCGCCTGTGGCCTGATCGGGACGCGGGTCTGCCCTACGCCAACCCCTATGAGGCCCTGATCATGGCGTCGCTGGTGGAGCGGGAGACCGGGCTGGCTGCGGAGCGCCCTCAGATCGCCGGCGTGTTGGTGCGTCGCCTGCGGGCCGGGATGCGCTTGCAGACGGATTCCACCGTGATCTACGGACTTGGCGCGCGCTACGTCGGCAAGCTGTCGCGGGCGCATCTGGCCGAGACGAATGACTACAATACTTACATGATCGACAGGCTTCCGATTACGCCCATTGGCAATCCCGGTGACGACGCCTTGCGCGCGGCGCTGCACCCCGCCGCGGGCGACGCGCTCTATTTTGTTGCCCGAGGCGACGGCAGCCACGAGTTCTCCGGCACGCTCGACGCGCACCAACGGGCGGTGCGGCGCTACCAGTTGCATCGCGCCGAGGGTTACCGTTCGACGCCGGGGCCACAGAAGGCCCGATCGCCGTGAGAGGACGTTTCATTACGATCGAGGGCGGCGAAGGCGCCGGCAAAAGTACCAATGTCGCGCTGATGGCGGACTTCCTGCGCGCCTCGGGCATTGCCCACCTGACCACCCGGGAGCCCGGCGGCACGCGCCTGGGAGAGCTGGTGCGGGAACTGCTGCTTGCGGTGACCGATGAACCCATCGTTCCCCTGGCCGAACTGCTCCTCATGTTTGCCGCCCGGGCACAGCATCTGGCGCAGGTCGTGGTGCCCGCACTCGAGGCCGGCACCTGGGTGATTTGCGATCGTTTCACCGATGCCTCCTACGCCTATCAGGGGGCGGGGCGGGGATTGGGGGAAGCCCCGGTGGCGGTCCTTGAGCAACTGGTGCAGGGCGCACTGCGGCCCGATCTCACGCTGATCCTCGATCTCGATCCCGATCGCGGGCTCGCCAGGGTCCGGCAGCGTGGACCGCTGGATCGTTTCGAGCGGGAACAGCGGGCGTTTTTCCTCCGGGTGCGAGCCGCCTACCAGCGTCGTACCGAGCTCGACCCCGGCCGCTGCCGGCTGATCGATGCCGGGCAGACACCGGAGCAGGTGGGTGAAGCGGTGCTCGCGCCCTTGCGGGCTCTGGTCGGCGTGCAATGATGCAGCGCGAGCTCTTGGCTCCCTATCCCTGGCACGGGGTGCAATGGCAAGCGCTCGATGCCCTGCTGAAGGCCGGCACCTTGCCGCACGCGCTGCTGTTTGCCGGCGCACCGGATATCGGGAAATTTCATTTTGCGAGAGCCTTTGCGAGTCTGGTGCTCTGTGCCGAGCCCCGTGGGAATGCCTGCGGGCGCTGCCGGAACTGCCAGTTGATTGCGGCCGGCAGTCATCCCGATCTGGTGCTCATTCAACCGGAAGAGCGTGGCAAAGCGATCCGCATCGACGCGATTCGCGAATTGCGCGAGTTTTGCGCCGGGCGACCGCATCAGGGCGGCTGGCGGGTGATCCTGATCGAGCCGGCGGAAGCGTTGAACGCCAATGCGGCGAACGCGCTGCTCAAGACGCTGGAAGAACCGGGCGAGCGCACCCTGCTGCTGCTGGTGAGCCATCAGCCCGGTCGGCTCACGGCCACCGTGCGCAGTCGCTGCCGATTGCTGCGCCTGCCCACCCCGTCGATCGAGCAGGCACTGCCCTGGCTCGGGATACAGCTGCCCGGCGCAACGGATGCACAATCCCTGCTGGTGCGCGCCGGACGGCGGCCCTTGCGTGCGCTGGCGCTGGCTTCCGGTGATCTGGCCGAGACGTTCGCGCGTGTTGAGGAGCTGGTCACCAGCGTCGCGGATGGCTCCATGGTGCCGGGTGCGGCGGCGGCTGTCAGCGCGAGCGCGCATTTCGATACCGGAGAGGCTCTGGGTTGGCTCACCAATTTTGTCGCCGCGCGCGCGCGCGCCGCGATTGCGCGGGGTGCGCGGCCACCGCAGCCGCTGTTCGACTTTTTTGATCGTCTCGCGGTGGTGCGTCGCGAGCACGCGGCCAACGCCAATCTCAATGCCGAACTGGTCTGGGCGGGGCTGTGGCAGGATTGGCGCCGTGCCGTGGTGGCAGGTGGCTGAACCGACCCATCGCCTGTGCTAGGCTAACGGCTCCCCTGACGAGGAAGCATCGATGCGAACGGCGGGCGGTAATCTTCGTAACGGAATTCTCAATCTGGCCATCAAGGATATCAACGAGCTGTACGCTTGTTTCATGCCCTTTATCGATGGCGGCGGGTTGTTCATTCGTACGCGCAAGGAATATCGACTGGGCGACCAGATCTTTGTCCTGCTGGATTTGCTGGATGAACCGGAGAAGACGCCTCTCACCGGCGAAATTGTCTGGATCACCCCGGTCGGCAGCGGAATCCGTCCCCAGGGCATTGGCATCCGGTTGGCGGCAGAGCACGCCGATCTCGTGCGCAGGATAGAAGCCGATCTCGCCACCCGGCAGAACCTGGATCGTCCCACTTATACGCTGTGATCCGTCCCCCGATTTGCTTCGATCCCGTGATTTGTGCGATCCGATGTTGATTGACTCCCACTGCCACCTCGACCGTCTCGATCTGAGTGCGTTCGACGGT
This sequence comes from Porticoccaceae bacterium, assembly GCA_050179115.1. Lineage (GTDB taxonomy): Bacteria > Pseudomonadota > Gammaproteobacteria > Pseudomonadales > Porticoccaceae > JAGPUQ01. The sequence goes on along the minus strand of JBFXFL010000001.1, from coordinate 151,778 downwards.
TCGCTCGATGCGTTGCTCGAGGTGGCGCGCGGCGCCGGGGTCGGAGCCATGCTGGCGGTGGGTATCGACCTGGCGTCGTCGCGCGAAATGATCCGGCTGGCGACGCGCCATGCCGACGTTTTTGCGACGGTCGGTGTACACCCGCTGCAAACCGAATCCCTGCCGCTGCCCGATGAAGCCGAGTTGCTGGCACTGGGCGCCAGCAGTGTCGTGGTGGCGATCGGCGAAACCGGCATCGACGGTCATTACGGCGGCGACAACCTGGACTGGCAACGCGAAAGTTTTCGCATCCACGCGCGGGTCGCCAGCCGGCTGCACAAGCCCCTGGTGGTACATACCCGGGATGCGCGGGCGGAAACCCTGGCGCTGTTGCGCGCGCATACCGATCCCGTCGTGGGCGGAGTCCTGCACTGCTTCACGGAAGACTGGGCCACCGCAAGTGCCGGCCTGGAGCTGGGTTTTTACATTTCCTTTTCCGGCATAGTCACCTTCCGCAACGCCGGGGATCTGCGGGAGATCGCCGCCCGCGTGCCGATCGATCGCCTGCTGGTGGAAACGGACGCGCCCTGGCTCGCGCCTGTCCCGTATCGCGGCAAAACCAACCGGCCCCACTATGTGGCCGAAGTGGCGCGCTGCATCGCGGCACTGCGGGGCATGGATCTCGATCACTTCAATGTCCGGATGGCCGAAAATTTCGCGCGCCTGTTTCGCGTCGAGGTACCGACGCCGACTGAGGACGTGGCATGAGGGACCGCATCGCAACCATGCTGGCCCTGCAGGATAGGGTCAATACGCAGGTTCACCCGGAGTGGCGCGGGCAGGGCAATCCCTGGTACCGGGCCATCTGGGTCGAGTGCGCGGAACTGCTGGATCACTACGGCTGGAAGTGGTGGAAGGGGCAGCAGCCCGATCTCGATCAGGTGCGCCTGGAGCTGGTCGATATCTGGCATTTCGGACTCAGCACACTGCTGGAGCGGGATCTCGCCGCGGACGACATCGCCGCCGAGTTCGCCGCCGCGCTCGCCGCGCCCGTGCCGCGCGGCGATCCCGAAGTGTTTCGCGGCGCGGTCGAACAGTTTGCGGCCCGTACCCTGGTCGCCCAGGATTTTGACCTCCCGGGTTTCGCGGTATTGATGCAGGTGATTGAACTCAGCTTCGACGAGCTGTATCGCCGCTATGTGGGCAAGAATGTGCTTAACCGATTTCGCCAGGATCACGGCTATCGGGACGGCAGTTACCGCAAACACTGGCACGGCCGCGAAGATAACGAATGGCTGGTCGAACTGAGCGTCGCCCTGGATCCCGAGAGCAATTCCTTCGCGCACGATCTCTATGCCGCGCTGCGTGCCCGCTATGCCGTCGCGTCCGCCGGGGCGTGAAATCGCGGCCGCGATCCGTATAATTGGCCGCCTTTCGGACCCGGGTCCGGATCCCACCCCCTACGGAGACATCCAGTGAAATCACCCGTTCGCGTTGCCGTCACCGGAGCCGCTGGCCAGATCAGTTACTCGCTTTTGTTCCGCATTGCGGCCGGGGAAATGCTCGGCGCCGACCAGCCGGTGATCCTGCAACTGCTGGAAATCACCCCGGCGCTGACGGCGCTGCAGGGGACCGTGATGGAGCTGGAAGACTGCGCGTTTCCGCTGCTCGCCGGCGTCGTGCAGACCGACGATCCCGCCGTTGCCTTCCGTGACGCCGACTACGCCCTGCTGGTGGGCGCGCGGCCGCGCGGTCCGGGCATGGAGCGCAAGGATCTGCTCGAAGCCAACGCCAACATTTTTTCCGTGCAGGGCAAGGCGATCAACGATCACGCCAAGCGTGGCATCAAGGTGCTGGTGGTGGGCAACCCGGCCAACACCAACGCCCTGATTGCCCAGCGCAATGCGCCGGCGATCGATCCGCGCCAATTCACCGCCATGACCCGCCTGGATCACAACCGGACGCTGACCCAGGTGGCGCTCAAGACCGGCACCACCGTCAACGACGTCACCCGCATGATCATCTGGGGCAACCATTCCGCCACCCAGTACCCCGATCTCCACCATGCCCAGGTCAAGGGCAAGCCCGCCCTGTCGCTCGTCGATCAGGCGTGGTACGAAAACGAGCTGATCCCGATGGTGCAACAGCGCGGCGCCGCCGTCATCAAGACGCGCGGCGCGTCGAGTGCGGCCTCGGCCGCCAATGCGGCCATCAGCCATATGCGCTCCTGGGCGCTCGGTACGCCGGCGGGCGACTGGGTCAGCATGGGTGTCCATAGCGATGGCAGCTACGGCATCGCCAAGGGGCTGATCTATTCCTTCCCCTGCACCTGTCAGGGCGGCGACTGGAAGATCGTGAAGGATCTCGATATCAACGCGTTCTCGCGGGAAAAAATGACCCTGACCGAAACCGAGTTGAGCGAAGAGCGCGACGCGGTCCAACATCTGCTGCCCTGATTGCCACCGCCAACCCTACGGAGTGATCATGGGCTTTCCCAAGTTGGGTAATCTGGCGCCGACGTTCAGGCTGCCGAATCAGCGCGGCGAGCCGGTCGCCCTCAAGGACTTCCGCGATCGGCATCCGGTGGTGCTGTATTTTTACCCCAAGGCGATGACGCCGGGCTGTACGGTCCAGGCCTGCGGCATCCGCGACCGGCGCGCCGCGTTTGCCGAGCTCGGGGTCGTGGTGCTCGGCATCAGTCCGGACCCGGTGAGCCGGCTCGCGAAGTTCGCCGAGCGGGACGCACTCGATTTCGATCTGTTGTCCGACGCGGATCACGCCGTCGCCGAGCGTTACGGGGTGTGGGGCCTGAAGAAATTCATGGGGCGCGAGTTCATGGGGATCCGCCGCACCACCTTCATCATCGGTCGCGACGGGCGCCTGCGCCATGTAATGGACAAGATCAAGACGGCCAGCCATCAGGATGATGTGCTGGCCTGGTTGCGCCAGAATCCGGACTGAACAGGGGTTCAAGTCCGCTTTCCGGAAATTGTTTTCCGCGGCAGTCCCGCCTTTGCCGGCAGCTGCTCCACCACCCTGAGGTACGCCGATGTCGCTATTCATTCCTTCCGCCTGGGCGCAGGCCGCGCCTGCCGGCGAACCCAATCCGCTGTTCACGCTGGTGCTGTTCGGCGGACTTTTTGTGTTCATGTACTTCGTGATCATTCGGCCGCAGCAGAAGCGCCGCAAGGAGCAGGCCAAACTGGTCGCCAATCTCGCCAAAGGCGATGAAGTCGTTACCGCCAGCGGTATCCTGGGGCGTATCACCAAGATCGAGGGCAACTACCTGGTGCTCGAGGTCTCCGACAAGGTGGAGCTCAAGTTCCAGCGCGATGCGGTACATGCCGTACTCCCCAAGGGAACCCTGAAAGCGCTGTAGCTGCCGGCCAGCGCCGAGGCAAGTGGGTGGAAGCGGACCCGATCAGCTTTCCGCCGCGTCTGGCGCTGGCGCGTCTGCCGACGCCGCTGGAGCCGCTCGACCGGCTCCGCGAGCTCATCGGCGGCCCCCGTATCTGGATCAAGCGCGACGATCTGACCGAGTGCGCCGTCACCGGCAACAAGATACGCAAGCTCGAATTCACGCTGGCCCGCGCCCGCGCGGCTGGCTGCGATACGCTTATCACCGCGGGCGGACTTCAGTCCAACCACTGCCGCGCCACCGCACTGCTGGGAGCCCGCCTGGGTTTTCGGGTGCATCTGCTGTTGCGCGAGGAGGGCGCTCCCAGCCCGCATCCCCAGGGCAATCTGCTGCTCGATCTGCTGGCCGGCGCCACCGTCTCCCGCTACAGCAAGGCCCACTACCGCGCCCATCAGGCGGATCTATACGACGAATGGGACGCCCACTACCGGGCGCAGGGCGCACGCCCCTGGTGTATCCCGGTCGGCGCCAGCGATGGCACCGGCGTCTGGGGTTACATCGGTTGCGCGGCCGAGTTGCGCGCGGATTTTGCCGCAGCCGGGATTCAGCCTGCTGCCATCGTTCATGCGACCGGCTCCGGCGGCACCCAGGCGGGACTGACCGCCGGCGCGCATCTCTACCATCTGGGCTGTCCGGTGATCGGCATGGCGGTATGCGACGACGCGGCCTATTTCCACAACAAGGTGCGCGCCGATCTGCGCGAGTGGGCGCAACTCTACGCGACCGGTGTTGCGGTCGATGAACTCGCGATCGAGGTCAATGATCGCTACATCGGCCCCGGCTACGGGCAGGCGACCCCGGAGGTATTCGAGACCATCCGCCTGCTGGCCCGCACCCAGGGGCTGGTGCTCGACCCGGTCTACAGCGGCAAGGCGTTCCACGGACTCCTGGAAGAAATCCGGCGCGGGGCGTTTGCTGCCGCGGCCGATGTGGTGTTCATCCACACCGGGGGGATCTTCGGGCTGTTGGCCCAGGCCGATAGCCTGACTGAATCGGCGGCGCGGAATGGTCCAGGCTCGCGCACGACGCCTTCCCCGCGCTAGCGTTCGACGTCATGCTCGCCAACCTGCCCTGGGGCAAGAGCTGGAAGAAGGACCTGGCCCGGATATTTCACAGTTTTTCGCCGGACGCGCGTTTCCGGTTGCGACAAGGTAGGGCTGCTGCCCAGCTCCGCACGACGACCTCCTGCCGTCTGCAGCAACGGATCGGTACGCAACGGCGCAGGGTCGTTGAGGTCTTCACAGCCACAGGCCAGTGCATACCAGCGCTGCGCAATGAGATCGCGCAGGGAACGCCGCTGCAGGCAAAACCCGCAGCGACGATGCGCGCAACACTCTCAGCCAACCCTCAGGCCGGGGCGTAGGCGGCCTCCTTCATCACGCCCGCGAGGGTTCCATAGGCCGTCGCCCAGGCGGTTTTCGTGTCATCGGTGAAGGCCGGACCCAGGCCCTGTTCCAGCGTCCACAGCAGCGCGGCGCCGACGGTGTCGTAGTGCTGGGGCTGGACGCCATAGCCGACGTGGCGGCGCCCCATGTTCTGCGCCACCGGCACCAGCTGGTCGAGCCGGGTGAGGCTGGTGACGATGAAGCCGAGGGCCTGCATCAGCTTCTTGCCCTGCGCCTGCATGTCGCCCTTGAACAGGGGCCTGAGCGCGGGGTCGAGCTCGAACAGGCGTTGGTAGAAGAGGCCGGCGGCGGTGTCCTGGATGGGGACGACGGATGTCCAGGAGGCCTGGACGAGGGAGATTTGCTGGGGGGTCATGGTGTGTTCCTCTCAGGGTTGACGATTGAGATCATGAAATCGACCGCCGCCCGGACTTCGGCGTCGGTCAATTCGGGGCGCCCGCCGCGCGGCGGCATTTCCTCCCCGGTGGGGCCGGTAAAGCCGTTCAGCGCGCTGTCGTAAAGGGCCTCGCGGCCCTTGGCGAGACGCGCCGTCCACATCGCGGGCTGCTTCAGTTGCGGGGCTTCCGACAGGTCGTTGGCGTGGCAGGCGGAGCAGACCCGGTCGACGATGGGCTTGCCCGCGGGCGCGGCGTCGGCCTGCGCCGCGTCCGCGCCGAGCACGCAGGCGAACAGGAGTAACAGGCGGCGCATCATGGCCGGTTCACTCCATCGGCAGGCGCAGGACCACGCCGCCCATCACGTCGCCCATCTTGAAGTCGTTGCGCGGGCTGTCCTTGTGGGCGTTGTGGCAGCTGATGCACGCCTGCGCCACGGCCTTGTCCGGGTAGACCGCGGTGAAGTACTTCTGGCCGCCCAGCGTTTCGGTCGTGTAGTAGGGATCGCCCTTCAGCACCGCTTCGAGGCCCGCTTTCTCGACCGGCGTCTTGGCGTTGTTCTGCTTGTTCACCGGCCACAGCGACAGCAGCGAATAGCTGAACTTGGCGCCCTTCTCGGCGACGTGCTCGGCGCCGTAGCGGAACATCTGCGCCGGCAGCACCAGCGCCTTGTCGTCCTGCCAGTGCTCGCTCGCCTTGATCACCTTTTCCTGGTTCTGGAGACGGTTGACGATCAGCTTGGTGTAGACGGTGCGATCGGCCTCCATCACGCTGTGCAGCGCATCGGCGATGTCCTTGTGCGCCCAGTCGGCGGCGTGACCGGGCGCGGCGAGCGTGGCGGCCACACCGACGGCGATGAGGGTGGAAACAATGTGAAACCTGCGCATGACGTTCTCCTCTGTAAAAACCAACAACACACAAAACCCGCGACGCGGGGATCCGTTGCCCGCGCGCGGGCTCATTCTTCTGCGCCGTCCGCGCCGCCTGCGGCCTTGCGGGCCTGGTCGCGGCGCTCGGCTTCGAGCGCCATGCGGATGCTTTCGATCTGCTTGGCGGGCGCGCCCTTGAAGTTGTTGCCGACCAGCCGACCGTCGGCCAGCGCGTCGAGACTGAATTGCAGGCCGTGGCAGTTCATGCACACGCTGCGCACCATTTTTTCGTTGGGGCGCAGCGTGTCGTTCTGGTTGTGCTGCACCAGCACGCGGATTTCGTCTTCCGGCGTGGTGAATCGCACGCGCGGCAGATGGCAGGTGGCGCACGACACGCCGCTGCCGGTGGCGCCGCGCCCGCTGATTTCCGCGTGCCACAGCGCGAAGTGCGGCGACGCTTTATAGGCGCGCGTATGGCCGTCGTCGTGGCAGCTCAGGCAGGCTTCCACCGCGGCCTTGCGGGTGTCGAAGCGATGCGCGCCGTGGCAGCTCACGCAGGTGAGCTGGGCGTGCCCGGCCGAGGGCTTCATGGGCAGTTCGGCCATGCTCGGCTGCATCGGCGGCAGGCCCTGCTTCAGCCGCATGCCGTGCAGGCCGGTGAGAAAGCCGTCGACCTCTGCCTGGTGGCAACTGGCGCACGCGGTGTGGTCGGGTTTTTTGATCCAGGCCAGCGCGTCCGCCGCGTCCTTGGCCTGATGGCAGGCCGAGCAGTTCACGCCGGCCTGCGCGTGCGCGGTGTGTTCCCATTCCATGACCACCGCGGGCGCCGGGCGCAGCTCGGCGTGGCCGTCCATGGCGGCCGCGGCGATCGGCTTGCCGTCAATGACTTCCATGGACACCATGAAGTCGCGCAGGTGGCGCCCGGGCAGTCTGGGATCATCCTTGAGCTTGCCGCCCTCGCCGTGGCGGACCAGGAAGTCCTCGTACAGCGCGCGGTTATCGTGAAAGTTGTGGCAACCGCTGGTGGCGCAAGTATTGAACGCCATGCCCTTGTGGCTGGGGCGCTCCTTGTCGATGTCGGCATGGCAGCGCACGCAGAAATCGTCCGGCAGCGTCACCCCGATGGGCCGCGTGATCTCGGGCCGGTGTTCGCTGTGGCAGGTCACGCACTGGCGCGCGTCGAGCTTGGCCAGCGTGTCGGCGTTGCGCGGGTCGGTGAATTTGCTGATCGGATGCGAGTCGTCCATCTCCTTCAGTTCCGTGGCGTGGCACGCGAGGCAGGCCTCCTGAATGCCGGCGCGGCCCTTGAACGGCTCGCCGTGGCAGGCTGCGCACTTGAGTTCGATCTGGTGATGCGCGTGGCTCAGCTTGCCGGGCATGAAGCTCGACTGCTGTCCCGGCGTCAGCAGCGCGTAGGCGAGCCAGGCGGCCAGCAGGCCGCTGGCGCCCAGCCAGACGAGCCACACGCGATACTTCACCAGCCGCTTCATCAGTAGTAATAAACCTTGAGGATGTGGAAGCCGAGCAGCACCGGCAGCGGCCATAACAGCAGCGCGTGCAGCCATTGCAGCGCGGGACGCAACGCCGCCGCCCGCGCGAGCGCGAACCGGTGTTCACGGGTCAGGAAGATCGCGAGTGCGATGCCGGTGAGCGACGCGCCGAGCATGGTCAGCGCCAGCCACTGGTTGATGCCGTCGCCGCTGCGGCCGCCGGTGTGCGCCCACAGCGTGACGAGAGCAATCCCGCCGGCCAGCGCATGCAGCCAGCGCCAGTGGACGAAGGCCAGCAGATCGAGTCTTTTCCAGCGCTTGCGCAGGCCGATCAGCCCGAGCAATGCCGCCAGCGCAAGCAGGCTGTAGCCGCTGACCTGCTTGATCACGCCGTCGCGCCACAGCCGATCCCAGTGCCAGGCGATCTCCGCGGTGGCGGCGTAGGGCACATTGGCGGGCAGGGCGAACAGCAGGGCGAGGACCAGCGCCGTCGCGGCCAGCCCCAGCAGGCGCTGCGCCAGCGGCATCACTTCGCGCGGGCCGCTGGCGCCCAACAGGCTGTCGAGCAGCGGGCGGCAACTGCCGCACACGCCGCCGGCGCCGGTGCACGCGGTGAGCGCGGCGACGCTGCTGCTGCCGCACGCGATCGCGCTGGACAGCTGGCCGCGCGTCACGCCGGTGCAGTTGCACACCGTGGCCTCGGCCGGCCAGGTGGCGACCGCGCGCGCGTCCGCGCCCCAGGGTTCGCCGCTGCGGACGAAGCGTGCGCACTGCCACGGCCAGATGCGGCGCTGCTGCTGCACCGCTTCCTGCACCCGCGCCAGCGCGTCCCATTCGCCCAGCGCCAGCGCGCCGACCAGCCGCCCGCGCCGCACCACCAGCTTGCGATACACGCCGTCGCTGGCGTGCACGTGGGCCTGTGCCAGGTCCGGCAGCTCCCAGGCGCCGACCTCGCCCATGCTGAATACCGGCCAGTTCGCCACCTTGAGGCGGGTCGCCGAATGCGAGCCCGCGTACTGCACCGGCTCGCCCGCGATTGCCCGCGCCGCCACCGCGGCCTGCTCGAAGCCGGGCGCGGCAAGGCCGTAGACCAGGCCGCGGTGCTGCGCGCATTCGCCCACCGCGTACACATCCGGCGCGCTGGTCAGCAGCCTGTCGTCGACCACGATGCCGCGCTGGAAGGTCAGCCCGGCGTCGCGCGCGAGTTCGATGCGGGGACGGATCCCGGTCGCCAGCACCACGGTGTCGCAATCGACCACGCGCCCGCTGCGCAGCCGCACGCCGCTCACCCGGCCGTCGCCGAGGATGGCCATCGGTCCGTCGTTCAGCACCGCCTCGATGCCGCTCGCCGCGACGCGCTCGCGCATCCGCGCGGCCGCCGCATCGTCGAGCTGGTTCGGCATCAGCCGTGGATTGTGTTCGACCACCACCACTTGGGTGCGGTAGCGCTGCAGTGCGCGCGCCGTCTCCAGGCCGAGCAGGCCGCCGCCGATCACCACCACGCGGCGGCAGCGCGCCAGTCGCGCCTGCAGGGCCTCGGCATCGGCCAGACCGCGGAAGGTGAACACGCCGGCGAGGTCGACGCCGGGGATCTCCGGCACATGCGCGCGCGAGCCGGTGGCCAGCACCAGCGCGGCGTAGGGCTGCACCGCGCCGCTGGCGTCGGTCACGCAATGCGCCGCCGGATCGATGGCACCGACGCGCCAGCCGAAGCGCGTCTCGACGCCGTCGGGCACCGCCAGCCCGGTGGTGAAATCGGCCCAGCCGGCGTCGCCCGCGAGCAGCGACGACAGTCGCACGCGGTTGTAGGGCTGCCAGGGCTCGTCGCCGTACATGACGATCGCGGCGTCGGGCAGCGCGCGGCGCAGCTCGACCGCCATGCGCACACCGACCGGCCCGGCGCCGACGATGACGAAGGGTGCAGTGTCGCGGATCACGTTCTCCCGGGTGGCGGCTGAAAAAAAAACGGTGCCCTGGCGCGTACGCGCCAAAGACACCGTTGTCCGGCCCGCCTGTACAGCGTTGCACAGGGGTACACAGCCTGAAGCAGAGAGCATGCCAAACGAAGCAGAGACCATGCCCAGCGCATGACGGCGCGCGAAACCGCGACTGCACGCAACACGCGGCGACATACCCAGGCCCGACATGCCTCGCGAACGGGCGCGCTGCACCACGCGCGTGCGCAAGCCTCGCCGCGCAGCGTGCGGCGCTCACCACTCACTCCGGAAATGAACGTGGGTTTGACTCCCGCTTCAGCCCGGGTGTACGCCCTGACGATTGGCTCGCCCCTGTCCATGGTCGTCCTGCCGCAGGCGAGCGTGCCGCTGCACTGGGCGTTCGGCGCCGTGCCGATCGTTTTTCCGGCTGCGGTGCTGGCGAGAGCGCTCCGTCTGCACAAGAGCCGCGATGACGAATTGCACCTCTCGTCGCCGATGTTGATCCATGCGCTGGCGGTGGTCAGCTTCATTCAGTGGCGCCACGCCTTCCACGGCGGGCTGTAGGCCATCCTTACATTTCTGGAGCACGGCTCCGTAATTGCACGGATCGTTTCCACCAGCGGGGGAGGCAGCCATGTGTGGGATCCTCCATGAACCGCGCGGATTGATTTATCTTTCTGCCACAACCTAAAATAAAGCTCGTCCTTATTTCAGGTTGACCCCATGCGTCGGCCCCCGCCCGGAACCTACATCGAGGTCGCCACCGCCGGCGAACGGTTCCAGGCCTTCGTGCCGGCGCCGCTGCCGCCCGAGCCGCCGGTCGTGTGGTCGGCCTCATTGCGGCGGCGCTTCGACGCCGCGCTGGTGGCGCTCGGGCGGCTGGACGCGGTCACCACGCTGCTGCCCAACGCGGCGCTGCTGCTCTACAGCTTCGTGCGCAAGGAGGCGGTGCTGTCCTCGCAGATCGAGGGCACGCAGTCCTCGCTGGCGGACCTGCTGCTCTATGAGATCGACGAACAACCCGGCGTGCCGGTGGACGATGCGCGAGAAGTCAGCCGCTGCGTGGCGGCGCTCGAACATGGCCTGCAGAAGCTGCGCGGCGGGCTGCCGCTGTGCACCCGCCTGCTGTGCGAGATGCACAAGGTGCTGCTGACGCATCCGGGCGGCCGCGGCAAGACGCCCGGCGAGGTGCGCCGCTCGCAGGTGTGGATCGGCGGCACGCGGCCTGGCAACGCGGCTTTCGTGCCGCCGCCGGCCGATGCGCTGGCGGATGGCCTGGCGGCGCTGGAGCGCTTCCTCAACGACGATCCGGAACCGGTGCCGCCGCTGATCAAGGCGGCGCTGGCGCATGTGCAGTTCGAGACCATCCACCCGTTTCTGGATGGCAACGGGCGCCTCGGGCGGCTGCTGATCGTGCTGCAACTGGTGGCCGACGGCGTGCTGCGCGAGCCGATGCTGTACCCGAGCCTGTTCTTCAAGACGCATCGCGCGCTTTACTACGAGCTGCTGAACGAGGTGCGGCTGCATGGCGACTGGGAGCGCTGGTTCGATTTCTTTGCCGAAGGCATCGAGGCGAGTGCGACGCAGGCCGTGGCGACGGCAAATGCCCTGCTCGCGCTGGTCAATGTGGATCGCCACCGCATCGCCGGCCTGGGGCGCGCCGCGGCGTCGGCGCTGGCGGTGCACCAGGCACTGCAGCGCCAACCGATTGCAACATCCGCCGCGCTGGTCAGGGCCACGGGGCTCACGCCGGCGACGGTCAACAAGTCGCTGGCGCACCTCGAGCGCATCGGCATCGTGACTGAACTCACGAACCGGCAGCGTGGCCGCGTGTTCAGCTATGGCGCGTATGTCGAGGAGCTGGCGGCCGAACTGGAGGTACCCAGATGGGTCAGTTCGACTTCCTCGAGCGCGAATGGTCGGGGGTTCACGACGCCGCTGCGCAGGCGCGGAGGGCCGGGTGATGAGAGCAGCGCCGGGCGGTGAGGTGATCGTCTACGAGGGCCCAAACGGCGAAGTCCGGGTGGATGTGCGCCTCGATGGGGAGACGGTCTGGCTGACCCAGGCCCAGATGGCCGAGCTGTTCGGGCGGGAGCGCTCGGTTGTCACCAAGCACGTCCGGAACGCGTTCCGGGTGGGCGGACGGGAAAACCTACCAGGTCGACCACTACAACCTCGACGTAGTCATCTCGGTCGGCTATCGCATCAAGTCGTTGCGCGGCACCCAGTTCCGCATCTGGGCCACCCGCACGCTGCGCGAGCACCTGGTCCGCGGCTACACGCTCGACCGCCAGCGCCTCGCGCGCAACGCCGCCGAGTTGGAGGCGGCGCTCTCGCTCGTGCGCAAGGCAGCGGCCGGCGAGGCCCTGACCACCCACCAGGGCCGCGGGCTGGTCGATGTCATTGCCCGCTATACGCAGACCTTCCTGCTCCTGCAACGCTATGACGAAGGCTTGCTGGAAGAGCCGAAGGGGCACCGGGGTGGCACTTTGCCGGCCGTGGCAGAGGCTCGCGCCGCGATCGGGCGACTCAAGGCCGACCTGATCGGGCGCGGCGAGGCCACGGATCTGTTCGGCCGCGAGCGCGAAGAAGGGCTTCACCGCCTCGCCGGTTTGCAAAAGCCGACGCCAACGCGCGCGCGGTATCCGGCGATTACATCAGCGTCTACGACATCCAACGCACCGTATTCGATGGCGCGACGCTGCTCATCTACTACGAGAGCCGGCTGGCGAAGCTGGAGTTGAAGGAATCCGAGCGGCCGAAGATCGACCCGCAGTTCGAGGAGGGGATCGAGGGCGAGGAGGCCGAGCGCCGAGCGCAAGGAGAAGCTGCAAAGGCAGTGGACGCAGCTCAAGGCGAGGGTCGGCTCGGCGAGCCACATCTGTCAGTCCCGGCACGGCTCCGGATAAGGTTGGAATTCAGCGAGAGCGGCGTTTATGCTCGCTGCACGCCATTCGGGTGCAGCTCCATGTTGCGATCGCTTCTGTGCGGGTTGATGGCCCTGTTGCCGCTGGCATCATTCGCCGCCGCCGTACCCGAGAATGGCCCTGACCTCACCTTCCACTGGATTGGCCTGCCGTGCATCGCGCTGTTCATCGCGGCGTATGTGTTGGTGGTGATGGAAGAGTGGGTTCATCTGCGCAAGTCGATTCCGGTGCTGATTGCGGCGACCTTGATCTGGGCTCTGATCGCAGTGGCCTATGCCCAGCAGGGTGACGTCGAGACCGTGAGCACCACCGTACGCCACAGCCTGCTGGAGTACGGCGAACTGTTCCTGTTTCTGCTGGTCGCGATGACGTACATCAACACCCTTGATGAGCGCGGCGTATTCAATGCGCTGCGCGGCTGGCTGGTGTCGCGCGGGTATTCACTGCGAACGCTGTTCTGGCTTACCGGAGGGCTGGCCTTTTTCATGTCGCCGGTGGCCGACAATATGACCACGGCGCTGGTGATGGCGTCAGTGGCGCTTGCGGTGGGCCAGGGCTATCCGGGATTCGTGGTGGCAGCCTGTATCAGTATTGTCGTGGCCGCCAATGCAGGCGGTGCCTGGAGTCCGTTTGGCGACATCACCACGCTGATGGTTTGGCAAAAGGGAGTGCTCACGGCCCAGGAATTCCTGGCGCTGTTCATTCCGGCGCTGATCAGCTGGTTGATACCTGCGGCCATCATGTCGATGACGTTGCCGAAGGCTACGCCGGCGGCGCTGTCCGTCCGACCAGTGATTCAATACGGCGGCATCCTGATCCTTTTCATGTTCATCGGCACCATCGCCATGACCGTGAGCCTGCACAGCTTTCTGCATCTGCCGCCGGTGCTCGGAATGATGGGAGGACTCGGCGCCTTGATGCTGGTGAGCTATATCCTGAACCGCACCGGATTCGGCATTCGCCATCGCATGATCGACCAGGGCGGACTCGGTGATGCCGCGCAGGGTGACCCGCACCAGCCGCTCAACACCTTCAATCAGGTCGCGCGGTCGGAGTGGGACACGCTGCTGTTTTTCTACGGCATCATCATGTGCGTGGGTGGCTTGGGCACCTTGGGTTACCTGGCGGTCGGTTCCCAATTCCTCTTTACCGGCATGGGGCCGACGATCGCCAACGTGCTGATTGGGATCATTTCAGCGGTCATTGACAACATTCCCGTGATGTTTGCGGTGCTCACCATGTTCCCCGATATGAGCGACGGGCAGTGGTTGCTGGTGACCTTGACGACGGGGATCGGGGGTTCGCTGCTGTCGATCGGATCGGCAGCCGGTGTCGCCGTGATGGGTGCTGCACGCGGCCACTACACTTTTTTCGCGCACCTGAAATGGACGTGGGCCATTGCCCTGGGCTACGCGGCGAGCATCCTGCTGCACTTCTGGATCAACGTGGAATACTTCAAGCTTGCCCGGCATGCGGTGCTGGAGTAGCTCGCGCCCCGGGAGAGCAGTGCTGCGCTACTGGCTGCCGGTCGATCGCCGCTCCTCCACACACTCGTCTTCACCCATGGCAAATTCATGGCAGATCAGGGGCCGTAGCTCGTAAATCCCGCACATCAGGGTGTCGCGGTTCAGCGCCGCGCACCAGCCATCGTCCAGCCGCATCATGGTTCGCCCGCCCCATCGGTCGGTTTCGATGAAGCGCTCGGGTACGCCCGTCTCGGTGATGAGCATGACTTCCAGGCGGCAGCAGCAGGCAGCGCAGTTTGCGCAAGTCACGGCGGGCTCGGGGACGGTGATGACGGGTATGTTCATGGGGGTGTCAGGTGGCGCAGCGTGCGACGATGCAGTGGCCCGAGAGGCCGGAATCGTCCGGCCAGCTTTTCCGGAGCGGATGTTTCGGTGCCGGATTGTGGCACAACCCGTCGCGATCCATCGGAAGATGGTGGGCCCACCAGGACTTGAACCTGGGACCAATCGATTATGAGTCGACTGCTCTAACCAACTGAGCTATGGGCCCGCGAACTACCTTGTGGTCGTGCGCGGCGATGATCAATCGTCGAGGAAGCTGCGCATGTGTTCAGAGCGGCTGGGGTGGCGCAGTTTGCGCAACGCCTTGGCTTCGATCTGGCGAATCCGCTCGCGGGTGACATCGAACTGCTTGCCGACTTCTTCGAGGGTGTGGTCGGTGTTCATGTCGATACCAAAGCGCATCCGCAGCACCTTGGCCTCACGGGCCGTCAGCGAATTCAGCACTTCGCGCGTGGCCTCGGTGAGGCTTTCCTGGGTGGCGGCGTGAATCGGTGAGGCGACGTTGAGGTCTTCGATGAAGTCGCCGAGATGCGAATCTTCGTCGTCGCCGATGGGCGTCTCCATGGAAATCGGCTCCTTGGAGATTTTCAGTACCTTGCGCACCTTGTCTTCCGGAAGATCCATGCGCAGGCTCAATTCCTCCGGCGTGGGTTCACGGCCCATCTCCTGGAGAATCTGCCGCGAGATGCGGTTGAGCTTGTTGATGGTTTCGATCATGTGGACCGGAATGCGGATGGTGCGCGCCTGGTCTGCGATGGAGCGCGTGATGGCCTGCCGGATCCACCAGGTGGCATAGGTCGAGAATTTGTAGCCGCGACGGTATTCGAACTTGTCCACCGCCTTCATCAGGCCGATGTTGCCTTCCTGGATCAGATCGAGGAACTGGAGGCCGCGGTTGGTGTATTTCTTGGCAATGGAGATCACCAGGCGCAGGTTGGCTTCGACCATCTCCTTTTTGGCGCGACGCGCCTTGGCTTCCCCGATGGAGAGGCGGCGGTTGATGTCCTTGATCTGCGCGATGCTGAGGCCGGTTTCGGTTTCGTTCACCGCCAGACGCTGCTGAATCCGGATGATTTCATCCTGATATGTCTTGAGCGCTTCTGCATAGGGCTGCTTGCGGCGGGTCAGCGTCGCCAGCCATTTGGTGTTGGTCTCGTTACCGGGAAAGCCCTCAATGAATTCGCTGCGCGGCATGCGGGCCCGCTTGACGCACAGCACCATGATGTTGCGTTCTTGTTTGCGGACCTCGGCGATCCTTTCCTGAACCTGGCGAATCAGCGGGTCGAACTGTTTGGGGGTCAGCTTCAGGTATTTGAACAGCTCGCTGAGTTCCGTGAGGTTTTTCTGGACGGCGCTGCTCTTGCGGTCGCCGCGTGCGAGGGAGCGCTTGGTTTTTTCGTTCTGGCGGCGGATTCCGTCAAAGCGGCGGCGGGCCTCTTCGATGTCAAGACCGCCTTCGTCTTCTTCCACCTCGGTATCGGCATCGTCATCGTCGTCATCCTCGGCGTTCACGGCCTTGGCGGCGGCCAGTTCGGCGGCCTTGGTGGCGATCGACAGTGCGGACGGGACATTGTCCATGGGGTTGAGATAGCCGGCGATGATGTCGGCCAGGCGGCGCTCGCCCGTGGCGATGAGGTCGTATTCGGCGAGCACGGCGTCGACGGCACCGGGCCATTCGGCCAAAGCCGCCATGATTTCCCGGATACCTTCCTCGATGCGCTTGGCGATTTCGATTTCGCCTTCGCGGGTGAGGAGTTCGACCGAGCCCATCTCGCGCATGTACATGCGTACCGGGTCGGTAGTGCGATGCTGTTCGGTTTCCACCGCGGCCAGGGCGGCGGCGGCCTCGGCGGCGGCGATCTCGTCGGGAGCGGCGTCACCCGAGGTCATCAACAGGGTGTCGGCGTCCGGGGCAGCCTCGAACACATTGATCCCCATGTCGTTGATCATCTGGATGATGTCTTCGACCTGATCGGGATCGGAAATGTCTTCCGGCAGGTGATCGTTCACCTCGGCATAGGTCAGGTAACCCTGCTCGCGGCCTTTGCTGATGAGTTCACGAATACGGGACTGCTGCTGGATTTCGCTCATTGATCGCTCTGGTGGGGGGCGCGCGGATAAAGCGGCGCATTGTACCCAATTAATGGGGTGTCAAGCCACCGATTGCAACCCGAGGCAGGCATCTAATTTACCTTATGAAGATTTCATAACACGTTGTTTCGCTTCGGTGATTATGGGGTCGTTCGGGATTCTGGTCGACAGCTCCAGGATGAGCGCACGGATGCGCGCGCAATCTTCCGCCGAGAGGGCGTCGCGATCGAGCAAACCGCGCAGGCGCGCCGCCGCCGGCTTGTCGCGCTCGGCCAGATCCTGGAGCCGCGCGATGATTCCGCGCGCCTCGGCGAGATGGTCCCCCGCCGCGGCTTCCGGTGCCAGTAGCAACTCGTTGGCGGCGATTCCGGCCAGTAGATTGCGCTGCTCCTGACCGTGCATCCCGTGCCAGTAGCTCAGTACATGGTTGAAGGTGTAACCGGGATTTTTTTGCAGCAGCTCATACACCTTGAAGACGAGCTCCAGATCGGGAATGGCTTCGCCCCGCAGGGATTCCAGCGTTTCTGCGAGTTCCGTGCACAGGCGGGGGTGATGCAGGAGCAGCGCCAGCAGGTGGTGAACCAGCGGTGTCTTGTAGTTGCGACCCGGTCTTGAAGTTGTTTCCCGGTGCGGAGGCGCGGGTGCGGGCGGCTTGGTCACCGTGCCGGGTGTCGTGCGATGCTCCGGAAGGTCGGAGGCACGGGGCCCGGCGCCGGCGCGGGGCGCGGTGAGCTGTTCCAGGGTCGAGGCGGGAATCCCCGCGCGGGTCGCCAGTTCGCTCAGCAGCAGTTGCCGCAACACGCCCGGCGGCAGGCGGTGAATCATGGGCGCCGCGCGCTGGCAGAAGCGGGCGCGATCATCGGGTAGCGCGAGGTCCAGTTCGCTCGCCGCCGTGGCGAACAGAAATTCCGAGAGCGGCTGCGCCGACGCGATCAGTTGCGAGAACTCGCCGCTGCCGATGCGCCGCACCAGGGTGTCGGGGTCTTCGCCGTCGGGCAGGAACATGAAACGCACCGCGCGGCCGTCGTCGAGTGCCGGCAGGCAGACATCCAGGGCGCGGCTCGCGGCGCGGCGGCCGGCGGCGTCGCCATCGAAGCAGAACACCAGGTCGCTGGTGTGGCGAAACAGCTTGGTGACGTGCTCGTGGGTGACAGCGGTGCCGAGGGTTGCCACCGCGTTGCGAATCCCGAACTGGGCCAGGGCCACCACGTCCATGTAGCCCTCGACCACCAGCAGCGGGGTGCCGCTGCGCAAGTGGGTGCGCGCCTCGTAGAGTCCGTAGAGTTCGCGGCCTTTGTGGAATACCGGGGTTTCGGGGGAGTTCAGGTATTTGGGCTGGTCGTCCCCCAGCACCCGGCCGCCGAAACCCAGGGTGCGGCCGCGTGCATCGCGGATCGGAAACATGATGCGGTGGCGGAAACGGTCGTAGTGACCGTCGCCGGATTCCCGGGCGACGGCAAGTCCGGACTCCACCAGCAGGGTAATCGCGCTGTCGGTACGTTCTGTCTGGGTATCGCTCCCGGCGTCGAGAAAGCGGATGAGATTGTCCCAGCCGGGCGGGGCGAAGCCGATGCCGAATTCCTGGGCAATTTCCGCCGTCACGCCGCGCTGCTTGAGATAGTTGGTCGCCTGCGCGGCAGCGGGGTGTTCCTGCAGTTGCGCGCGATACCAGGTCTGGGCGCGTTCGAGGATGGCCAACAGGGGCTCGTTGCGGCGCGTGGCCGGGGCGGAGTCGGTTTCGCGGGGGATTTCCAGCCCGGCGCGGTGGGCGAGGTATTCGATGGCCGCGATAAAGTCGATATGGTCATAGGCCATCACAAAGCCGATGGCATTGCCGCCCGCGTTGCAGCCGAAGCAGTAATAGAACTGCCGTTCCTGGTTGACCGAGAAAGAGGGGGTTTTTTCGTCGTGAAACGGGCAGCGGGCCTTGTGGTTGCTGCCCGCGCGGCGCAGTTCCAGGCGCTCCCCGATGACATCGACAATGTCGGTGCGATCGAGCAGGTCGTCGATGAAAGATTGCGGGATGCGGCCGGCCATGCGGAGCCTATTGAAACACGGGCTCGGGTATCGGAGAACCGGCTCGCCGGGGAGCCCAGGGATGGGCGGGACTCAACCCAGGCGGGTTTTTACCTGGGCGCTGACCGCGCCGATGTCGGCACGGCCCTGGAGCTCGGGCTTCAGTATCGCCATGACCTTGCCCATGTCGCGCGCCGAGCTGGCGCCGCTGCTGGCGATGGCCTGCTCGATCAGGGCAGTGATCTCGGCGGGGGTCAATGCGGTGGGCAGAAAGCTGGCGATGATCTCGATCTCGGCCAGCTCCTGCGCGGCGAGTTCATCCCGTCCCGCGCTGCGGTACTGGGCCGCCGAGTCGCGCCGCTGCTTGGTCATCTTGTCGAGCACGGCAAGTACCCGCGCGTCGTCGAGCGCAATGCGTTCGTCGACCTCGATGCGCTGGACTTCCGCCAGCATCAGCCGGATGGCGTCGAGACGCGCCCGTTCGCGGGCGCGCAGGGCGGCTTTCATCGCGTCTTGCAGCCGGATTTTGAGGCCGGATTCGGTCATGCGCAGGGCTCGGTTGGAATGGACAGCCCACGAAGCCGGCACCGCGCCGGCTTCAACCCGGAGAACGCGCGGTCAGTACATTTTCTGGAATTTGCGGGATTCGCGCTGGAGCTTCTTGGCGTGGCGCTTCACGGCGGCGGCGGACTTGCGCTTGCGCGCCCAGGCCGGTTTTTCATAGTACTCGCGGCGGCGGACTTCGGCCAGGACTCCGGCCTTTTCGCAGGAGCGCTTGAAACGGCGCAGGGCCACGTCGAAAGGTTCGTTCTCTTTGACACGTACTGACGGCATCTATGCTCTATCCTGAATGACCAAGCGGGCAGGGTCGGGAGGCGGATTTTACTGACTTAGTGCGCCGGTTGCAAAGCCGGGTTGCCGCGGACCGATGCGGGCGTGGAATTCCCTCCGCGGCAGTGCCATCGGCGCGAACTGGCCAGGGCCCGAACCCGGGGATTATCATGCCCCCCCTGGTTGTAGCGAGCGATCATGCGGGTTCTGGGTATAGAAACATCCTGCGATGAGACCGGCGTGGCTGTTTACGACAGTGCGCGGGGTCTACTCGCGCACGCCCTCCACAGCCAGATCGAACTGCACGCCGAATACGGTGGCGTGGTGCCCGAGCTCGCCTCCCGCGACCATGTGCGCCGGCTGCTGCCGATGATCAAGGTGGTGCTGGCCGACGCCGGCACGCGGCCGGAGCAGATCGACGGCATCGCCTATACCGCGGGCCCCGGGTTGATCGGCGCGCTGATGGTGGGCGCGGCGGTGGCGCGTGCCCTTGCCTATGCCTGGCAGGTACCGGCGATCGGTGTGCATCACATGGAAGGCCATCTGCTCGCACCCATGCTGGAAGCGGAGCCACCGGCCTTTCCGTTCGTGGCGTTGCTGGTGTCCGGCGGCCACACCCAGCTGGTGCAGGTAGCGGGCATCGGGGAGTACGAAATGCTCGGCGAATCCCTGGACGACGCCGCCGGCGAAGCCTTCGACAAGGCCGCCAAGATGCTCGATCTGGGCTATCCCGGCGGCCCCGAGATCGCCCGGCTCGCCGCATCGGGCGACCCTGCCCGGTTCCGGTTTCCGCGCCCCATGACGGATCGACCCGGGCTCGATTTCAGTTTTTCCGGTCTCAAGACCTTCACCCTCAACACGGTTGCCGCGCACGGTGCTGCCGACGGCCTGCCGGACGCACAGACCCGGGCCGATATCGCCTGCGCCTTTCAGGAAGCGGTAGTGGACACGCTGGTGATCAAGTGCAGTCGGGCCATCGAGCAGACCGGACTGCGTACCCTGGTGATTGCCGGCGGCGTCTCCGCCAACCGGTTGCTGCGGGAGCGCCTGGAGCGCAAACTCGCCGCCCGCGGCGCGCGGGTCTGTTACGCGCGCAACGAATTCTGTACCGACAACGGCGCGATGATCGCCTACGCCGGCTGTCAGCGCCTGCTGCACGGTGGCGGCGACGATCTCGCCATCCGCGCCCTGCCGCGCTGGCCCATGACCAGCCTGCCACCCCTGGGAGCGGCCTGAGCCGCTGCCACGCTCTGGAATCACCATGGACATCGTCTACATCCGCGACCTGTGTATCGACACCACCATCGGCATTTACGATTGGGAGCGCGAAGTGCGGCAGACGGTTTCGCTGGACCTGGAGATGGCAGCGGACATCAGCCGCGCCGCCGCCAGCGACGATATTCAGTACGCGCTCAACTACAAGGCGGTCGCCAAGCGCATCATCGCCCACGTCGAGAGCAGCGGCTGCCTGCTGGTGGAGCGTCTGGCCGAGGAAGTCGCCACATTGGTACTGACCGAATTCCCGGTGCCCTGGCTGCGTCTGCGCCTGAGCAAGCCCGGGGCGCTGCGCGGTGCCCAGGATGTCGGCATCCTGATCGAACGCGGCGCGCGCCCCTGATGCCCCGCGTCTACCTGAGTCTCGGATCGAATATCGAGCCGGAGCGGCATCTCCGGGCAGCACTTGATGCGCTGGCCGCGGAGTTCGGCGCGCTGGTTCTGTCGCCCGTGTACGAAAGCGAGGCGGTGGGTTTTGCCGGCGAAAATTTCTACAACCTGGTGGCGGGCATGGATACCGAACTGTCGGTGGGCCAGCTTGCGGGGCATCTGCGTGCCATCGAACATCTGAATGCGCGATGCCGCAGTGGAGAAAAATTTGCACCGCGAACGCTGGATATCGACATCCTGATCTACGGCGATCAGGTCGGATCGGTCGACGGCATCGAACTTCCACGCGGGGAGATTTTGAAATACGCCTTCGTATTGCGGCCGCTTGCGGACATCATCCCGGACGAGCGTCACCCCGTGGTGGGGCAGCGCTATCGGCAACTGGCGGCGGAACTCGATCTCGGCTGCCAGAAACTGTGGCCGGTGCCGTTCAATTGGTCCCCAGGGGCGACCTCCGACACAGCGACGCCCGACTGAGCGGCGTCACTGTGTCGCCCGGCCCGATCAGCCCACTTCGATCCGGCGTTGCTTGGGTTTGGTGTCGGTCGCTTTTGGCGCCTTGAGTTTGAGAATTCCATTTTCGAACGTCGCGCTGATATCGGCGTCGTGGATATCACCGCCCAGATTGAAGCTGCGCATGTACTTGCCGTAACGACGTTCCTGCCGAATCACCCGACCTTCTTTTTTCTCCACATCGTCGCGGCGTGTTTCTGCGCTGATCGTCAGCGTGCCGTCTTCCAGCTCGATGTGAATATCCTCACGCTTCACGCCGGGCAGTTCGGCGGTGATTTCGTAATGATCGGGTTTTTCGTGGATGTCCACTCGCGGCGCGAAAAATCCGGTATCGGCCTGTTCCAGGCGCTGCAAGGGCGACAGAAAGTTATCGAACACCTGGTCCAGGTCGAACAGGCGTCCTCGTGGTACTAGTGGCATGGTAAACCTCCCGGAAATCATTCAGCGGTGTTTGGTACCGACTAATGTTGTCACGGTGAATTTTTTTTCAAGGGCCAACCTGCGAGACATGTCGCGTATGCCGGCGCGGAGTTGATGCCGGTCAAGATGCGGTAAGTGCGAGATGCGCGCCGCCATCCACGGCGATCACCTGACCGGTGACGTAGGTGGCGGCGGTGAGCAGAAACCGGGTGACCCGCGCGATGTCTTCCGCCGCACCCAGCCGGCCGAGCGCAATGGAGTGCAGGATTTTCTGCTGTGCCAGGACATCTGTGGACGCGGGATTTTCCGGCCACAGAATGGCGCCGGGCGCGATGCCGTTGACCCGCACCCGGGGTGCCAGTTCGCGCGCCATCACGCGGGTCAGCATCAGGTTGCCGGCTTTGGCGATGCAATAGATCGCGTGTTCCGGAAGCGGTCGCAGGCCGTGGATATCGGCGATGTTGACGATGGCGCCGCCGGTTTGCGCGAGCGCCGGTGCGAGATCGCGGCACAGAAAAAACGGCGCCTTGAGATTGCTTGCCATCAGATCGTCCCACTGTGCAACGTCTGCTTCGGCGAGCGGCGTGGGGTAAAACGCCGAGGCATTGTTGACCAGGGCGTCGAGACGGCCCCAGCGGCTGACGGCGGCTGACGCCAGCGCTCCCACCTGCGCGTGATCGGCGAGATCCGCGCTCAGTACCGCGGCGGAATCCGCGCGCATCGACTGCAATTGCGCGCACAGGTCCTGTGCGGGGGCGAGCGATTCGCGGCAGTGGATCAGCACCCGAAACCCGGCACTGTGCAACTCGCGGGCGATGGCGGCGCCGATGCGCCGCGCCGCGCCGGTGATCAGTGCGACCGGCGCCTCAGCCGGCATGGGCGGTTTCCCACCGGTAGGCGGCGATTACGGCCTCGCGATCCCGGTTGATGGCATCAGCGAGCGCGGCGCCCGCCAGACCCGCCGCCACATGCGGCGCGGCGCGCACCGCGAGCACCCGCGGCACCAATCCGCGCAGCCAGGCCGCCGACTCGTACGGCTGCATCTCCAAGCCGCCGCCGCGACCGCGCGCGTCGGCTTCGCAGGCCATCAGAAAGGGTTCGAGCGTCTCGAAGCGGCGGTAGATATCCAGTGCCTGAAGTATTTTCAGCACCGTGATCGGACGCAGCTCGCGAATTCTGTGGCACTGAAGATGGTAACGGGTAACCGCCACCGCCAGGCGCCGATAGGGATTGGGAGCCCGCAGCCGGTCGCAGACCTCGTTGACCAGCGGCACGCCGCTGGCTTCGTGGCCGATATGGCGGGGCAGCACATCGGCGGGGGTGGCGGCCTTGCCGAGATCGTGCATCAGCACCGCGAAGCTCACCGTGGAATCCGCCTGCATTTCCGCCGCGCGATCCAGCGCCATCAGCACGTGGAGGCCGGTATCGATTTCCGGGTGGTAGTCCGCGCGCTGGGGCACGCCGAACAGTGCATCCACTTCCGGCAGCAGAACCCTGAGCGCGCCGCAGGCGCGCAACACTTCGATGTAGGTGCGTGGGGATGGGCTCCCGAGGGCACGCTCAGTCTCACGCCAGATGCGTTCCGCCGAGAGGTGCTCCAGCTCGCCGCTCGCGGCGATGGTCGTCATCAGTGTGAGAGTCTCCGGCGCCACGCGAAAGCCCAGCGGGTGGAGGGAGGCGGCGAATCGCGCCACCCGCAACACCCGCAGCGGGTCTTCCACGAAGGCGTCGGAAACATGGCGCAGCACCCGATTTTCCAGGTCGCGCAGTCCTCCGCAGGGATCGATCAGCAGACCCTCGGTGCTTTCGGCGATGGCATTGATCGTGAGGTCGCGGCGCTGGAGATCCTGTTCCAGCGTCACGCCAGGTTCCGCATGAAACATGAAGCCGGTATGTCCCGGAGCGGTCTTGCGCTCGGTGCGGGCGAGGGCGTATTCCTCGCCGGTGTCGGGATGCAGGAACACCGGGAAATCCCGGCCCACGGGGCGAAAGCCCCGGGCGCGCATGGCCTCGGGCGTGGCGCCCACCACCACCCAGTCGCGCTCCCGCACCGGCAGGCCCAGCAGTCGGTCGCGGATGGCGCCGCCCACGAGGTAAGTGTTCATCTTCGACCGCGCACGTCGCTCGGACCCTGCTTCGCGAAATGTTTGCAATGGCCGATTATACGGAGAAAAAACCTTTCACCCCTCACTTCCGGTCGGTGTCGCGCCGAATTGCCGGGGGCGCTGACGGGTTGGCGGGGAGCCGGGGCGAGCGGATGGCGGTGGAGGTCGCACCGCCCGTAGAGGGTGTGGCCCGTGCGATTGGAGGGGCGGGCGTTGACGCTTCAGCCGGCAGCGTACAACCGATCACGGCCGTCGCGTTTTGCCCGCTACCATGCTCGCTGCCGCGCGACATTTTTCGACAGGCTGCTAGGCAGTTGTCGCAGCGGCTTCATCCGTACCTTGCGCTGCGGCCGGTGCCACCAGTGCCAGCGCCTCCGCCTGATCGACTTGTTCGATCCAGTGCAGTTCGAGCTGGCGCCGCGCGCTCTCGGGAATCTCTTCCGCGTCCTTCTGGTTGCGGGCAGGCAGCAGCACGGTCTTGATCCCGGCGCGCAGCGCGGCCAGGGTCTTTTCCTTGATGCCCCCGACCGGCAGTACCAGGCCCCGCAGGGTGATCTCGCCGGTCATGGCGACTTCGGGCCGGATGGTGCGGTTGGTGAGCAGTGACACCAGGGCGATATACAGGGCCACACCGGCGCTCGGGCCGTCCTTGGGGATGGCACCGGCGGGCACATGGATGTGGATATCATTTTTTTCGAACAGATCCGGCTCCAGTCCCAGGCTCGCGGCGCGTCCCTTGATCAGGGTGAGCGCCGCCTGGGCACTCTCCTTCATTACGTCGCCGAGCTGGCCGGTGAGGATCAGGCGGCCGTTGCCCGGTGCGCGACTCGCCTCGATGAACAGGATATCGCCCCCGGTGGGGGTCCAGGCGAGCCCCGTCGCCACGCCCGGCACGCTGGTGCGCATCGCCAGTTCGTCCTCGAAGCGCGGTGGTCCCAGAATGGCGCGCAGATCGTCCGGGCCGATCTCGGCGCGCTCGATGGTCCCCGCGGCGATGCGCACGGCGACATGACGCACCACGGCGCCGATCTCCCGCTCGAGATTGCGGCAGCCGGCTTCGCGGGTGTAGTCGGCGACGAGCTGCGACAGCGCAGCGTCGCCGATGCGGCACTGTTCGGCACTGAGCCCCGCCGCCTGTAACTGGCGTCCCACCAGGTAGCGGCGGGCGATTTCGATTTTTTCCTCGCGCGTGTAACCCGGCAGTTCGATCACTTCCATGCGGTCGCGCAGCGGACCCGGAATCTGGTCCAGCACATTGGCGGTGCCGATGAACATGGCGTGGGAGAGGTCGAAAGGCACGCCCAGATAATTGTCGCGAAAGGTGGCGTTCTGCTCCGGGTCCAGCACTTCCAGCAGGGCCGAGGCGGGATCGCCGTGGAAGCTCGCGCTCAGTTTGTCCATCTCGTCGAGCATGAACACCGGGTTGCGGGTGCCCGCCTTGCGGATGCCCTGGATGATGTTGCCGGGCAGAGCGCCGATATAGGTGCGCCGGTGGCCGCGAATCTCGGCCTCGTCGTGGACACCGCCGAGCGCAATGCGCTGGAACTGGCGTCCCATGGCGCGTGCGATGCTCTGGCCCAGCGAGGTCTTGCCGACGCCGGGCGGACCCACGAAACAGAGGATCGGGCTTTTGCCCCTGGGGTTGAGCTTGTGCACTGCCAGGTGTTCGAGGATGCGCCGCTTGACCTTGTCCAGACCATAGTGATCCTCGTCGAGGACGCGGCGTGCCTGCTCGATATCGATCTTGTCCTCGGATTCCTTGGACCAGGGCAGTTCGGTCAGCCACTCCAGATAGGTGCGCACCATCGAGTATTCCGCCGCCGCCTCCGGCATGCGTTCCAGACGCTTGATCTCCCGCAGCGCCTGGGTGTTGGCTTCCTCCGGCATGCCGGCCTGTTCCACGGCCTCGGTCAGTTCGCGGATTTCGGCGCTGCGCTCCTCGCCTTCGCCCAGTTCCTGCTGGATCGAGCGCATCTGTTCCCGCAGCATAGCCTCGCGCTGGCGCTCGCTCATCCGCTCCCGGGTCTGCTGGTGGATCTTCTGCGACAGCTTGAGCACTTCCACCCGGTAGTCGAGCAGCGCCTGTACCTTGTCCATGCGCTGCCTGAGGTCGAGGGTTTCCAGGATGTCCTGTTTGTCTTCCGGCTTGAGATCCATGTAGCCGGCGACCGTGTCCGCCATCAGCCCGGGGGAGGTGATCAGGCGCAGCGCGTTCACCAGTTCCTGGGGAGTCTGGGGCAACAGTTGCAAGGCTTCGAGCGCCCGTTCGCGCAGCGCCAGCAGGCGCGCTTCGAGCTCCTTGTCGCCCGCGGCGTGCGGCTCGTGGATACGTTCCACCCGCGCCGCGAGAAAAGGTGCGCTGGGAATGAAATCCAGGATCCGGAAGCGCGCTTCCCCCTGACAGATGAGGTGGTGCTGTTCGTCGTCGCCGGTGACGAAGCGCAGCACATTGGCGATGGTGCCGACCCGATAGATGTCGTCCGCGCCCGGATCCTCCAGTGCCGGATCGCGCTGCAGGATGAGCCCGATCGGCCGCTCGGCGCGAATCGCCTCCTGGGCCGCCGCGATCGAGGCGGGACGGCCCACCGCGAGCGGCATCACCAGCTCCGGGAACAGCACGACATTGCGCACCGGCAGCAGGATCAAAAAATCCTCGGGCCAGTCGCGGGCAACGGATTCAGTGGCTTTGGGCATTTGCTGATCAGTCATGGCGTGACTCTAGAGTTTGCGAAAGCCGAGATACAGACAGCCATCCAGCAGTTCGTGATGGGCCAGTTCCAGGGGACGGGACGGCAACACCAGGCGCCGTTCGAAGCGGCCGGCGGGGATCTCGACACGGTGCATACGCCCGCTGCGGACCGCCTCCGGCAGGCGGCGCTCGCCGGCCACGATCAGTACGCCCTGCTGCACCTGCACGGATACCCGTTCCGGAGCGACGCCCGGCAGCGCGGTCACCACCCACAGGTGATCGTCCGTTTCATAGACGTCCACCGGCGGTTCCCAGCGGGATTGACGCTTGCCGGAACCCGGCTGGTAGAAATGGCGCTGCATACGCTCGGCGCGGTCCAGCATCCGGACCGCCTCCGACCACATCCAGTTTTCCATGTCGCGCGATGACATCGAGATACTCCCGGGCGCCGGTGCTTTGGTTTGAGTTGCAGAGCATTAGTTGGGGGCGACCGCGACCAAATGCAATCCGCCGGCTCCCGGCTCGCAACCGTGATCGAAGTCGCTTGAAGCATCCCGCGTTCCATCGCGTTTGCTGCTTCCACAATGTACGCGGGGGTTTGATCTCAACGGACAGCTGAGGTAACTATCGCGATGATGCAACATCACAATATTGCCGCCGCACCCAGCAGTGACATGTTGCCTTGGCGTTGGGTTGTCATGACCTCGCCCACACTGACAAATCGAGTCGGGGTGGGCGAGGTCCAATTTCGCTGACGCGTCGACAATCTGTTATTTGATCTCCAGCCCCCGTAAATTGCCTTCGGCACGCCATTTCTTGAGGATGTCGAAAAACTTGGCGGCACCGCCACCAAACTGGCCGGAGATAAAGCCGTTCTTGTTCTTGCCACCGCCTTCGTTGTTGTAATAACCCGGCGTGCATTCCGCCAACAGACGTTCGGTCTTGTCGCCATAGCTGTTGCAGATGTTGCACCACTCGTCTTCCGCTTCCTGGGTGACCTCGACCGTTTTCGCGCCCCTGGCCATGCCCTGCTGCACGATGTAGGCCAGATGCCCGGCCTGCTCACTGAGCATATGGGTGGCGTTGGGGGTGACGCCGGTCTGGGTGAAGCCGAGAAAGAAGCAGTTGGGGAAGCCGCGGCTCTGCAAGCCGTGAAAGGTCGCGAGCCCGTCCGCCCATTTCTTGCTCAGCCTGACGCCGTTGCGGCCGATGACGTCGTAGCCCGACTGGCTGGTGTAGCTGGTACCCACTTCAAAGCCGGTGGAGAAGATCAGGCAATCCACTTCATATTCCTTGCCATCGACGATCACGCCCTTTTCGGTGACCTCGTCCACGCCCTGACCATGGGTGTCGACCAGGGTTACGCTGGGACGATTGAAGGTCTGCAAGTATTCGTCGTGGAAGCACGGACGCTTGCAGTACTGGCGATAATAGGCTTTCAGGGCCTCGGCAGTTTCCTGGTCCTGCACGATCGCTGCGACCCGGTCGCGGATTTCCTGCATTTTTTTGAAATCGGCCAGCTCAAAGACTTCTTCTTTCTCGGCCTCGGTGAGTTCATTGATGTCGCCGGTGACGATGCCGCCGATGTTGCGGAAGATATCGGTCCAGCCATCGCCGACCATGTCGTCATCCGTATAGCCGCCACCCAGCGCCAGATTGAAGTTCTCGACGCGCTCCTTGTGCCAACCGGGCTTGAGCTTGGCTTTCCATTCCGGGCTGGTGGGCGCGTTGTAGCGCGCGTCCACAGATGAAGGAGTGCGCTGGAATACATATAGTCGTTTTGCCGCTTCGCCCAGATGGGGAATGCACTGCACCGCCGTGGCGCCGGTACCGATGATGCCGACGCGTTTGTCATTCAGCTTGTGCAGACCGCCATCGCAGCTACCCCCGGTATAGTCATAATCCCAGCGGCTGGTGTGAAAGGTATGACCCTTGAATTTCTCGATTCCCGGGATGCCCGGCAACTTGGGGCGGGTCAGCAGGCCGTTGGCCATCGCGATGTAGTGGGCCTTCATCGCGTCGCCGCGATCGGTGTGGATGATCCAGCGGGAAATGCCCTCATCCCAGCGGATCTCGGTCACCTCGGTCTGGAAACAGGTATCCCGATAGAGATCATATTTCTTGGCGATGTTGATGCTGTGCTGGAGCAGTTCGGGGGCGTGGGCGTAGCGCTCGGTGGGCACATAGTCCAACTCATCCAGCAGCGGCATGTAGACATAGGCTTCGATGTCGCACTGGGCGCCGGGATAGCGGTTCCAGTACCAGGTACCGCCAAAATCCCCGGCCCTGTCGATGACGCGGATATCCTGGACACCCGCTTCGCGCAAACGCGCGCCGGCCAGCAGGCCGCCAAAACCGCCGCCGATGACCACCACTTCAACCTCGTCGGTGAGCGGTGCCCGGGTGAAGCCGGGCGCGACATAGTGATCTTCCATGAAATGTGAAAACTGCCCGGCGGCATTCCTGTATTGACCGAAGCCCTCCTTGCGGATGCGCTTGTCGCGCTCATGGATGTATTTCGCACGCAGTTGTGCCGGGTCAAACCCCAGCTCGGCCGGATCGGTTGAGTATTTCTTTGCACTGGTCATGGGTAAGGCTCCTGATGGTTAAGGTGTTGAACAGCTGAACTACTTCGATATCTGTGATAAATGAGCGCCTGCCCGGACCACCCTGTGGCGGTCCGCAGCACGGAAACCCTGGCAGAACCGACATCGGGTCAGGTTCCGCAATAGACATTGTTTCGGCGCAGAATTTTCGGGGCCGGCCGGCCGAGGGAGCATGGATCAGGGTCTCTGGCTTGCCGCGGACCGCCGCGCCACCTTGAATGACCGACTTGCACCTGAGCAGGATACGCCTGACCTGCCCGGCCTGATATATCGTGGCTTTGCTCCCCTGCGGCGGAAGATTCAAGCTTTCAATCCCAGCAACTCCGCGGTATTGCTGCGCATCACATTGCGCACCTGGGCGTAGTCGAGCCCGGCCAGGCCGTCGGCGAATTCGAGGGGCTCGGCGAGGCCTTCCGGGTGCGGCCAGTCGGAGCCGAACAGGGCGACATCCGGCCCGACGGCGGCGATCAGCTCCGGGATGTTGTCCTCCGGGAAGGGGCAGACGCGAATGCGGTCGAGAAAGATTGCGCTCGGACGCGCATGCAATGGCCCGAAAGTGAAATTGTTGCCGGCGATTTTGGCGGACTTGTCGAGCTTGCGCAGCAGCGGGGTGACCCAGGACGAGCCGTTTTCGATCGATGCCACACGCAGACGCGGGAAGCGGCCGAACAGGTTGTGCATGATGAGTGCCGCGAGGGTGTCGGTGACGGGGCGCTCCATCATCCCGATCACATGCTGAAAGGCGGTAACCCGGTGGTGAGGTGGCCGCGGATTTTCGCCCCAGGCCGCCGAGACCAGTTCCTCGAAGCCGGCGTTGCCCAGATGGAATGCCACCGGAATCCCGGCTTCCTGGCAGCGCGCCCAGAAGGGATCGAAATGCGGGTCCGCGGGCGAACGCCCGAGCACCGGCCCGGGAATCAGGTTGACGATGCGGGCGCCCTCGGCCAGCACGCGGTCGAGTTCGGCGACGGCGAGATCGATATCCACCAGCGACAGTTGGGCCGCGGCAAAGATGCGGTTCCGGTAATCCCAGCCCCAGTCGTCCCGGAGCCAGCGATTGAAGGCGCGGTGGTTGGCCATGACCACCTCCGGGCCAGCGTCGCGCAACTGCATTTCGACACCGACGCCGAGCGAGGGCAGGAAGATGCCCGCTTCGACGCCGTAGCGATCGAACCAGCGCAGCCGTGCGTCGCGCTGCATGGATTCCGGCAGGTCGAAACAGGAAATGGGATCGGCGGCGAGAATATGCGCGCCCTTGGGCTGGTCGCTGCGATAGAACGCTTTGTAAGACCCGGGTTTGCCCGCGTGTTCGCCGGGCGGGGCGCTGAAAAAGCTGAGGCGGCGGCCGCGAAAGTGGACCTGGGCGTGGGTGCTCAACCCCCGCACCACAGTGATGGCGTCGGCGCGGAACCGGCTTTCCATGTGGCGGGTGTAGCAATCGTCGGGCTCGTAGTAGTGACAGTCCGCATCGACCAATGGATAGTCGATCAGCGCGCGCGGGTCGTCGCGGTGGGTGGCGGGCGAGGTCATGCCGATGTCCTCCTTATTAGTATTAGTTAGGCCTGGCTGATTATGGATTAGCCGTGGCCGATCATGGGAATATCCTGACATGGTGCCGCGCCGAACAACAGCCCGGGCCGGGTTCTCTGCGTGACCCCCGACCCGGTCCCGGCACCCATGGCGGCATCGCCATCATCTCTCGCGATCGAGTCTGGGTCACCGCTGCCAACCCTGCGCCGCGCGGCAGCGCGGCGCGCGCTTTGGGGCGGGAGTTCCGCCCCATGCCGAGGGCGTTGCACGCGCCGCTGACTGCGGGGGGCTAGAGACAAGCACAGGCACAGGGGTTACAGTTTTTTGGTGCGATGACCATTTGGCTGGTCTCCGTCGGTAACCGTACGGATGCCTGACGGTGGTAAGCCGGGGCCGGGGCATCGCAAGCGACTCCAGATAACAACAAGATTGAGGGTGCGGCCGATGAACGATGAACCTATCTTGGACGGTCTGCGCGTGCTGGATTTCACCCAGCATCTCGCGGGCCCCACCACGACCCGCCTGATGGCGGAAATGGGCGCCGAGATCGTCAAGCTGGAACTGGCGCCCTGGGGCGACCAGGTGCGCAAGGCGGGCTATCTGAAGGGCGGGCGTTCCGCGTATTTTGTGCAGCAGAACCGCGGCAAGAAAAGTCTCTGTGTCGATGTGAAAACCCCTGCGGGACGCAAGGTGCTGCTCGATCTGGTACCGAAGTTCGACGTGCTGGTGGAAAACTTCGCGCCGGGCGTGATCGGGCGCATGGGCCTGGACTGGGCGACGGTTCATCGCATCAACCCGAAACTCATCATGTGCTCGATATCCACCTTCGGGCAGACAGGCCCGCTCGCCGACCGCCCCGGGTTCGACTACATCGCCCAGGCGTACGCGGGGATCACCAGCCTGATCGGCGAGCGCGACAAGGCGCCCAGCCTGCCGATGGCGGCGATCGGCGATGTCACGACCGGTGTGCACGCGCTGGCGGCGATCAACGCGGCCCTGTACCGGCGCGCTCTCGGCGGTCCGGGCCAGCTGCTCGATATTTCACTGATCGACAGCTACTTCCATTGCCACGAGCTCAACGTGGGCATGATCAGCGCCAGCGAAGGCAAATTGAAACCGACCCGCGGCGGTTCCCACCATCCGGGCATGGCACCCCTGGGCTGCTTCAAGGGCAAGGCGCCCGAGCGCTATCTGATCATCATCGCGGTGCTGCATCAGTGGAAGGAGTTGTGCGAGGCGATGGGAAAATCCGAGTTGATGACCGATCCACGCTTCAAGGATCCTCGTGACCGGGCCAAAAATCGCTTCGCGCTGGTCGCCATCATCGAAGACTGGATTCAGTCTCAGGCCAGCGACGAGGAAGTGATCCGGATTCTGGAGGAACGCCGCATTCCGGTGGCGCCGGTGCTCAGCGTCGAGGAGGCCATGCACCATCCGCACTTCATCGAGCGCGGCACGGTGCGCACGGTGACCGAGCGCGAGTTCGGGACTTTTCAGATGCCGGGCATGCCGCTGCGGTTTTCGGAATACGCCGGCGTGGCGGATCTCGAAGCGCCCTATCTGGGCGAGCACAACCACGCGGTGCTGAAAAATCTGCTCGCTTATACCGATGCGGAGATTTCCGAGCTGGAACGGCAACACGTCCTCGTTGCCGAACCCCTGCCGGAAGCACCGAACTGAATATTTTCCGCCAACTCGCGTCGGTTCAGTCGCGTCGGTCGAGCCAGTCGTGTTCGAGCAGCTTGAGCCGCGTGGTCACGGTCAACAGGAAAGCCGTCGACCAGGCAAACAGAATCCAGCCGTTGGCGGACTCGATCGCGCTCACCATCCGCCAGCGCGGTGAGAGCACGATGTCGCCGAACCCCACGGTCGTGAAGGTTACCGTGGAGAAATACAGGGCTTGCTCGAAGTTCCGCATTTCACCAAGCCAGAAATAGAGTGCCGCGTACAGCCAGATCTCGATGCCATGGAGCACAAAGATGCCGAACACCACCGCCAGGATGACCGCGGCGCGGCGCGTGTGGCTGTCGTGGGGATGCAGCCGATGGCCATGCCGGCTCATGATATAGGTGAGGAAAACAAGGCCCCAGAAATGCACCAGCACGGTGAGAGTGCCCATGCCGGTGCCCACCGCGAGATTGACCATAAGGGCGGGAACATCAGTTTCCATCGTGCCGGATACGAAGTGGGCGATCGGTTGAGTGTGTGGCGTCGCTGCGCGGTTGTGCGCAGCTTAGCACGCACATCGACCCGCTTTGGGCGCCCCTGGCGGACCTGGCTGGTCGGGATTTGCCGCCGTGCGTAATCTACGCGCCGAATGGATGAGCACCGACCTAGCGCGCGGGTTTGGAGGATCTTGAATCGACACTGGCGAATCCGGAGCGCCTGAAGCAAATCCATGCGTTGACGATGCGGAGTTCCGCGCTGGCCTGAGCCGCGGCCTGTCAATCCGTCCTTGCGCAGCGAGTCTTCAGGCCTATAATCAACGCGCAACTCTCGGGGCGCCCTTCTGGGGCTGAGATGCCAAACCGGCAGACCCGTGGAACCTGATCCGACTCGCATCGGCGTAGGGAAGAGTGAACGCCTGCCTTCCGTACTCCACGCTGGTCACCCATCCCACGCGAGGAGACCATCATGGCCAAACCCACCGTAAGCACCCTGAAGCCAGAACCCTTGCCCCGGCAGCCCCTGCCGGCGAGCCGCAAGATCTATGTGAGCAACGCCGCCGGCACGGTGCGGGTGCCGATGCGGGAGATCGCGCTCACCGACGGCACCAGCGCCCAGGTCTACGACACCTCCGGACCCTACAGCGATCTCGACCTGACGTTCGATATCCACAAGGGCCTGCCCGATCACCGCGGCCCCTGGATCGCCGCGCGCGGTGACTGCGAGCCGGAACCCGATCCCTACAACCGGCGCACCAACGGCAGTGCCGATCCCAACCACAGCGCGGCGCTGCAACGGGCGCCGCTGCGTGCCAGGCCGGGCCGCAATGTCAGCCAGCTCCACTACGCGCGCCAGGGCATCATCACGCCGGAGATGGAGTTCATCGCGCTGCGCGAGAACCAGGCCCGCGCGCTCGCCGGCACCGAGTTCGACAGCGCGGAGCGCGTCGCACGCCTGCGCGGCAATCCCATGGGCGCCAATCTGCCCCGCGAGATCAGCGCCGAGTTCGTGCGCGCCGAAGTGGCGGCGGGGCGCGCCATCATTCCCGCCAACATCAACCATCCGGAACTGGAACCCATGATCATCGGGCGCAATTTCCTGGTGAAGATCAATGCCAATATCGGCAATTCGGCGGTCAGTTCGGGCGTGGAGGAAGAAGTGGAAAAACTGGTGTGGGCCACCCGCTGGGGCGCCGACACCGTGATGGATCTCTCCACCGGCCGCCATATCCACGGCATCCGCGACCACATCATCCGCAACTCGCCGGTGCCCATCGGCACCGTGCCCATCTATCAGGCACTGGAGAAAGTCGATGGCGTTGCCGAGGATCTGACCTGGGAAATCTTCCGCGACACCCTGATCGAACAGGCGGAGCAGGGCGTCGACTACTTCACCATCCACGCCGGAGTGCGCCTTGCCTATGTGCCGCTGACCGTCGACCGGGTGGCTGGCATCGTGTCGCGCGGTGGCTCCATCCTGGCCAAGTGGTGCATCGCCCACCACAAGGAAAATTTCCTCTACACCCGCTTCGAGGACATCTGCGACATCATGAAGGCGTACGACGTCAGCTTTTCGCTGGGCGACGGCCTGCGTCCGGGCGCCGGCGCCGATGCCAACGACGCGGCGCAACTCGCGGAGCTGAAAACCCTGGGCGAACTCACCAAGGTCGCCTGGAAGCACGACGTCCAGACCATGATCGAGGGGCCCGGCCATGTGCCCATGCATCTCATCAAGGAGAATATGGACAAGCAGCTTGACTGGTGCCATGAGGCTCCCTTCTACACGCTGGGGCCGCTCACCACCGACATCGCGCCGGGCTACGATCACATCACCAGCGGCATCGGCGCCGCCATGATCGGCTGGTTCGGCTGCGCCATGCTCTGCTATGTGACGCCCAAGGAGCACCTGGGGCTGCCC
>JBFXFL010000001.1:41598-116921 GCA_050179115.1 Porticoccaceae bacterium | reverse complement strand
GCCGCTCACCACCGACATCGCGCCGGGCTACGATCACATCACCAGCGGCATCGGCGCCGCCATGATCGGCTGGTTCGGCTGCGCCATGCTCTGCTATGTGACGCCCAAGGAGCACCTGGGGCTGCCCGATCGCGAGGATGTGCGCCAGGGCATCATCGCCTACAAGATCGCCGCCCACGCCGCCGATGTCGCCAAGGGCCACCCGGGCGCCCGCTACCGCGACGATCTGGTCTCCAAGGCCCGCTTCGAATTTCGCTGGCGCGATCAGTTCAACCTGTCGCTCGACCCCGAAACCGCGCTGGCCTTCCACGACGAGACGCTGCCCCAGGAGGGCGCCAAGGTGGCGCACTTCTGCTCCATGTGCGGACCCAAGTTCTGCTCCATGCAGATCACCCAGGAAGTGCGCGAATACGCCAAACGCGGCATGGCCGAGAAATCGAAGGAGTATCGCGAGCGCGGCAGCGAAATCTACCTGAAGCAGGCGGACTGACATGCACGCCGCAATCGCCGGTGCGGGCTTGATGGGCCGGCTCATGGCCTGGCGCCTGCTGCGCGCGGGCTGGCGGGTGAGCCTGTTCGAGCGCGATCCCGAGGGAACCGAGAGCGCCGCAGCCTACACCGCCGCCGGCATGCTGGCGCCCTGGGCCGAGGTGGAGTCGGCCGAGGAACTCGTGCATCGCCTGGGGTTGCGCTCGCTGGCGCTCTGGCCCGCGCTCGCGGCCGAGCTGGGCGCCGATCTCGACCTGCACGACCGCGGCACCCTGGTGGTCGCCCACGCCGGCGACCGCGCCGATTATCGGCGCTTTGCCGGGACGCTCGCGGCGAAACTGCCGGGCCAACCGCATTGGCGGACGCTGGATGCCGCCGCCCTGGGCGCGCTGGAGCCGGAACTCTCCGGCCGCTTTGCGGAAGGGCTGCATCTGCCGGGCGAAGCCTGGCTGAATCCGCTCGAAGTCATGGCCGCGCTGGCGACGGGGTTGCGTGCGGGCGGCGTCGAATGGCATCAGGGTACGGCGGTGGACGAGGTCGGCCCGGGTTATCTGGTCAGCGGCGGCACCCGCCACCCCTGCGACTGGGCCTTCGACTGCCGCGGCCTGGGCGCGCGCGTCGACCTGCCGCGCCTGCGCGGGGTGCGCGGCGAGGTGATCTGGCTGCACGCGCCGGCGGTGAAGTTGCGCCATGTGGTGCGGCTCATGCATCCGCGCTACCGGCTCTATCTGGTGCCGCGCCGCGATCACGGCTTCGTGATCGGTGCCACCCAGATCGAGAGCGACGACGCCGGACCGATCACGGTGCGCTCCAGCCTGGAGCTGCTGTCCGCCGTCTACAGTCTGCACGACGGCTTTGCGGAGGCGCGGGTAATTGAAACGCGCGCCAACTGCCGCCCGGCGTTCGACGACAACCTGCCGCGCGTGTTCACGGCGCCGGGGCTGGTCCGCATCAACGGGCTTTTCCGCCACGGCTTTCTGCTGGCGCCGGCGCTGGCCGAGACGGTGGAGGCCTGGTTGCGCAAACCCTCGACGGCGTGCCCGGAACTCTTTGCAGCGGAGCAGTTGGCATGAGTACCGGCCAGATCGAGGTGCTGTGCAACGGCGAAAGCAAACGCCTGGACGCGGGCCGGACCCTCGCCGAGCACTTGCCGCACCTCACGCAGGCCTGCGATTTTGCCGTCGCCATCAACGAAGTCTTCGTTCCCAAGAGCGCCTATGCCGAGACCCGGCTTGCGGATGGGGATCGCATCGAACTGGTCATTCCCATGCAGGGAGGTTGAGCCCATGTGGCAGCTTGCGGAGCAGACCCTCGACAGCCGGTTGCTGATCGGCTCCTCGCTCTATCCCTCGCCCCGCATCATGCAGGAGGCGATCCGCGCGTCCGGTGCCGGGGTGGTCACGGTCGCGCTGCGCCGACAGTTGCCGGGCGCCGGTGGCGGTGACGATTTCTGGGCCGCGCTGCGCGAGCTGAATGTGCGGTTGTTACCCAACACGGCCGGCTGTCATTCCGCCCGCGAGGCCATCACCACCGCCCAGATGGCGCGCGAGCTGTTCGGCACCCGCTGGATCAAGCTCGAAGTGATCGGCGACGACTACAACCTGCAACCCGATCCCTTCGGTCTGGTGGAGGCGGCGCGGGAACTGGTGGCACAGGGCTTCGAGGTGTTCCCCTATTGCACCGAAGACCTGGTGGTGTGCGAGCGGCTGGTGGACGCCGGCTGCCGCATCCTGATGCCCTGGGGCGCTCCCATCGGTACCGCCCGCGGGCTGCTCAACCCCTACGGCCTGCGCACCTTGCGCGAGCGCCTGCCCGACATCACGCTGATCGTCGATGCCGGACTCGGCGTGCCGTCCCATGCGGCCCAGGCGCTGGAACTGGGTTTCGATGCCGTACTGCTCAACACCGCCATCGCCCAGGCCCACGACCCGGTGGCCATGGCGAGCGCCTTCCGCCACGGTGTCAGCGCCGGCCGTCTGGCATTCGAGGCCGGGCGTATGCCGGAGCGCGATCTCGCACGACCCAGCACGCCGGTGGTGGGGACGCCGTTCTGGCACCACAAATGACGAACCGCCCGGTGGTGCTCACCATCGCCGGCAGCGACTCCGCCGGCATGGCGGGCATCGCCATGGATTTGCGCGTGCTGACCGCCCTCGGTGTGCACGGCGCCGTCGCCATCACCGCCAATACCGCGCAGGATGGCGGCGGACTGGCCGCGATCAATCCCGTTGCTGCCGACGCTCTGGACGGCCAGCTCGTCGCCGCACGCCGATTGCAGCCCCGCGTGATGAAGACCGGACTGCTGGCCGACGCCGCCCAGATCGCCCGCGTCGCGGCATTCTGCGTGCAGACCGGACTGCCCCTGGTCTGCGATCCGGTGCTGCGCAGCTCCGGCGGCGCGCCCCTGACCGCCGACGACTGCGCCACCGCGCTGCGCGAGCATCTGCTGCCGCATTGCACATTGCTGACCCCCAACCTTCCGGAAGCCGAAGCCCTCACCGGCATCGCCGTGCGCAGCGCGGAGGATGTGATGGCCGCGGCGCGCGCCCTGCGGCGCCTGGGTGCCGGCGCGGTGCTGATCAAGGGCGGCCACCGCGATGGCACGCAGAGTCGGGATTATTTCCTCGCCGAAGATTGCGGCTTCTGGCTCCACAGCCCGCGCCAAACGGTGGCCAACCGTCGCGGCACCGGCTGTGCCCTGGCTTCGTCCGCAGCCGCTGCGCTGGCGCGCGGCCATGCCTGCGCCGATGCGGTGGTGATCGGCAAGATGGCGATCAATCAGGGTCTGCGCCAGGGCTATGGCTGCGGCGACGTCGAGGGGCCGGTACATATCGATCACTTCCCCGACGACCAGGCCGACCTGCCCGCGCTCACTCCGGGCGCTGACCATGAGGGTGCAGCGACTGCATTCCCGGATTGCAACAGTCCCCGTCTTGGTCTCTATCCCATCCTGGACAGCGCCGACTGGGTGGCGCGGCTGCTGCCCCTCGGCGTGTCCACCCTCCAGTTGCGGATCAAGAATCGTGCGGGAGACGAACTGGCCCGGGAGATCGGGCGCGCGGTCGAGCTGGCGCGCGAACAGGGTGCGCGCCTGTTCATCAACGATCACTGGGAGCTGGCCATGGCCGCGGGCGCCTATGGCGTGCATCTGGGGCAGGAAGACTTGGACTCGGCCGACATCGCGGCGCTGAGAAAGGCCGGATTGCGACTCGGCATCAGCACCCACTGCCATTACGAGGCCGCGCGCGCCCACGCCCTGCGGCCGTCCTACATTGCCTGCGGCCCGGTGTACGAGACCACCGCCAAGGTGATGCCCTGGATACCCCACGGGCTCGACGGCCTCGGCTACTGGCGGCGGGTGCTGAGCGCTTACCCGCTGGTCGCCATCGGCGGCATCAGCGCGGCGCGTGTTCCGGGTGTGACGGCCGTGGGTGTGGATGGTGTCGCCATGATCTCCGGCATCACCCAGAGCCCGGACCCGGAAGCCACCACGCGCCAGTTGCTGGAGTTGCTCGACCATGCCTGAATCCGAATTCAGCGCCCGCGAATGGCTGCGCTACGCGCGGCAGATTCAATTGCCCGAAGTCGGCGTAGCCGGGCAGCAGCGACTGCGTCGCGCGCGCGTGCTCATCGTCGGTGCGGGCGGCCTGGGGGCTCCGGCGGCGCTCTATCTGGCCGGCGCCGGCGTGGGTCAGCTCAGGCTGGTGGACGGCGATACGGTCGCGCTCTCCAACCTGCACCGCCAGGTGCTCTACACCGGTGCGGATCAGGGCGCGAACAAGGCGATCGCCGCCGCCCGGCAGCTCGGTGCGCGCAACGACGACATCAGGATCGAGGCCGTCGCCGAGCCTTTGTCTGCCGTCAATGTCGATGCCCTGGTGGCAGCGGCGGATTTAGTCCTCGACTGCACCGACCAGATGGCGGTGCGCTATCTCATCAATGCCGCCTGCCGACGCCACGGCCGCCCCTGGCTGTTCGCGGGCGTCGATCGCTTTGCCGGCCAGCTCGCGCTGTTCGCCCCGGACGGCGCCTGTTTTCAGTGTTTGTATCCCAGCGTGCCGGACCAGCTCCAGGACTGCGCCGGCGCCGGCGTGCTGGGCATAGTGCCGGGTATGCTGGGTCTGCTCCAGGCGGGCGAGGCGCTGAAATACCTGACCGGACTGCCGGTGCCCAGCCAGAATCATCTGCTGCTGTGGGATGGCCTGGGTCTGGAGCTGCGGCGTTTACGTTTGCGCCGCGATCCCGCCTGTCCCTGCTGCGGTGCAGGGGGCGTTGCCGGGATCCCGGTCGCGACGGTTTGCGCAACATTTTCCGGCGTGGAATCCGCCGGCGCGGACTGGGAGTTGAGTCCATCCGCTTTTGCCGAAGCTCGGCGGCGACCCGATCATCTGCTGGTGGATGTGCGCAGTGCGGCCGAATACCAGGCCTTCAACATCGGCGGAGTCAATATTCCGGTCGATGAACTTCAGCCCGACGATCCGCGCCTTGCCGGGCGCGCGCTCTTGTTGCTGTGCCAGACCGGCGTGCGCTCGCGCCGGGGCGCCGCACAGTTGGCGGCGGCGGGGCGGGAGGCCGTCTTCAGTCTGCGCGGCGGGATCCTGGCCTGGCTGGAGACGGAAAACGTCCGATGAATGTCGTGAATTTTTTCAATGTCAGACTTGTAAACAACGACACTTGCATTGCATCTGATCCGCGCATCGAGAAATTCGCAGCAGGTATCGACAGACGGATGTTACCGGGACCAAAACTGCGGGGGGAGGGAAATCAACAAGCGGTTGAGCATCATCATCGACTTGTTGCACTTCGGGCTTGAACCCGTCAACGTAAAATTACTACACAGACAATCTGGAGCTCTGATCATGACAGACGAAAAAAAGCGGGAAAAAGGCATCGCGTTTTTCAAGAAGCTGACCGAAGGTCAGGAGCGCCAGGCCAAATCGGTCCGGGCCGCGATCCCGGAAAAATTCACTCGGTACACCATGGAGCATCTGTTTGGGGATGTCTGGCAGGGCGAGGAGATCCCGCTGGAACTGCGCTCCCTGCTCACCTGCACCATTCTGGTCGCGCTCAATCGGGAAGCGGAGCAGCGTATCCACTTCCCCGGCGCCAAAAACCTGGGCGTGAGCCGCGAGCAGCTGGAGGCGATGATCATCCACGCCGCGCACTATGCCGGCTGGCCGGTTGCCGCCAGTGCGTTTCGCGTCCTGGCCGAGGTATGGCCGGTGGAAGATGCGTGAATCGGCAAGCTGCTGAATCGTTCGTTTCAGAGGGGAAGTTTTAACTGCATCTTCATCGTGTCTTCATAAACCCGCAGTATCGCCGTGGCATCGTTCTGCTCGTAACCCAGCCCCTTGGCCATGCGCATCAGATTGTGGACCGTCGGGCTCAGCATCAGAGGCATGCCGAGCTCATCGGCCAGCTCCAGAGCAAGATGCATGTCCTTGTAGGCAAGACCGATGGAAAAACTGGGGGTCCAGTCGCCGGACTTGGCATTTTTGACCACCGCGCGAAACGTCATGCTGTTGCCGCTGCTGTTTCGAATCACCTGATTGAGCACTTCGAGGTCGATACCGGCGGCGACGCCCAGCATCAGCCCTTCGGCACTGGCCGCCATGTTGCAAAAGGCAATCAGGTTGTTGGCGATCTTGGCCACACAGCCGGTACCGGTGCCGCCGCAATACACCACATTGTTGCCAATGCATTGAAATACCGGATCCAGCCTGTCGAAGGTTGCGCGGTCGCCGCCCACCATCACCGCAAGCGTGGCCTTGTCGGCCGCGACCACACCGCCGCTGACCGGGGCGTCCAGCATGCTGACGCCCTGCTGTGCCAGCGCCGCCGAGAGCCGGCGCACCATCAGCGGTGAATTGGTGCTGAGATCGCAGTACACCGCACCGGGTTTGATGCTCTCGGCAATGCCATTGGCGCCGAGAACCACCTGTTCCACATCGCGCGGATGCGGCAGCGACGTCATGACGACATCCGCGTCGGCGGCCACCGCCCGCGGTGATGCGCCTGCCGTGGCGCCCAGCTCCGTGCAGCGCGCCACCGCAGCGTCGCTCAGATCGAAAACCATCACCTCATGGTCGCTGTTCCTGAGGATGTTGCGGCACATGGGGCCGCCCATGTTGCCGATGCCGATAAATGCGATTTTCATTGGCTGCTCCCATTTTTATGATCGTGAAGCCCGTCTTGTCCAGGCCAAAAAAAAGCACCGTCACCTGCAGGGATGACGATGCTTTCGAGGATGCCTGCGTGGGCAGGCGCCCCGTCGGTCAATTGGCCGGTCAGCTGGCCAGAGCAAAGCCCTCATAACCCTTGGCCACGACTTCTTCACACTCCTGGCGGTAGGTCTTGGTGCCCGCCAGATAAGGCATGAAACCGCGCGGCTTACCTTCGATGTTGGTACCGAGATACCAGGAATTACAGGTCGGCGCCGTCATCATGGAGCCCTCCGCTGCCTTGTTCACATGCTCGACCCAGGCGTCTTCGGCGGCCTGTTGTGGCTCGATGGTCCTGATATGGTTTTTGCGCAGATGGGCTATGCAGGCATCGATCCATTCCACGTGCTGCTCGATGGAGTGCAGCACATTGCTCACCACCGAGGGGCTGCCGGGGCCGGTAACGGTAAAGAAGTTGGGGAAGCCCACGCTCTGCAAACCCATGTACATGCGCGGCCCGTCTTTCCACTTGTCGGCCAGGAGTTGGTTATGGCGCCCGCGAATGTTCATGCGCTTGATGGTACCGGTCATGGCGTCGAAACCGGTGGCGTAGACCAGCACGTCGAATTCGTATTCGGCCTGGGTCGTGCGCAGGCCCTTGGCAGTGACCTCCTCGACCGGGGTTGCGCGCAGATCGACGATGGAGACATTGTCCCGCTGGAATGCTGCGTAGTATTCGGTGTCGATCACCGGGCGCTTGCAGTGCAGGGGATAGTTCTTGGGCGACAGGGCGTCGGCCTTTTGCGGATCGGCAAGGGTCTCCTTCAGATACTCGCGGTAGAGCTCGCAGGCGATCTCATTGGCTTCGCGGTTGAAGTAGGTGTCCGCGTACATAGACAGCACATTGATGCCGAAGTCCTTGATTTCCTGCTTGCGCTGCTCCGGCGTGAGTTCCATGATTTTCTTGCTGGGCTTCGGCTTGGCCGGCTTGCTGGGGTCCGCTTCTTTCCTGGGACCGCTGTAATTCGCAATGCCCATTTCGCTGTTGCGTTGCCGTTCGCGAATCTCCGCATAATCCTTTTTCGCCTGCGCGAGAAATTCCGGCTTCATCGGCGCGTTGCGGGCGGGGAAGGTGTAAACCGGGCTGCGCTGGAACGCGATCAGCTGTTTGGCCTGCTTGGCGATCTGCGGGATGGCCTGCACGCCGGATGAGCCGCAGCCGACGATGGCGACGCGTTTGCCGGTCAGATCGACACCTTCTCTGGGCCATTGGGCCGTGTGATATATCTCACCCT
The DNA here is from genome assembly GCA_050179115.1 of Porticoccaceae bacterium. Taxonomy (GTDB): domain Bacteria; phylum Pseudomonadota; class Gammaproteobacteria; order Pseudomonadales; family Porticoccaceae; genus JAGPUQ01. Next base: position 108,976 of record JBFXFL010000001.1, on the reverse strand, counting down.
TGAACGCATCCGCATTCTTGAAGTCCGGGTAGTTGGGCTCGTTCAGGCAGCCGGTCGCCAGAATGCAGTAAGTGGCGGTATAGGTTTCGCCCTTGTTGGTCTTGACGGTCCAGAGATTGCTTTTTTCGTCGTAGAGGCAATCCGTCACCTTGGTATCGAATTTGATGTCCTTGCGCAGATCGAAACGATCGGCCACATGGTTCAGGTACCGCTCGATTTCGGGCTGGCCGGCCATCACCTCGGTCCAGTTCCAGTCCTGTTCCAGCTCCTTGGAGAACGAGTAGGAGTACTCGATGATGGGCAGGTCGGCACGGCAGCCTGGGTAGCGGTTCCAGAACCAGGCGCCGCCGACGCCGGAGCCGGCCTCGAAGGCCTGAATGTTCAGGCCCTGGTCATTCAGGCGTTTGATCATGTACAGGCCTGCCATCCCCGTTCCGACCACGATGGCGTCCAGAATTTTTCCTTTTGAATCAGACATATAACTTTCCTCTCAGCATTATCAAAGGTGTATCGGGTGAAGCGTTATCGACATGGATTCGCCGGCCGCTCGGTGTCCTTCTGCAAGGACAGGGGCCAGGAATGTGAATACTCGGCGCGCCATCGTATCAAATGAGCTAGAACATGTAAGGTCCCCTTGGATCGCGATGCCGTCCGGCAGTTTCGTTTCCTTCGCACGGTGGTTTTTTCGGGTGATAACATACACATACCCATAGAGATTGGGTCACTGAACCCCAAGGAGCACTGACATGTCACTGCGAATCAACGACACCGCCCCCAACTTCACCGCCGCTACCACCCAGGGCACCATCGATTTCCACAACTGGATCGGTGATGGCTGGGCCATCCTGTTTTCGCATCCCAAGGATTTCACCCCGGTGTGCACGACGGAGCTCGGCTACATGGCCAAGCTGGCTCCGGAGTTCGCCAAGCGTAACTGCAAGATCATCGGCCTCAGCGTCGACCCCGTGGACAGCCACGCACGCTGGGCAAAAGACATCGAGGAAACCCAGGGCCATGCGGTGAACTATCCAATGATTGGCGACAACGATCTCGCCGTCGCCAAGCTTTACAACATGCTGCCGGCGGACGAGAGCGGCACCGCCGAGGGCCGTACCGCCGCCACCAACGCAACCGTGCGCTCGGTGTTCATCATCGGTCCCGACAAGAAGATCAAACTGATGCTGACCTATCCGATGACCACGGGCCGCAATTTCGATGAAATTCTGCGCGTACTGGACTCCATGCAGCTGACCGCGAAACACAAGGTCGCCACGCCGGTGAACTGGCAGAACGGTGACGACGTCATCATCGTGCCATCGGTGTCGGATGAAGAGGCAAAAGGTCTTTTCGCTCAGGGCTGGAAGACACTGAAACCCTATTTGCGTCTCACCAAACAGCCCCGTTAAGCAGCTGAGCACATAAAAATTTTGCTCGACTGCGTAAATTCAAGCGGAGGGAAGTCGGTACATGAGCGCGACCACAGTGGGCCACGATGGCCAATCTCGTTGCCGCTGGGGCGGTGCTGCACCCGAAATGCTTGCCTATCACGACACCGAATGGGGCTTTCCGGTCAGCGACGATTATCGGTTATTCGAGAAACTGAGCCTCGAAAGCTTTCAGTCCGGACTGAGCTGGCGCACCATTTTGGCCAAGCGCGAGAACTTTCGCGCCGCCTTCCACGATTTCGACTTCGACAGGATTGCGCGCTTCACCGAGCGTGACTGTGCCCGCTTGCTCAACGACCCTGGCATCGTCCGCCACCGCGGCAAGATAGAGGCGGTCATCAACAACGCCCGACAGGCCCGGGACCTCGCCCGGCGCGAAGGCTCTCTGGCGGCTTTCGTCTGGCGTTACGAACCGGGCGCGAAACCGCTCGCGGAACCGCAGACTGCCTCGACCTCGGCGGAATCGCTCGCGCTGGCAAAGGATCTGAAAAAGCTGGGCTGGAAATTTGTCGGACCGACTACGGCCTATGCCTTCATGCAGGCAATGGGGCTGATCAACGATCATGCCGAGGGCTGTGTCATCAGAGCCCGGGTTGAGCGAGCACGCAAAAGTTTCAGGCCTCCCGGGCACTGACGGACGGTGGCGAAACCGCGGGCGCGCCGCCCCGGCTTGACCTGCTCCCCGGCTTGCGCTATTGGTTGGGGGCCAGTCAATTTACAGGGTGGCATGTTTGCGGACCGCGCGTCGCCATGTGCGCATCAGTTTCGTCCGTGGATGCCGTCAACAGTCAACCCATAACCAGAGCCTGATGCCATGACCAGTCTGAAAAACCCCTCTCTTGTTGCCGATCTGGAATTCGATCTCGATGCCTTGCGCGCCAGATACCGCGCCGAGCGCGACAAGCGCCTGCGCAGCGATGGCCTTGACCAGTATCAGAAGATCGAAGGTGATCTGGCCGTCTACGACGAAGATCCCTATGTGGAGCCGGGCTTTACCCGCGCCCCGCTCAGCGACGAAGTCGAGGTCGCCATCATCGGCGGCGGTTTCGGCGGCCTGCTGGCCGGCGCGCGGCTGCGCAAGGCCGGCGTCGAGGATATCCGCATCATCGAAAAGGCCGGCGACTTCGGCGGCACCTGGTACTGGAACCGTTACCCCGGTGCCCAGTGCGATGTGGAAGCCTATATTTACCTGCCGCTGCTCGAAGAACTCGGCTATGTGCCCAAACTGAAATACTCTTTCGGGCCCGAGATCATGGCCCACGCCCAGGCGATTGCGCGCCACTTCCGTCTGTACGACAACGCCTGCCTGCAAACCCAGGTGACCGAGTTGCGCTGGGACGATGCCGGCGCCCGCTGGATCATCTCGACTCACCGCGGCGACCGTATCCGCGCGCACTATCTGATCATGGCCAACGGGCTGTTGAGCCGGCCCAAGCTGCCGGGCATTCCCGGCATCCGGGATTTCAAGGGCCACAGTTTTCATACGAGCCGCTGGGACTACGCCTATACCGGCGGCAGTTGCGAGGGGAATCTCACCGGGCTGGCCGACAAGCGTGTCGGCATCATCGGCACCGGCGCCACCGCCATCCAGTGCGTGCCGCATCTGGGACAGGCCGCCAAGGAGCTCTATGTGTTCCAGCGCACGCCGTCGTCCGTGGATGTGCGCAACAACCGCCCGACCGACATGGCCTGGGCCAAAACGCTCAAGCCGGGCTGGCAGCGGGCGCGCATGGACAACTTCAACATCATTGCCTCCGGTGGCCACGCCGACGAGGATCTGATCCAGGACGGCTGGACCGATATTTTCCGCAATCTCCAGACCATTCTCTCCAGCGGCCAGGACGGGGCGCTGTCATCGGAAGATCATGCCGTCGCCATGGAGATTGCGGATTTCCGCAAGATGGAGCAGGTGCGCGCCCGCGCCGATGCCATCGTCAAGGACAAGGCGACCGCCGAGGCGCTGAAGCCCTGGTACCGGCAATTCTGCAAGCGTCCCTGTTTCAACGACGAGTATCTCGCCACCTTCAACCGGGCCAACGTAACACTGGTGGACACCCGGGGCCGGGGTGTCGACCGCGTCACCGCGCGCGGCCTGGTGGTGGGCGCTACCGAGTACGAACTCGACTGCCTGATCTATGCCACCGGTTTCGAGGTGGGCACCAACTACACCAGTCAGTGCGGCTATGAAATCCTCGGTCGCGGCGGACTCCCGCTCAGCAAGAAATGGGCTGCCGGGATGAGCACCTTCCACGGCCTGTTCACCCACGATTTCCCCAACTGTTTTTTCATGGGCTTCACCCAGACCGGCTACACCGCCAACGTGCCCCACGCGCTCGACGAACAGGCGCAGCATGTGGCCCATGTGGTGAAGACCGCGCTTGACCGGGGCGTACTGACGCTGGAGGCGACTGCCGCCGCCGAAGCCGAGTGGGTCGATACCATCCACCGTCTCGCGGTCGGGCATCAGCAGTACTACGCCGAGTGCACGCCCGGCTACTACAACAACGAGGGCAAGGGCGTCGAGGGCAACGGCTTCCTTGCCGGACAGTACGGCGGCGGTTCCATGGCGTTCTTCCAGTTGCTTGCCGACTGGCGCGCGGCAGGCGATATGCAGGGGCTGGAGCTCACCCGGCGCTCGTGAATGATCGGGTTCCCGGCGTTGTGGGTGACGTCGGGAACCCGTCGTTTAAGCTTTACGGATGTTCTAGCAGCCTGTTTCAGAATGTCGCGAGGCGGCCAGCTGCGCGGCCCACGGTGTGCAGCGACCGAGACCTATCCGATAGATGGGTGATGGTGCGAGCACCGCGCAACGAAGCAGATGGTTGCCGCAGCAGTTTTTCAATAAGCTGCCAGACAAGGGCGGCCTTCTGCGGCTCTGGGGGCTATATGGAAATGTTCCGGAAGTGCGTGGCGGCTGGCCGGTAGCGGGGCGCATGGAAGAGCGGCGACGGACTGTGCAAGTGATTGCTCAACGACGACATTTGGTCGAAGGGTGGCCCGACCCGGCATGCACGCCCCCGGCAAGGGTCGTGCGCCATAACCGGCAGTGAAAAGCGGGGCGACGAAGGCGCGCCGCTTTTCACTGTCCGGGTTGATGGCATTGTTATGCATCTTTCTTTCGACCTTTACGGGGTGCTTGTTCTACAACACCCGGACCCGGCGTTACGAGGACTCGCGTACTAGCGTTTGGCAACTTGTGCATCAAACTGGCAACCGTTACGCCTTTCTCCTTTGCTTCTTGAATAAGATTATAGAGATCTTCGCCCTTAATAGTTGTGCCTTCGTCAGCCATTACGAGGGTATCAAAATGAAGTGGTGCATCCTCGGGGTTAGTACTGTATCCGCCGCTGTTGTTGACTAGTGCCTCAACAGTGTTTTCGTTCAGCACCTCGCTCATTCCTTCGCCATAGGGAAACTTGTGTTTGACAATATGTGGCAAGCGTCGCCTTGCCTCTATACTCAGAATATCTCCTTCTGTAAGTGGCAGATGCAGGTCGTTGTAATCAACAAAGGGACGTTTATCGACGCGCATTTGTAGATGATAATGTGGGTGCTTCGTATGTTGCGACGATTTATGACCCAAATAATCGGACTCTGCGCACGAGAACGACCACTCTAGATTGCGGTAACGGATGGTGAGCTCAACTAGTTTCGTTCCCGTTCCTTCTTCCGGAATATCGTTGATGTGTTTGGCAAATCCTTCTTGATTTGCGACCCATCGCAGGTAGGTTTGTATTTGAAACACACCATAACGATTTGCTACCGACACGAGATCGCGTTTCTTAAGTCCCTTTGGTTTTAGAAACCAGTGAATACATGGCGTCTTCTTACTGAAGGACGTGAACGGCCGCTTGCACAGATAGCATTCGCTTCGACCGTACGCTTCAAGGAAACGCAGGTATTCCGCCTCAGTCTGCTTTATGTTTTTTGCGCTAATACGATCTCGCTCCTGTGGGGTCATCTGCTCTAGGAGCTTTGCGAGTTCGGCTCCCTTGGTGCGAATGTCAGTACTCACACAGACCTACCCTTGAGATGCATAACTATAGGAAACTCTGATTATTTCGCACTATAGGCGATAATACACGCAACGGAAACGGCTAGGAGAGTGGAGCACATGCGGCAGCAAACCTTCGCCGAGGAAAGCTTCGAGAAGTTCCGCAAGAAGACCCGCAAGGAACAATTTCTCGACGAGATGGAACGCATCATTCCGTGGCGGGAACTGACCGCTGCCATTGAACCGTTCTATCCCAACCCACAGGGTGCCGGCCGCCGGCCGGTCGGCGTCGAGCGGATGTTGCGGATCTACTTCCTCCAGCATTGGTTCAACCTGTCGGATCCCGGCGCCGAAGAAGCGCTCTATGATTCCCGGGCGCTGCGCGCCTTCGTCGGCATCGATCTGGGCCGCGAACCTGTCCCCGATGAAACGACGCTGTGCAAGTTCCGCCACCTGATGGAGCGACATAATCTGGGTGACCAGTTGTTCCATCGGGTCAACGCCTATCTGAAGGAAAACGGTCTACAGGTTGCACGTGGCACGATTGTCGATGCGACCATCATCAATGCGCCGAGGTCGACCAAGAACCAAAAGAAGGAGCGGGATCCAGAGATGCACCAGACCCGGAAAGGTAGCCAGTGGTACTTCGGGATGAAGGCGCACATCGGCGTCGACAGCCAGACGAAGCTGATCCACAGCGTGGTGGCGACGGCGGCGAACGTACATGACTCGGTGGTGATCGGTGACCTGCTGCACGGCGGAGAGACGCGGGTGTGAGAGCCGAAAGGGGTCAGTTCTCGCATTGTGGCATCACACTGACAGCCTGTTGGATTTCTCCAATGTGTATTGGATATCGGACAAAATTCTGGCTGCTGCACGCCGCAGCACAGCGCAGGTCAAAACCGTCAACCCTCGCCGCGCTGCACCTTGGCCGCCCATTCTTCCATCGTCAGGGTTCCGCCCTGGGCGGCGGTTTTGCCTTCATCCCGGCGCGCGAGCGCGTCCTGCAGAAAATCGATGCGCTTCCATTCCGCATAGGGCGTCTCGCAATCCTTGCGTGGGACATAGCGGGAGGGCGTTTCCCTGCGGTACTTGTGGATATAGCGCGGGCAGTTGATCCAGGTCTGGCTCACCGCCACTCGGACGATCAGGTCCGCCTCCTGGTACTCCGCCAGCAGTGGATCATCGGCGCACACCGAGGCCGTGCCCTGAATGCGCATGCGGAACGGCTGCTCGAAATCCATCAGCAGCAACCCGACCTGCGCGTTGCCCGCGATGTTGCCCATCGAGAAGAACATGCCGTTGCCGTCGTAGCTGGGGAAGGCGAGGGTGCGGTCATCCAGCACTTTCACGAAACCCGGATCGCCGCCCTTGTAGGACACCGTGGGGCGGCCCTGGTGATCCACCGTGGACAGGAAAAACATGTCGCGGGACGCGATAAAGGCCTTGCCCTGCTCCGACAGTTGATCACTGACGATGGTCTGTTCGATGCGATCCGCCATCTTGCGGGTTTGAAACCGGTCCTGCAGCGCGCGGTGCTGGTCGCCGTAGAGCTCGCTCATGTCCTCTCCTGTTGATTTGTTATGGCTTGTTTGCGGGATGGCTGTATCCAAAATGCGCAATAGCCGGCGCGCATCAGCGCCGTGCCCAGGCTGCACGCAGTCCGTCGCGAAATTCCGGCGCGGCGATTTCGATCAGGGCGCGGGCCCGCGCCTCGGTGTCGAGATGGCGCACCTGGGCCGCGCCGTATTCGGTGACGAAAATATCGGCGTCGGTGCGCAACGCCGTGGCCACCGTGCCCTGCGCCAGCGCGGGGACGATGCGCGAAATGGTGCCGCGCGCGGCGGTGGCGGCCAGCGCGATGATGGAGCGGCCGCCGCGCGAACGCACCGCGCCGCGCATGAAATCGACGCCGCCGCCGGTGCCGCTGTGCTGGCGGCCGCCGATCATCTCGGCATTCACCTGGCCGAACAGATCCACCTCGATGGCGGAGTTGATGGCAACGAAGTTGTCGATGCTGGCGAGCACGCTGTGATCGTGGGTGTAGTTCACGGGTTTGAACCGCAATTCCGGCGCCGTTGCCGCCCAGGCGTAGCTTTCCGCGTCTCCGGCCAGAAATCCGGTGACGATATGACCACGGTCGATGGACTTGGCGGCGCCGGTGATGACACCGCGCCGCGCCAGCTCGACGACACCGTGGGAGATCATGCCGGAATGCACGCCCAGATCGTTGTGTTCGGCGAGGGCGGCGAGCGCCGCATCCGGAATCGCGCCCACGCCCACCTCGAGGCAGTCGCCGTCGCGTACCCATTGCGCGATTGCGGCGCCGGCGGCGCGCGCGGTGGCATCGATTTCGGAACGTGGTTCCGTGCGCGGGGGGCGATCCACCGCTATCGCGTAGTGGATGGCCGCCAGCGGAATTTTAGGACAGCCGGGCGGAGCGGGCAGGGCGCGGTTGATCTCGGCGATTACCAGTCCTGCGCGCGGCAGCACGGCGGGTGCGAAATCCACGCGCAGGCCGAAGGAGCACAGGCCATCGGCATCGGGCGCGGCGACCTGAAGCATCGCAATATCGACCGGCACCTCGCGCTCCAGCCAGTCGTAGATGGCGCGGTATTGCAGGGGTACCAGTGCCACGCGGCCTGCGGCGTGAAGATCGCGCAGTCCGGCAGTGAGCATGCAGGTCAGCAATCGCGAATCCGGGTGCAGGTCGGCAAATGGGGTGGCCTGGGCGCCGGGCAACACCGCGCCCACATAGGTCACGCCGGCGCTCGCCGCGGGTGTTTCCCGCAGCGCGCGGCCAATGGCGCGGGGTTCGCTGGTGCCGCCCGCCACGAACACCGTCATGCCGGGGGCCAGCAGGCGCGCGACCTCGCTGGCATCGATCCAGCGGGTCATGGCGTGGCCCCGGTACGGCGGTCGACCACCGCGCTGTCTCAGGACGTCCGGTTGCGCGCCTCGCGGTACCTGCGGCGCAGCGTTTCGGGGTCAATATCGAAGGGGTCGGCAAGCCGGGCCTGGGTCGTCATGGTCGGGTTCTCGTGGTGAGGTTGCAGCTTATGGGGTGAGCATCTGTCCTCAAGCCTAAAACACAGCATCGGCAGCTACAAACCCCAAACGCGACCGGCCGCTGCATGGGTTTACGGCCCTCGGCGGCAGGAAATCCGGCGCCGCCGAGCCATGGGGACGATGCCGTCGGGAAGGGCTGCTTCCCTTGCGGGATCGGCAAACAGCTTTTTGTGTCACTGAAACTATCCGGGTTATGGTTAGACTAATGCCCGGCATCCAAGGCAAACCGAGTTGCCGACAATGGAATCCAAGGGTGCTGCCCGCCTGGCGCAGTCGTTGATGATGCAGTTTTGATCACGCCGCCGGGTTTCAACCGAGTTGTCCCGTTTTTTTAACTATTTTTTAACTATGGAGAGTTACGCCATGAAAATCGAAAATATTCGCGGCTTGATGCTGGCGGCTGCCGCGGCTGCCCTGTTCACCAGTGGTGCGACCCTGGCGGCCGAACCGACCGGAGCCACCGAAGCCAAGGTTCACTGTGGCGGCGTCAATTCCTGCAAGGGAACGTCCGACTGCAAGACCGCGCAGAATTCCTGCAAGGGACAGAACAGTTGCAAGGGCGTGGGCTTCAAGGCCATGACCGAGGCCGAATGCACCGCCAAAGGTGGAAAAGTCCTCAAATAAATCCCGTTGACAGCCTGAAATTACCGTGCGGAGTGCGGAGTTCATCCACCACCGCACGGTGATCTCGCCCCGTTCTGGATAACGACATCCGATGGAATATCAAGGTCCGCTGGAACCTCAAGGCCCAATGGAACCTCAAGGGATTGCTGCCGGCGCTGTCCAGGGCTTTGGCCTGGGGCTGCGGCGCCAGCATTACGAAACCATTCTCGCCGAGCGGCCGTCAGTCGACTGGTTTGAAATTCTCACCGAAAATTATCTGGTCCCCGGCGGCAAGCCGCTGCATTATCTCGATCGTATCCGCGCGCTCTACCCCATGGTCATGCACGGGGTTTCGTTGTCGATCGGCAGTTCCGATCCGCTCAATCGCGCTTACCTCGCCGAGGTCAGGACGCTGATCGAGCGCGTCCAGCCTACCTGGCTGTCCGATCACCTGTGCTGGACCGGCGTCGACGGCCTGAACCTGCATGACCTGCTGCCATTGCCCTACACCGAAGAAGCCCTGTGGCACGTCGTTGCACGGGTGCGGCAAGTGCAGGATTTTCTCGGGCGGCAGATTCTGCTGGAAAATGTCTCCAGCTATCTGACCTACAACGCATCCGTGATGTCCGAGTGGGAATTTCTCGCCGCCGTCGCCACCGAAGCCGACTGCCTGATCCTGCTCGACATCAACAATATTCATGTGAGTGCCTTCAATCATGGTTTCGATCCACTCGCCTATCTCGACGGTATTCCCACCGACCGGGTGCGGCAATTCCATCTCGCCGGTCACCTGAATCTGGGCACCCATATCGTCGATACCCACGACCATCCCGTGATCGACGCGGTCTGGTCGTTGTATGAGGCGGCGGTGCGCCGCTTTGGTGTCGTTCCCACCATGATCGAGCGCGACGACAACATCCCCGAGCTGGGTGAGCTGCTCGCCGAACTCGATGTCGCGCGCCGGCGCGCGGCGCGCTCCAGCGCCAATGCGGTCGTGGCTCGGGAACCAACCCCATGAGCGACGCCTTGGGTCTGGCCGGATTGCAAACTGCGGTGCAACGCTTTCTGCTGGATCAGGGCCAGCCGGTCGAACACCTGATCGCCGCGAATGCGCGGCTTCCGCCCGCGACCCAGGTTGGCGTCTATGCCGAAGCCTACCGGGCGCGTCTGGTGGAGGCGCTGGACGCCGATTTTTCCGGCCTTCATGCCTACCTTGGCGATGACGAATTTCGGCGTCTGGTGCATGACTATCTCGCTGAACACCCGTCGCGGCATTTTTCGCTGCGCTGGTTCGGCGCCGAGCTCGCCGCGTTTCTTGCCGTCCATCCGGTGTATGCGCCGCATCGCGAGCTCGCCGAACTGGCGCGCCTCGAGTGGGCCCAGTGCCACGCCTTCGACGCGCCCGATGTGATCGCCATCGACGGCGCGCGGCTGGCCGCCATCGCTCCCGATCGCTGGCCCGGGTTGCGTCTGCAATTTCATCCGTCCCTGGCGCGGCTTGATCTGCATACCAACGCGCCGGCCCTGTGGCTTGCGCTGAATGGCGATGAAGTACCGCCCGCGCTGGAACAGCAAGAGCAATCCCGGTCGTGGCTGGTGTGGCGGCACGATCTCAAAATCCTGTTCCGCGCCCTGACCGATGCCGAGGCGTTCGGATTGGATCAGTTTCGTGCCGGGGCCAGGTTCAGCGCCGTCTGCGAGCGGTTGTGCGACTGGTTCGCGCCGGAGGATGTGCCCGCACAGGCGGCGGGTTATTTGCAGCACTGGGTCAATGCGGGATGGGTGATCGACGCCCACTGATGCCGGTGATCCAGCTCGGCGTTGTGGGCCAGGTTGTGGGCTAGACAGCGGCGCCGAACAGTCGACCCGCGGCCGCCGTGATGGCCATCGCGAGTGCGCCCCAGAAGGCTACCCGCAGCGCGCCGCGCGCCATCGGCGCGCCACCGGCGTAGGCGGCGGCGGCGCCCAGAATCACCAGGCTCGCCAGCGCGGTTACCGATCCGATCTGCGCCACGCGCGCCGGCGGTGACAGCGCCGCGGCGAGCACGGGCACGACGGCGCCGAGGGCGAACGACAAGGCCGAGATGAGCGCGGCCTGAATCGGGCGCGCCCGCAAGGTCTCGGTAATGCCCAGCTCATCGCGGATGTGGGTACCCAGGGCGTCCCTTGCCGTCAGTTGCGCCGCCACCTGGTGTGCCAGTTCCGGGTCCAGTCCGCGCTCCTCGTAGATTGCCGCGAGCTCCGCCGCTTCCCGCTCCGGCTCGTCTTCAAGCTCGCGCCTTTCCCGCTCGATATCAGCGTGTTCGGTGTCGAGCTGCGACTGGACCGACACATATTCCCCGGCGGCCATCGACATGGCGCCGGCTACCAGTCCCGCAATCGCGGTGAGCAGGGCGCTGCTTTGCGTCGCTCCCGCAGCGGCGACACCGACCACGAGACTCGCCACCGAGATTGTGCCGTCGTTTGCGCCCAGCACCGCGGCGCGGAGCCAGCCAATCCGGTCTGAGCGATGGAATTCCCAGTGGATATGTCTCATCAGTGAGTTCTTCCGGTAGTCAAAAGGGGCAGGGCCCGGGCTTGCCTTGCGGTGAGGCGGCAGCTGCCGCACCAAGGATATTTTCCCTGAAGCAATAAACCGTCCAACCGCAGTCAGCCGGTCAGCGCCATACCGGCAAAAGCGCCACCGCGGCAGCGGCCGAAACCATCAGCGGCACGGCTACGCGCCACCCGATGGCTTTGCCGCCGATCAGGGCCGCCATGGTCGACTTGGACAGATTGTTGCTGGCCGCCGCCAGGACGATGCCGGTGAGCGCCGTGGTCGCGCTCACTTCGCTCAGGCTCAGGTGACTGAGCGAGGCGGTAATGGCGTCGACGTCGGCGATCCCGGAGATCAGCGCCACCGCGAGCAGAGCCTCGTCACTGACCAACTGGCGGGCGGCGGTACTCGCCAGCATCACCATGCTCAGCAGCACACCAAAGCCGAGCGCGGCCTTCAGCTCCAGCGGGTTGTTCAGATGGCCGGTATCGAGTACCTGGTCGTGGTTCGCCTGATGCCACCAGTACAGCGCCGGCAGCAGAATCAGGATTTCCATGGCGGCAAGGGGCAGCAGCAGGGCCCGGGCCAGATCGGGGTGCAACACCAGCGCCACCACCAGAAGGCGCGGCGGCATGGCAGCACACGAGAACAGAATCCCGCCCGCCAGCAGCATGCCGTGGTCCGGTTGTTGCCGGGCCAGGCGGGAGAAATGCAGAGTGAGCGCGGTGGAGGAGACCAGCCCGGAGAGCAGTGCGGTCAGTGCCACACCCCAGCGCTGACCGAGCAGCTTGACCGCGACATAACCGCAGAAGGAGATGGCCGAGATCAGTACCACCATCCACCACAGCACATAGGGATTGAGCGCCTGCCAGGGACCAAAATTCCCGTTGGGCAGAAAGGGCAGCACCACCACGGAAATCAACAGCAGGCGCAGCAGAGCGGAGAGTTCCCGCTCTTCAACCTTCGCCAGCCAGCCATGCAGGGTCGCCTTCAGGTCGAGCAGCAAGGTCGCCACCACGGCGGCGGCCGCCGCCAGCGCCATGTCGAAGTGAGTGGCCAGCGCGCCGAGCGCGAAGGTGAGCAGCAGCGCCACCAGGGTGGTGATGCTGATATTCGCATCCGGTTCGAGTGGTGTGGTGCGGGCATAGGCCACCGCCAGCAGCATCGCCAGTCCGATGAAGACAAGCCCGATGGACAGCGGACCCAGATCGTTGGCGAGCAGCCCAGCCACGCCGCCGAGCAGGCCGGTGAGGCCAAAGGTGCGCAGACCCGCGACGCGGCGTCCCTCGCCGAGCTCGCGACTCTTCCAGCCGCGCTCGGTGCCGACCAGAAGACCCAGCGCCAGCGCCACCGCCAGGTGCAGGGCCGCGTCGAAGGGGGCGGATTCAACTGTCATGGTTTGCCAGGTTCCACTTCTGCCGGGCGGGATGCCCCGGGCGCGCACAATGAAGATCGCTCACTCTAAAACCCTGCGATCCCGGTGTCGCGCATTATCCCGGAATGGTGTCGCCCTGACGTGGGCAGGACAGACTGTTTTACAGCGGTTCAGAACACAATGCGGGCACCTGCAAAGACCGGTACGAGAATCCGCAAGGCGACTGCGACCCACAAACGCTGAGTTACGCACCTGACCTGAGCGCTTGCGCGATGGCAGTTGCCAAGGTTCAATGCGCGACCGTTCCTGGAGCGCGGCAGACCCCGCCGACGCGTGCGGATCGAAACACGGGAAATGTGCTGGAAAACTTCCAGTGCCCCCATGCTTCCCGCTGCCCTGGCACCTTCCGGCTGTCCCGGCGCCAGCGAACCCGTTGGGCAACTTTTTGCGGGGTCGGGGGGTCGAAGCGCTGTTCGGTGTCCCGCCGCGGTTCTGTTCCCGGGCTGGCATCGGAACGTCCAGGCATATTTGACGGCTCCTGCAGAATTGTTCTCCACTGAGGATCATCCATGTACAAAAACATTCTGGTTGCGGCACTGGTTGTTGGCGCTGCGTTGACGCTCGGCGGTTGTGCATCCAGCCTCCAGGGTGATGTCTATTCCCGTGAAGACGCGCGCACCCCGCAGATCGTGCGCAAAGGCACTATCGAGTCCTTGCGCCCGGTGCGACTGGAAGGCACCAAAACCCCCATCGGCGCGGGTACGGGTGCGGTGGTGGGCGGGATTGCCGGCAGCAGCGTCGGCGGCGGCAGGGGCAGCATGGTTGCCGCGGTGATCGGTGCGGTGGCGGGCGGCTTGATCGGCGCGGCAACGGAAGAGGGTTTTACGCGGACGCAGGCGGTGGAGATCACGGTCAAGGAAGATGGGGGTCTGACCCGCGCCTATGTGCAGGAGGTCAGCGAAGGTGAAGTGTTCCGGGTCGGGGACCGTGTGCGGATCAACATCCTGAACGGCAACAGCCGCGTCACCGTCGATCAGTGATTGAAACGAGGCTTGAAACGACGATTGAAAGGGCCGGCATTTGCCGGCCCTTTTCGTAAGGGAAACCCGGGAACGACCGCGGGCCAGTTCCAGTTGCCGTGATTCGTTTCGATCCCGGCACCAACCAGTGGCCAGCGCGGTGCTTCGGTTGCGGCATCCGGATATTTTCCCTCATCGTGTTGCTGCGCGTCGTGCGCCATTCTCCGCGGACGGATGCGCCGGGTCTGGTTTTGCGGGGGCAATGCGGTGCCGCTCCCGCGCCTGTTGCAAGCACGTCACCGCGCGTTTCAACACTGCGCCCCTGTGCTAGATTGCCCGCCACACCTCAGTCCGCCGGAGCCCGTACTCGTGACCACCACCCACCCGCAGCAACTCACTCCCGCTGCCATCCGCGATCATTTCCATTCCCGTGACACGGTCTTCGTTGCGGGCGGGTGCGGGCAGCCGGACGCGGTGCTCGACATCCTGGCGCAGGCGCGACTCGACCTGCCGCTGACGGTGATGGACTGCTCGGTGCCGGGCATGACGGAACTCGATCCCGACCGCATTTCCAGCGCCGCGATCCTCAACACCGGATTCTTTCTGGGCGGCTACCGGCGCCTGCACGCCGCCGGCCGGCTCGACTGGGTGCCGGCGTTTCATTCCGCGCGCTACCGCGCCCTGGAGGATTTCTACGGCGTCGATGTCGCACTCATCATGGTGGCGCCGCCGGGTGCCGACGGCGCGTGCAGTCTGGGCCTGCACACCGACTATTCGCTGGCCATGCTGGCGAAGGCGCGCCTAGTGATTGCCGAGATCAACGCCGCCGTGCCCGACATCGCCGATGCGCCGCGCCTTCCACTCGCCGACATCGACTTCGCGGTAACGACGGATCGCCCGCTGCTGGAATACCGCATCGGCGGCAAGGCGGCCGATGCCGACGCCATGGTGGCGGACCATATTGCCGATCTGGTCGAGGACGGCGACTGCCTGCAACTGGGCATCGGCGCGTTGCCGGTGTCGATCCTGCAACGACTCGGCGGCAAGCAGGATCTGGGCGTACACACCGGGCTGCTGACCGAAGCCTTCATGCCCCTGGTGGAAGCGGGCGTGGTGAATGGCCGCCGCAAGAACATCGACACCGGCAAGCTGGTCACCGGCATCGCGGCCGGGAGCCAGGACTTCTACCGCTGGTGCGCCGGCCATGCCGGACTCGCGCTGCGCCCGGTCACCTATACCCACAACGCCGGGGTGCTGGCCTCGATCAACCAGTTGGTGGCCATCAACACCACGCTGGAAATCGACCTGTTCGGCCAGCTCAACAGCGAGACCCTGGACGGCCGTCAGGTGGGCGGCGGCGGTGGCCTGGTGGATTTCCTGCGCGGCGCGCGGGCCTCCCGCGGCGGGCGCAGCATCATCGCGCTGCACTCGACCGCCAAGGGCGGCAGCCTGTCGAAGATCAGGCCGCTGTTGAGCGGCCCGGTGACCGCGCTGCGCGCCGACGTCGATTATGTGGTCACCGAGCAGGGCGTCGCGCGGCTCTCCAACCAATCCCTCGAACGGCGTGCGGAAGCGCTGATCGGTATCGCCCATCCGAATTTCCGTACCGAGTTGACCGCACAGTGGCAGGAGCTCCTGCGTCGGTGTTGAACCCGCTGCGGTCCGGCGCCAGCGCCCGGCGCGGGGGTGCTCTGGTGAGTGTGCTGGTCGTCCTGGTGCTGCTTGCCGCGGCGGCGGCGGTCGCCTGGCATTTCGTTGGGCCGGTGACGGTGACCGCCGCCGTGCCCAGCCGCGGCCCCGCGGTGGAAGCCGTGTACGGCTCCGGGATCGTGGAGCCCGAGGTGATGGTGGCCATCGGTCCCAAGGTGAGCGGGCGCTTGCAGGAACTCGCGGTCGACGAAGGCGATGCCGTGCGCAAGGGCGCCGTGCTCGCGCGGCTCGACAGTCGCGATCTGGCCGCCACGGTGGCGGAATGGGAATCGCGCGTGCGTTTCGGCGAGGCGGAATTTCGTCGTATCGAAGCGCTGTCCCGGCGCCGACTCGCGGCCGCAACTGACCTCGACCGCGCGCGCAACGAGCTCGCAACCGCCAGCGCAGCGCGGGATCGGGTACGCGAACAGCTCGGGGACATGACGCTGCGCGCCCCGGACGATGGCGTCATCCTGCGGCGCGACGGCGAGATCGGCCAGTTGCAACGTCCCGGCGATACCCTGTTCTGGTTTTCCTGCTGCGGCGGCCTGCGCGTGAGCGCCGAGATCGACGAGGAGGACATCCCGTCCGTGCAACCGGGCCAGCGGGTGCTGATCGCGGCCGATGCCTTTCCGGGCCGCGTATTCGAAGGCAAGGTCGACGAGATCACCCCCAAGGGCGATCCAGTGGCGCGCAGTTTCCGCGTGCGCATCGCGCTGCCCGCTGACACGCCGCTGCGCGTGGGCATGACCGCCGACTGCAACATCATCGTGGCCGAGCGCGCCGACGCCCTGCTGGTACCAGCCACCGCCATCGCCGGCGACAAACTGTGGGTGATACGCCATGACCGGCTGGCGGAACAGGCCGTGACCCTGGGTTCCGGCCGCGACGGTCTGGTGGAAATCCGCGCCGGCCTCACCGCTGACGACATGGTGGTCAGCCCCCTCCGCGCCGGCCTGCGCCCGGGACGCCGCGCAAGCGTCCCATCCGGAGGCAAGCCCTGATTCTGCCGCTCGGCCTGCGCATCGCCCTGACCCAGCTCGCCAGCCGCAAGCGGCAGGCACTGATGTCGATGCTCGGCATCGTGCTCGGGGTGGCGTTCTTCCTCGCCATCAGCGCGCTGATGCGCGGCTCGGAAGCGGATTTCATCCAGCGCATGATCGACAACGCCCCCCACATCACGGTGAGCGACGAGTACCGCGCGCCGTCGCCGCAACCGGCCCGACTCGCGTACCCCGATGCCGCCCTGACCCTGATGGGCCTCAAGGCACGCACCGAGACCCGCGGCATCCGCGGCTACAAACAGAAACTGGCGGCGATCACCGAGCTGCCCGGTTTGCGGGTGGCGCCGGTACTGACCGGCCAGGCCATCATCACCTCGGCCGGCAAGGAGCGCGGCGTCACCATGAACGGCGTGGTGCCGCGCCTGATGGCGAATGTGAGTGATATCGAGGACAAGATGGTGGCCGGCTCGCTGGCGGCGCTCGGGGCGAACCCCAACGGCATCATCATCGGCCGCAAGCTGGCGGAGAAGCTGTTCCTCGACATGGGCGACAACCTGACCCTGTCGTCCCCGGCGGGCCTGGTGCGCACCCTGAAGATCGTCGGTCTGTTCGATACCGGCACCACCGCGATCGACGAGGGTCAGGCCTATGTGCTGCTCAAGCGCGCCCAGGTGCTGCTGGGGCGTCCCGACCGCGCCAATCGCCTGATCCTGAAGCTCGACGACCCCTATCGGGCGCGGGAGGTGGCGGCCGCCATCGAGGCCCGCATCGGCTACCGCGCGCAATCGTGGCAGGAAGCGTCGGAGAACATCCTGTCGGTGCTGTTCGTGCGCAATATCATCATGTACACCGTGGTAAGCGCGATTCTGGTGGTCGCCTCGTTCGGCATTTTCAACGTGATTTCCACCGTGGTGCTGGAGAAGCGCCGCGACATCGCCATTCTCAAGTCCATGGGTTTTCAGGCCCGCGATGTGCGCCGCATCTTCCTCGCCCAGGGCCTGGTGATCGGCGCGCTCGGCAGTCTGGTCGGCTCCCTCGCCGGGCTCGGCCTGATGGCGGTGCTGGCGGCCATCGAAATCCGCCCGCCCGGCATGAGTCAGAGCGTGAATCTGCCGATCTACTGGGGTCTGGATCAGGTGCTGATCGCGGCCGGCTTTGCGCTGCTCTCGGCCACCGCCGCCGCGTACCTGCCGGCACGCAAGGCGGGCGCCGTGTATCCCGTCGAGATCCTGCGGGGTGGCATGGCGTGAGCGAAGTGCTGCGTGCGGAGGGCGTGACCCGGGTGCTGCCGGGGCCGGTGCCGGTCACCCTGGTGCAGGACGTTAACCTGTCGATCCGCCGTGGCGAATTCGTGAGCATCCAGGGACCATCCGGCTCCGGGAAATCCTCGCTGCTGTATCTGCTCGGTCTGCTCGATGTGCCCAGCGCTGGGCGCATCTGGCTCGACGGCGTCGATACCTCCCGCTTCGAAGACGACCGGCTCGCCACTGTGCGGCTGGCCAAGCTCGGCTTTGTGTTCCAGTTCCATTTCCTGCTGGTGGAGTTTTCGGTACTGGATAACGTGATCCTGCCCATGGCGCGCCTCGCCCACCTCGCGCCCGCCGCACAGCGCGCGCGGGCCGAGCAGTTGCTGGTGGACCTGGGGCTCGGCGACCAGCTGCACAAACGACCGGACCAACTCTCCGGCGGCCAGCGCCAGCGCGTCGCCATCGCCCGCGCGCTGGCCAATGAGCCTTTGGTGATCCTGGCGGACGAACCAACCGGCAATCTGGATTCCGCGGCCAGCGCCAGGGTGCGCGAGATTCTCAGCGGCATCGCCCACGGTGGGCAGCGCGCCGTGGTGGCGGTCACCCACGATCCCGAATTCGCCCGCGCCGGTGACCGCGTCATTCGCATCGTCGATGGCCGGGTCGAGAGCGACGGCTGAACCGTCCTGACCTCAACTGTCCATCGAGGAATTGAAGCGAACCGAACCGCCCGCGTCGCGCTACACTGGCGCCGATCCGATCCACTCCGTACCCATCAGGACAACTCCCCGCGATGACCCAGTTCGAATCCCGCAATGTCTTTGGCGAACCCCTGGAAACCTGTAGCACCAAGCCCGTCACCGGCTTCTACCGCGACGGCTGCTGCAACACCGGCCACGACGACACCGGCATCCATACCGTGTGCATCGAAGCCACTGCGGAGTTCCTCGAATTTTCCCGCGGTCGCGGCAACGACCTCTCCACCCCGATGCCTGACTTCGAGTTTCCGGGACTCAAACCCGGCGATCGCTGGTGCCTGTGCGCGGCGCGCTGGATCGAAGCCTACCGCGCCGGCTGCGCGCCCCGGGTCCGGCTGCGCGCCACCCACGAGGAGACCCTCGCCATGGTGGACATGGCGACGCTCAAAGAGTACGCGGTGGATCTGTCCTGAGGCGATCCGGCGGCATTGCGGCTGCTGCGAACCGGCATGAGCGCGGGCAGCCGGAGCGGTGTTTCGACGCGGTGCCACGGACCAGCCTCGCCAGGCCGGCACGCACGAGCGCTCTTCACGCCGCCCGCTCATTGGCAGCCTGACCGCTCGTCGAAAAACTTCACCTCATACCGCGCGGTACGGGTCAGTACGGGAGAGGAGCCGTGCGCCAATCACCCCGGCGCTGGCGGTCTGCAAACCTAATTGCCGTTTGTGCCCGTTAGCCTTAGCATGCCCCGGACCTGATTTCCCACCATTCCAATAGATCGTATCCGTGGCGGCACCTGTCGCCGGCGGCATTCACGGGGGCAATAATGAGCAGAAAGCATGTTCTTGAAGGGGTTCGCGTCCTGGATTTCACCCATGTGCTGGCCGGACCGACCTGTACCCGGCTGATGGCGGAGACGGGGGCCGATGTGATCAAGGTGGAGGCGGCCCCGGCGGGCGACATGGTGCGCTTCATGCCAGCGCTCAAGGATGGCCGCAGCGGCTATTACATCCAGCAGAACCGCGGCAAGAAGTCGATCTGCCTGAACCTGCGCGACCCGCGTGCCCAGGAGGTGATCCACAAACTGGTGAAGGACGTGGATGTGGTGGTGGAGAACTTCACGCCGGGCGTCATGAAACGCCTCAACATCGACTACGCGACCCTGAGCGCGATCAATCCGAAACTCATCATGTGCTCGATTTCGGCATTCGGGCAGACCGGGCCGTTGTCGAACCGGCCCGGTTTCGACTACATCGCCCAGGCCTACGCCGGGGTGATCGACATGATCGGCGAGGAAAACGGCTCGCCCTATTTCCCCGGCCTCGGCATGGGCGACGTGTCCACCGGTGCCCATGCCTATGGTGCCATCACGGCGGCGCTGTTCCATCGCGAGAAGGGCGGTGGCGGCCAGCACCTGGATATCGCGCTGCTCGACTGCCTGTTCCACTGCCATGAGATCAATGTCCAGGGCTATGACGGCAGCAACGGCCAGCTCGTGCCCCACCGCTCGGGCGCGCACCACTTCGCGGTGGCGCCGCTGGGCATGTTCAAGGGCAAGGAGAAGTGGCTGGTGATCATCGCCATCGGCGCGCAATGGGAGAATCTGCTGAAAGTGATCGGCTGCGAGAGCTTCAAGACCGATCCGCGCTTCGCCGACAACGCCGGGCGGGTCAAGCACAAGCAGGTGCTGATCGATGCCATCGAAGCCTGGCTGCGTTCCACGCCCAGCGATGAGGAGGCGGTGCGCATCCTGGAGGAGAACCATGTGCCGGTGGCGCCGGTACTGAGCGTGCCGGAGGCCATGGCACATCCGCATCACAATGAGCGCCAGACGGTGCGCACCATCACCGACCGCGCCTTCGGCAAACTGAAGATTCCCGGCGTGCCGCTGCGGTTCTCGGCGTACCCGGAATTCCTCGAGCTGCAAGCGTCGTTCCTGGGTGAGCACAATGCCGAGGTGTTGAAGACGCTCGGTTATTCGGACAGCGATATCGCCGCGCTCGCTGGGGGTGGTGTGCTGGCCAGCGAACCGGTGCCCGCCGCGTCCGCCTGAGAGCGGTATCGGAACCCGAGCCACACTTACAACCGATCGCAACGAGGGCAGGGGCATGGCGTCCAAACCGATTCTGGCCGGATACCGCATCATCGATTTCACCCAGTATCTGGCCGGCCCCAGCGCTACCCGTCTGATGGCGGAGATGGGCGCCGAGATCATCAAGGTGGAAATGGCGCCCTTTGGGGATCCCAGCCGCGCGTTTCCCTACCGCAAGCACAAGCGCAGCGCCTATTACGTGCAGCAGAATCGCGGCAAGAAAAGCCTCTGCGTCGATCTCAAGGACGCGCGCAGCAAGGAAGTGATCCGCGACCTCATCCGGCAGTGCGATGTGCTGATCGAGAACTACGCGCCGGGCGTCATCGAGCGGCTGGGCTTTGGCTGGGAGGTGGTGCGCGAGCTGAATCCCAGGCTGGTGATGTGTTCGATTTCAGCCTTCGGCCAGACCGGCCCGCTCAGCCATCTGTCCGGCTTCGACTACATCGCCCAGGCCTATGCCGGCGTGACCTCGGTGATCGGCGAGCCGGACCGGCCGCCCAGTCTGCCGATGCTGGCCATCGGCGATGTCACCACCGGCGTCCATGCTGCCTGCGCGCTCGGCTTTGCGCTGCTGGATGTGCATCGCACCGGCGTGGGCCAGCACCTGGATATCTCGCTGCTGGACTGCTATTTCCATCATCACGAGGTGAATGTGCAGGCCTATTCGGCGAGTGGCGGCGCCATGGTGCCGCGCCGCGCCGGGTCGCATCATTATGCGGTGGCCCCGACCGGTATTTTCCGCGGTCCCGAAGGCTACATCATGATCCTGGCGCTGCTGCACCAGTGGCCGGTACTGTGCAAGGCCATGGGTCGCGAGGACTTGATCGAGGACGAGCGCTTCAAGACCAACGAACTGCGGGTGGCGAACCAGAAAGAGCTGATCGCGCTCATCGAAGGCTGGTTGCAGGGTTTCCCCACCGATGCCGCTGCCATTGCGGCATTGCAGGCGGTGCGGGTGCCGGTGGCGCCCATCCTCACCGTGGCCCAGGCGGTTGCGCATCCCCATCACCGTGCGCGCGGCACGGTGCGCACGGTGTCCGACCGGATGCTGGGGGAGTTCGATATCCCCGGCATGCCGCTGCGGTTTTCCAACCACCCCGAGCTGCCGCCGCTACAGGCACCGCTGCTCGGCGAGCACAACGCCGAAATTCTCACCGATCTGCTCGGTTATGGGGCCGCGCAAATCGCTGAACTGGAGCAGGGCGGGGTGCTGGTCAGCGCCGCGCACTGACAGCGTCCGGGCCGCGTCCAGGCGCGAAAACGAAAAAACGCAATAACGAAAAATATGAGAACCTGATGATGCAGCCGAAACATGTGCTCGACGGTTACCGGGTGCTGGATATTACCCAGTACCTGGCCGGTCCCGCCGCCACCAACCTGATGGTGCAGATGGGCGCCGAGGTCATCAAGCTGGAGATCGGCCCCCACGGCGAACCGGTGCGGAATTTCCCGTTCTGCCGCGATGGCCGCAGCGGTTATTTCATTCAGCAGAATCGCGGCAAGAAAAGCCTGTGCCTGGATCCGAAAACTCCCGAGGGGCTGGACATCATCAAGCAGCTGCTCAAGCACTGCGATGTGTTCGTCGAGAATTTCGCGCCCGGCGTGGTCGGTCGCCTCGGTCTCGGCTGGGACGTGGTGCGGGAGATCAATCCCGAGATCATCATGTGTTCGATCTCGGCGTTCGGGCAGGAGGGGCCGCTCGCCGCGCATCCGGGTTTCGACTACATCGCCCAGGCCTATGCGGCGGTGAGCGATCTGATCGGCGAGCCCGACCGGGCGCCCGCGATGCCCATGCTGGCATTTGGCGATGTCGGCACCGGCGTCCACGCGCTGACCGCGATCGGTTATGCGCTGCTCGAACGGGCGCGCGACGGTGGCGGGCAGTGGCTCGATATCTCGCTGCTCGACAGCTACTTCCATTACCACGAAGTGAGTGTGCAGGCGTATTCCGCCAGCGGCGGAAAGGTACAACCCCACCGCAGCGGCTCGCATCACTACGCGGTGGGGCCGAGCGGCATTTTCAAGGCGAAGGAAGGCCACCTGATGATCCTCGCGCTGCTGCACCAGTGGTCGCCGCTGTGCCGCGCCATGGGTCGGGAAGATCTGATCGCGGATCCGAAATTCGTCGACAACGATGCGCGCATGGTCAATCGCGAAGAGATGATTGCGATCATCGAGGGCTGGTTGCAGACGCTGCCGTCGGATGCTGCGGCACTGGCAATACTCGAAGGCGCCCGCATACCCTGCGCGCCCATTCTCTCGGTGCCCCAGGCCATGGCGCATCCCCACATGATCGAACGCCGCACCGTCCGCGAGATCGACGATCGCCTGCTGGGGAAATTCAAGATTCCCGGCATGCCGCTGCGGTTTTCCAAATACGAAGTGGACGAAAATATTCAGGCGCCGCTGTTGGGCGAACACAATGCGGAAATTCTCCAGCGCTTTCTGAAGTATCCGCTTGAACAGGTGCGGGATCTCGAAAGTCGCAAGGTGCTGTTTTCAAAACCGGTGTGAGTCCGATAACCCAGGTTTCCCAAGCTGCCAGAGGTGAATGTAGATGCAACCCAAGTACATGATGGAGGGTTACCGGATACTGGATTTCACCCAGTTTCTGGCCGGCCCGACCACCACCCGCCTGCTGGCGGAAATGGGCGCCGAGGTGATCAAGGTGGAGCTCGCGCCCGCCGGTGATCCCACCCACCAGCTGCCGCACCGTCGCGCCGGCCGCAGCGGTTACTACATCCAGCAGAATCGCGGCAAGAAAAGCGTCTGCGTGGATATTCGCAATCCCAAGGGACTTGCGCTCATCAAGGAGCTGATCAAGTCCTGCGATGTGCTGCTCGAGAATTTTTCGCCGGGCGCGATTTCCCGTCTGGGGCTCGGTTGGGACGTGGCGCGTCAGATCAATCCCGAATTGATCATGTGCTCGATCTCGGCATTCGGTCAGACCGGTCCGCTGTCCGAGTTGCCGGGCTTCGATTACATCGCCATGGCGGTGTCGGGTGTCATGGACATGATCGGCGATCCCGATCAGCCGCCGTATTTTCCGATGCTGGGTATCGGCGACGTCAGCGCGGGGGTGCATGCGCTCGCGGCGATCAATGCTGCGCTGCTGTACCGCTACAAGACCGGGCGCGGACAGTACATCGACATCTCGCTGCTGGATTCCTATTTCCACAGCCACGAGATCAATGTGCAGGCCTACTCGGGCAGCAAGGGCAAGATCGTGCCCAGGCGTTCCGGCCACCATCATTACGCGGCCGCGCCGCTCGGGCTGTTCAAATGTCGCGATGGCTACCTGTTCATGGTGGTGATGGCCCGGCAGTGGGTGCCGCTGTGCAAGGCTATGGGCCGCGATGATCTGGTCGATAACCCCAATTACGACACCAACGCCAAGCGTGTCCAGAATCGCCTCGAGATCGTCGCCATCATCGAGGACTGGCTCAGGGACTACGATCGCGACGATGCCCTGCGTTTGCTGGAGGACATGCATGTGCCGGTGGCGCCGGTACTGAGTGTGCCCGAAGCCATGGAACACCCTCACCTGATCGAGCGCGAGGTGGTGCGCACCATCCACGACCGCGGTTACGGCGACCTGCAAATCCCGGGGATTCCCCTGCGCTTCTCCGACTTTCCCGAGCCGCTGGATCTGCAGGCGCCCTATCTGGGCGAGCACAACCGCGAAGTATTCTCCCAACTTGCCGGTTTGACGATCGCCGAGGTGGCCGCGCTGGAAGCGGAAGGCGTTCTGGTATCCGAGCCGCTGCCCGCGGGGGTCGCGACCGTGGCGAGCGTCTGAGACGGCGACCGGCGCAGGACACGACCTCCCGCGTCGGTTAGGATTCCCGATCCAGCAGCAGGGCACCCAGTGCGCCCTTGCCGGCGCGGATTTCCGCCGTGCTGAGTCCCGCCAGTTCGTGGGGGAAGACCAGCCAGTCCGCCGTCTCGTGCAGGTAATAGTCCGGAACGATGCGGGTGCGATTGCGTGCCGGTTTGTACCAGGGGCAGGCGCTGCGGATTTCCCGCGTTCCCGGCACCGAGCCCAGCGTGTTCAGCAGCGCTTCCAGGCTGCGTCCCGTATCCAGCACATCGTCGACCACCAGCAGGCGCTGCATGTCGGCCAGTTGCGGCAGCAGCCCGGGCAGGCCGTGGATGGCGATCCGGTCGGCCTGCGCGCCGATGCCGGTGTACGAGCTGACCCGTACCGGGAAGTGCTCGCAAGCGTGGCCGCGAAAGGCGAAGTACTCGTGTACCGCAATCGCAATCGGGCTGCCGCCGCGCCAGATGCCGAGGATGAGATCGGGAACATAGCCGCTGGCATGGACCTGGATTGCCAGACGGAAGCTGGCGGCGAGCAGCGCCTCGGCGCTGATGAACACCTTGTGCATGGATGCGGCAACCCGATCGGTACAGGAGTGGCACGCGAGTGTAGCCCGTCGGCGCGGTTGCCGGGCTACGGGGTTTTCCCGACAATGGCCGGCCTGCAGCGAGCGCGCAATCGGCGAACCTTTTGCGGATTGGCGTCGGCGGCGTATAACTGGCCCGGACAATTTTTCCAACCGAACGTTACCCGGGTAACGTTACTCAAGTAGCGAGGAGACAGCCGTGGATTTGCAAAACAAGGTAGCTGTGGTGACCGGCGGCGCATCGGGTTTGGGCCGCGCCACCGTGGATGAACTGGCGCGCCGGGGCGCGCGAATAGCGATTTTCGATCTCAACGCGGCGGCGGGCGCCGAGGCGGTGGCGCAACTGGGCGCGGATCGGGCCGTGTTCCATTCCGTCGATGTCGCTGCGGCGATTGCGGTGGAAGCGGCCATCGCGCAGGTGGTGGCGCAGTTCGGCGCCATCCATGTGCTGGTGAACTGTGCCGGAATTGGCCCGGCCAAGAAAATTCTCGACCGCGACAGTGCGCCCATGCCGCTCGAGGATTTCACCAAGATCATCGGCATCAACCTCACCGGCAGCTTCAACGTGGCGCGCTGCGCAGCGGCCGCGATGGCGAAGAACGAGCTGGAAAACGGCGAGCGCGGCGTGATCATCCACACCGCATCAGTCGCCGCTTACGAAGGCCAGGTTGGCCAGTGCGCCTATTCCGCCAGCAAGGGCGGGGTGGTGGGCATGACCCTGCCGATGGCGCGGGATCTGGCGTCGCTCGGCATTCGGGTGAATACCATCGCGCCCGGCATCATGGCGACGCCGCTGCTGATGTCGATGCCGGACAATGTGCGGGCGTCGCTCGCCGCCAGCGTTCCCAACCCGGCGCGGCTGGGCCAGCCGAGCGAATACGGCCGACTGGCCGTGCATATCGTGGAAAACGGCTACATCAATGGCGAGACCATCCGCATCGATGGCGCCATTCGCATGCAGCCGCGCTGAGTGAAGACGATAGTCCCGGGATCGGGCGAGACGGCGGATCGCCAATGACCGAGATTCTGCTGGTCAATGTGTCCGGCCCCGATCGTCCCGGCGTCACCAGCGCGGTGTCGGCGGTGCTCGCCCAGCACGGCGCCACGGTGCTGGATATCGGGCAGGCGGTGATTCACGACACCCTGAATCTCGGTCTGCTGGCCTGGGTGCCGCAGCAGCGCGAAGTGGGTGCGGCCATGGAGGAGTTGCGCGCCACCCTGCGCGCGCTGGGGCTCGAAGTCCGCTTCGAGCCCGTTTCCGACGCCGCCTATCGCCACTGGGTTGGCCAACAGGGCAAGCCGCGCCATATCGTCACGCTGCTCGCGCGCGCCATTCTCGCCGAGCACATCGCGCGGGTGACGGCGGTGATCTCGGCGCACGGACTCAATATCGACAAGATCGTGCGACTTTCCGGGCGGGTGGCGCTGGAGTCCGCCGCGCGCGACAGCAAGGCCTGCGTCGAGTTTTCGGTGCGCGGCGAGACGCCGGATCTGGCGCAATTCCGCTCATCGCTGCTGGAGCTGTCGACCGCCCTCGATATCGACATCGCGTATCAGGAGGACAGCATTTTCCGCCGCCATCGCCGGCTGGTGGCGTTCGACATGGATTCGACGCTGATCGAAAACGAGGTGATCGACGAACTGGCGCTGCGCGCCGGCGTTGGGCCTCAGGTGACTGCGATCACCGAACGCGCGATGCGCGGGGAGCTCGATTTTCGCGCGAGTTTTCGGGAGCGGCTTGCGCTGTTGAAAGGCTTGCCGGAAGCGGTGCTGGATGCTGTCTACGCCGGCTTGACGCTCACCGAGGGAGCCGAGCATCTGATCGCCACCCTGAAAAAACTCGGGTACAAGACCGCCATTCTGTCCGGCGGCTTCAGCTGCATTGGCGAGCGTATCCAGGCAAGGCTCGGCATCGATTATCTGTTCGCCAACGAGCTGGAAATTCGCGACGGCGTGGTCACCGGCGAGGTTCGTGGTGAAATCGTCGATGCAGCGCGCAAGGCTGAACTGCTGCGGCAACTGGCGGCGCGTGAGGGAATCAGCCTGGAGCAGACGATCGCGGTCGGCGATGGCGCCAATGATTTACTGATGCTGGGGGTCGCGGGACTGGGCATTGCTTTCCGGGCCAAGCCCATCGTACGGGCCAGTGCCAAGCAGTCGATCTCCCAGCTCGGGCTCGACAGCATTCTTTATCTGATGGGAATCAGCGATCAGGATGCACGCACTCCTCATTCCTGACCGCTGAAATCGTAATCCATGGTCGGGCCGGGACTCTGGATGTAGTAGCCCTGGATATGGTCGACGCCGAGCTTCCACAACAGCGGGATGATCGCGGCATCTTCGACGAAGGGCACTATGACGCTGACTCCTGCCGCCTTGGCGGCGGTGATGCAGGCACTCAACTGTTCGACACCCTCGGTGCTGGTGCCGGCGCGGAGCACAAGGGACTGGTCGGGTTTGGCGAAATCGAACTGCAGATCGGCAAAAATCCGGCCGGGTGAACTGGATAGTCCGTAGTGGGTCAGTCCCAGCGGAATATCCAGGCTGCGGAGTTGCGCCGACAGGTTGCGGGTGCTGGCGACAGCCAGGCTGACATCCTTTTCCTCGATCTGGAACGCCAGGTGTTTCGATGTCAGTCCTGCGGCCTGAAAGGAAATTCTGAGCCAGGGAATGAAGCTCGTGTCGCGCAGCGACACGGCACTGATTTTCAGGAACAATCGCGTGTTGGGATGACTGGCGAGCCGGTTTTTCAGTGCCTTGAAGGACTCGAGGATGGCCCAGCGGTCCAGGTCTCCGGCAACATTGGTGCGAAACGCACGCCGGAACAGGTCCTGGGGAATGCCGGGCGGGAGTTCGGCGATGGTCTGCCGGGTGAAGACCTCGAAATCCTCGTGTGCCTGATGCTGTAGGGCGACGATGGGCTGATACACCAGACCGAGCATTTTTTGCTCCAGCATCTGGCGCACAAACTGTTTGAGGTTGTGCTCTTCGTTCAGGCTGCCGAGGCTCGTGGGATAAAGATCCTCGAACAGTCGCACTCGGGTGCTGGTGCCGGCGCTCCCCTCGGTATCCAGCGCGCGTACCGCCTTCAGGCAGCGGTCCATCCAGTTGGTCGGCTGCTCCGCATCATCGTCGATCGCGGTGATGCCCAGACTGAAGTGCAGATTCACACTCAGGTCGCCGAGATCAAAGACTTCGCGATCCAGATTCTGGCACAGGGTTTCAGCGCCCTGGCGCGCATCCGCGGGGGTGCGATCCGAGGTCAGAAACAGGAACGCATTGTCCCTGACCCGTCCCAGCGGGACGGACGGGTCGAGCTGGGTGCGCAGAAATTGCCACGCGGCGAACATTGCCGCTTCCGCCGCGTGGACGCCGGAGTCTCCCTGCAGGCTATCGAATTCGTCAATCCGCACATAATGCAGGAGCCAGGGCCTTTGCGTGCCCACGGCTTCGCGCATGGCCCTGTGGATATAGTCGGTCATGCGTTTGAGGTTGACTTGCCGGCACTCGATCAGCGCCGGGTCCCCTTCGCTGCCATCCGTTGGGGGTCCCGCGCCGGAAAATCCGGGCTGTACCGCGAGATCTTTCTGGTAGGCGATCAACTGGACCGTCGGCTCGCCCTGGTACTGGATCTGGCCTACCTGCATTTCGATGACGAAATCCGTGCCGTTGCTGCCGAGCATGCGGAAGGTCTTGCGCTCGGACGGGATCGGCTCGGCGGCTGACAACGGCTTCATCAGGGGTTTCAATTCCCGGTGGTTGTCCGGATGGACGCTGTCGATTACCGGCGACAGGATCAGATCCTCGGTGCCGTGATGACCGAGCATGAGGGCGTAAGCATCGTTGACATAGGTATATACACCATCACTGATCAGGGCGATGGCGTCGCGGGAACTGTCCATCAGGCGCTCGCAGCGCCGCTCGGATACCGCGAACTGACGTTGCCAGAAGTTGCGTTCCTGACGCTCGGCACGCGCCGACAGGGCGCGCTTGATGACCCGCAGAAGATGCTGATCGTCGTCGAGCAGGATGACATCCTCGGCGCCGATACGGAGTCCCTCGACAACGCGCTCCCGGTCCGGAAGGGCAACCAGCAAAACGACGGGAATGTCCAGCGCGAGATTTTTTAAATGGCCGAGCAGGGCGCGTGCCAGCGCACGGTCGGCGTCGCTGGCGTAGCCGGCCAGCAGTAGTTCGGCGTCGTGGGTGGTTGCATCCAGGTCCGCGGTTTCGATTACCCGGAGATCGATTTCCTCAGCGTTGCTCCGGAGCAGGCTCGCGAGCTTGTCCACCTGGTCTGAAAGGGTAGTTAATACCTTCAATGCACCATTACCGGGTTGAGTTGTCACTTGTGACTGGATGTTATCGGACCGCCACATGGCCGCGGACGTATTTTGTGGCCCTGTGCACTGGCCGGGCTTCGGGTTCGCTGGTTCGCCGCAGCCGGAGTCCTGCCCGGGCGCATTGTAAGGGTTAATCCAGGCTACACGAAATACAGGAGCGAAGTGATTGTTCCCGGATCAGAAATTGGCGATAACAATGGCTCGGAACGCGGCGCTCTGAGGCTGGCGTCGAGATTCTGAATCGGCGGGGCAGTCGCGGGCAGGCCCACCCGGAACCGGCCTCACCCGACCTCGGTGCGGAAGCGGGAGACATGAAAAGTCATGTCCGCGACCTCGGTAATCGACAGATCCATTTCGCCTTCGTGGGTGACGAGATGGACACGATCGCCGGTTTTCAGAATACCTGTGGGCGCGAGCAGTTCCCAGGGACCACACGCCGGAGCAGCCGGGATCAGAAAGCTCCTGAAGTACGGCGTCGCGGCGCGCTTTCCCGCCGTGGCCGCGGTACCGCAGGGACGGCTTGCATCGGGCAGCCACTGGATTCCCGCAACCGAGTCCAGCTTGGGCGTGAGCTGCGTCCAGCGAATGATACCGAGCCGGCACTGGGGTGCACGGGTCAGTAACAGCGCGATCAGTTCCCCGGGACGCAGTGCCTCCGGGGCCCCCGCCATCTGGAGTCGCGCACCGGAAAGACTGCGATCAATGCAGGTCGCCGAATGCAGCTCGATCGGCGCTTGTGCGATCACCCGCTGACCGGTGTCCTGGGCGCCCAGATGACCGAGAAAGTCGTCGTCGTCGACGCAGCCGGTCAACAATTGATGCGCGGCTTCCAGGCCAAATACGATCTCTGCGCGCTCGTCGGTACGTTGATGATATTCGGAGCGTACTTGTTCGCCGCTCCAGTAGCGGCGCAGATCCTCCCTGAGGGATGGGCTCAGGTTGATTTTGGGATTGTCCAGAATGTCGACCAGTCTGCGCGTGCACAGGGATACGCTGCGGTCTTTGGCTTTATCCCGCACCGCGTAGGTCGGTGGTCGAGCGGACGCGGGGTCGATACTGAACAGGCCGTCGGGTGCGCCGAGACGGGCCAGCGACACATGCTCTTCGACAAAACCGACCAGTTGCCTGATTTCTCCAACGTTGAAGCGGGCGGGACCCAGGCTGCCCAGTAACAATGGCTTCAGATAGGCGTTGCGGACCGCCTTGCGCGTCACAACCGACACGGCTTGGCCCCGGTAGTCCGCGCCAACATGACCGGCCAGTTGGTCGAGCGCGTGCAGTTCGGTCCAAAACCGGTCCAGCGGCGGCAAGTGCTGGATCCAGTAACACACCAGGAGATCGAACAGTGCAGTGAAGGTTGCAAGTATCGAGTCGGCCACCAGCGAAGCGTCCGCTCGGGGTTGGCGCACACTCTGCACCACGGCTTGCCGTTCGATATCGTAGCGACATTTCAGCAGGGCAATGGGCATGGAGATCGCCAGACGCCGGTCTGAAGTCGCCACCGGTTGCGCCATCAGCGCATTGACGGTTTCTGCGACCACTGGGCTGAGAGACGCCGCGCGCTCCAAGCGGAGCCTTGGCCCCACGCCTGTGGCGCGGATTTCGCGGAGGTGGCGATACAGCGCGGCGGCGCGAATATCCGGGGGCAGTCTCTCAATGCCTTCAATACCGCCCGGCAAGCTCATGGGAGCGCGCGGTTCGTCCAGCGCTGTAACCGCATCGTCGGCACGGGCGAGACGGAAGAGAATATCGTCAAGCTGACGATCCTGTGCTGCGGACTGTTCCATTTGTCTTGCCAACTTCCCGGGCAGCTCATGTGGGCGGAAGAGCGCCTGTACGTCGATGTATCGATCTCTCGCAGGACTCAGTTTACCGGTCTTTTGTACGGGAGAGCGGGCACTTCCTCGACCAGACGCGGTACCAGATAACCCGGCAGCCGCGCCCGCATCACGCGATGGAGGCTCAGCGCCCGCGCCGGCTCGACGGCGAAGTGGGCGGCGCCCTGAACCCGGTCCAGCAAGTGAAGATAATACGGAAGTATTCCCGCTGCAAACAGCCTTTCGCTGAGTTGGGTCAGGCGGTCGGCACAATCGTTGACGCCGGCCAGCAGCACGGACTGGTTCAGCACCGTCACTCCGGACCCGCGCAACAGGCCGACAGCGGTGGCGACGGTCGAGTCCAGCTCGTTGGCGTGGTTGACATGCAATACCAGGCTGGTCTGAAGGCGGGTGCCGGTCAGCCAGGCCAGGCATTCGGCATTGATGCGGGCGGGAATGACGACGGGCAAGCGGGTATGCACACGCAAGCGCATCAGATGCGGGATGGCGGCAAGTTGTTCGGTCAACCAGGCGAGCAGGGGGTCGCCGGCGGCCAGGGGATCGCCACCGCTGTAAATGACTTCGCTGATCGATGCGTCGCGACGGATGTAATCGAGCGCGGCCTGCCAGCGGGCGCGCCCCGGCGTGTTGGCGGCGTAGTCGAAATGACGGCGGAAACAGTAGCGGCAGTGAATGGCGCATGCCGGACTCAGGATCAACAGCACACGGCCAAAATATTTGTGGATCAGCCCCGGGATCGGGTTGGCCGCACGCTCTTCCAGCGGATCCTCGCTGTAGCCGGGCGCGGCGATCAGCTCGGCGTGTGCCGGCAGCACTTGTAGCAGCAGCGGGTCGCGGGGATCGCCGCGCGCCATGCGGGCGATGTAAGGACGCGGTACACGCAGCGGAAACTGGGCATTGGCGGAGTCCGAAATGCCCAGATCCGAGAGCGACAGATCGAGCAAGGCGGCCAGTTCGTGCGGGTCCCTTACGGCAGCTGCGAGTTCCTCGTGCCAGTCGAGCGACTGCCACGCCGCGACGCGCTGCTGTATCATGGCGGCCCTCGAATTGGCCCGGCTCGCATTGATCCGGAAAGAAATAAGGAAACCTGAATGGCGGTCTATTCTACCAGTGAATTCCGCTCCGGCCTGAAAGTGATGCTGGACGGTGATCCCTGCTCCATCCTCGAAAACGAATTCGTCAAGCCGGGCAAGGGGCAGGCTTTCAACCGCGTGCGCCTGCGCAATCTCAAGACCGGCCGGGTCTGGGAGCGCACCTTCAAGTCGGGTGACAGCCTCGAAGGCGCAGACGTGATCGATGTGACGATGCAGTACCTCTACAACGATGGCGAGTACTGGCACTTCATGACGCCCGAGACGTTTGAGCAGTGTCAGGCCGACGCAATGACTGTCGGTGATGCGGCGCGCTGGCTGCGGGAGCAGGACAACTGCGTGGTGACGCTCTACAACGGGATGCCGCTGGCCGTGACGCCGCCCAACCACGTCGAACTGGAAATCATCGAGACCGATCCCGGCATGCGGGGTGACACCGCGACTGGCGGCACCAAGCCCGCCAAGCTGGTGACCGGCGCGGTCGTCAAAGTGCCGTTGTTTTTGAACGTCGGGGACGTGGTGCGGGTCGATACGCGCACCGGCGAATACCTGAGCCGGGCTCGGGAGTGAGCGCGGCAGGTTTGGACGATTCGGAAAAAGGGCGGCTGCAACCGCCCTTTTTCATGGGGCGCGTGCGATGACGGATTGGCGACCTTCGGCGCCATTCGGCGCCCTGCAGCGACGGGCGCGGTTGCTGGCCGGGATCCGCGCGTTCTTTGCGGCCCGCGACGTGCTGGAAATCGAGGTGCCGGCGCTCGGTCTCGCCGGCGTCACCGATGTGCATATCGACAACCTGGTGGTGGTTGGCGAGCCACCCGCGTATCTTCAGAGTTCGCCCGAGTATTTTCTGAAACGGTTGCTTGCCGTCCATCCGGAGCCGATCTATTACCTCGGCAAGGCGTTTCGCGCCGGCGAGCAGGGGCGTTTTCATAATCCGGAATTCACCCTGCTGGAATGGTATCGGCCCGACTGGGACGACCGCGGCCTGATGGACGAAGTGGAAGCCCTGCTGCGCGATCTGGGCGCGGCGGGCGCGGCGCCCTGTCCGCGGCTGGAGTATGGAACATGCTTTCGCGATGCCCTGGGAGTCGATCCTCACAGTGCGGACGATATCCGCCTCCGCAGGCTGGCCGCGGAAGCGGCGGGGCAGCCCGAACTCAGCTGGCGGCACGAGCCCCGCGCCATCTGCCTGGATCTGCTGTTCAGCCTGAGGGTGGAGCCCCGGTTACCGGCGGGCGTCGTGTTCGTCACCGATTATCCGGTCTGCCAGGCAGCGCTTGCGCGGGCGGTTGACACGCCGGACGGAGTGCCCGTGGCGCGGCGTTTTGAAGTGTTCCTCGACAGGGTCGAGCTGGCCAACGGCTACTGGGAGCTCACCGATGCCGCAGAGCAGCGCCGCCGCTTCGCGGTGGATGCAGAACTGCGCAGGGTGTTGGGCAAGCCGGTCCGGCCTGCCGATGAACGGCTGTTGGCAGCGCTGGACGCGGGCCTGCCGGCCTGCGCCGGGGTTGCCCTAGGCGTCGATCGCCTGCTGATGCAACTGCTGGGTGCGCGGCATATCCGCGAGGTGCTGGCTTTCGCGGAGGGCTAGACGCCGCTGCAACCCTCAAGGCTGTGATCCATCTTGCGCGCCGGTTCATCGGTGATGGTCCCGATGACCCGGGCGGGGACCCCGGCGGCGATGGCATGAGCCGGCACCGATTGCAGGACCACGCTGGCGGCGATGATCTTGGCGCCTTCACCGACTTCGATATTGCCGAGGATCTTCGCGCCCGGCCCTACCAGCACGCCACGGCGGATCTTGGGATGACGGTCGCCGGTCTCCTTGCCGGTGCCGCCCAAGGTGACCGACTGCATGAGGGAGACGCCGTCCTCGACCACGGCGGTTTCGCCGATCACGAGGCCGGTGGCGTGATCCAGCAAAATGCCCTTGCCGATGCGGGCCGCCGGGTGGATATCGACGCCGAAGGTCACGGAGACGCGGTTTTGCAGCACCAGCGCCAGGTTGCGGTGCCGGTTTTGCCACAGCCAGTGCGATACCCGATGCGCGGTCAGCGCATGAAATCCCTTGAAATAGAGCAGCGGAGTCGAGAAATCCCGGCAGGCGGAATCGCGCTCGTAGGTGGCGATGATGTCGCAGCGCGCGCTGTCGATGATGTCGGGCCGGCCGGCAAAGGCGTCGTCAAAAATCTCCCGCAGCATGAGCGCGGGGGTGATGTCACTGTGCAGCTTGTTGGCGAGGTGGAAGCTGAGTGCGGCGGACAGATCCCGGTGGTTGAGTATGGTGCTGTGCAGAAAGCTGGCCAGCAGCGGTTCCGCCTTGACTTGCTCACGGACTTCGGCGACCACCGTCTGCCACAGGGATTCGTTGCAGGGGGTTTTCTGCGGACTGGCGGAGCTGCATTGCCGATGGGTGCGCGTCATCGCCGCATTATCCGGCCCGCCGCGCTAATTTGCCAACAGGGCGCGGCTGATGGCCCAGACCTCGATCCGCGCCGCACCGGCCTGTCCCAGGCAGCGGGCGAGAGCTTCCACGGTGCTGCCGGTGGTGACGACATCGTCGATCAGCGCGATGTGCTCGGGGATCGGCACCGCGCCGGCGACGAAGGCGCGCGCCAGGTTGCGGCGGCGCTCGGTCCGCGCCATGCCGACCTGGGGCGGCGTCGCGCGGGCGCGGCGGACCAGATCGGTGCGCACGGGAATGGTCAGGGTTTTGCTCAGTTGGTGTGCCAGCTCCAGCGCCTGATTGAATCCCCGCGTGGCCTGGCGCCGCCAGTGCAGCGGCACCGGTACCAAGGCTTGCGGCAGGGGTTCCGGCCGCTGCCGCAGCGCCCTGGCCAGCAGGCCCGCCAGGGGCGCGACCTGCGCCAGTTCGCCGCCGTATTTGAGGCGCTGGATCATGTGAGCGACCGGAAAGGCGTGGCGGCAGGGCACCACGCTGATCGCAAACGGGGGCGGGTGCTGCTGGCACTGGGCGCAGGTTCCCGGCACGGGCAGCGGCAGGGCGCACTGCCGGCAGGCACTGTCGAGATAGGGCAGCTCGGTTTCGCAGGGCGCGCACAGATCGAGTGCGCGGTGACTCGGGTTGCCGCACAGCAGGCAGCGGCCGGGGAACAGTGTGAACGAGACCGGGTGCATCCTTGCGGCCCTGAGCGTTGTTAACCCCGATTCTTGGTTACGGTTGACAGCGGGGTGTTGGCGGATATGATTCCCCGATCCTGCCCGCCGCGCAACCCGAGACTCCCGATGACCGTGATCCGCCACGACTGGACCCGAGATGAAGCCCTGGCGCTGTTTGCGCTGCCGTTCAACGAGCTGCTGTTTCGCGCGCAAACCGTTCACCGTCAGTACTTCGATCCCAATACCGTCCAGGTGAGCACGCTGTTGTCGATCAAGACCGGCGCCTGTCCGGAAGATTGCAAATACTGTCCCCAGAGCGCTCGTTACGACACCGGCCTCGAGCGGGAGAAACTGCTCGAACTGGAAGCCGTGGTCGAGCGCGCCCGGGCCGCGCGCGCCCAGGGCGCCACCCGTTTCTGCATGGGCGCCGCCTGGCGCTCTCCCCACGACCGCGATCTGCCCGCCGTCCTGGACATGGTCCGCGCGGTGAAAGCCCTGGGTCTGGAAACCTGCATGACGCTGGGCATGTTGTCCGAAACCCAGTCGCAGGCGCTGGCCGACGCGGGCCTCGACTACTACAACCACAATCTGGATACCTCGCCGGAGTATTACGGCGAGATCATCACCACCCGCACGTACCAGGATCGGCTGGAGACGCTCGACCGGGTGCGCCGCGCCGGCATGAAGGTATGCGCCGGCGGTATTCTCGGCATGGGCGAGGCCCTCGCGGATCGCGCCGGGCTGCTGGTGCAGCTTGCCAACCTGCCGGTCCATCCCGAATCCGTGCCCATCAATCAGTTGGTGCCGGTCGCCGGGACGCCGCTGGCGGATGCACAGGCGTTGGATCCGTTCGACTTCGTCCGCACCATCGCGGTCGCGCGCATCCTGATGCCGGCGTCCCATGTGCGGCTGTCCGCCGGTCGCGAGGCCATGAACGAGCAGACTCAGGCGCTGGCGTTTTTCGCCGGGGCCAACTCGATTTTCTACGGCGAGAAGCTGCTCACCACGCTCAATCCGGATGCCGACGTGGACCGCACGCTGTTTGCCCGCCTCGGCATCCAGCCCGAAGCCGGCCCGGTCGCGCAACCGGCAGAGGCTCCCCTGTATCAAAGCCAGGCCCCGGTCGGGCTCTGGTACGACGCGGCGGCCCGCACCGGGTGACCTCGCCCGACCGGGAATTGCGTGCCGCCCTGGACGCGCGCCGGGTCGAGAATCTGTATCGCCGGCGCCTCACCCTGGAGACTCCGCAAGGCGCGCAAGTGCGGGTCGAGGGGAGCGCCTGTGTGAATTTCGCGAGCAACGACTACCTGGGACTTGCCAATCATCCCGACGTCATTGCCGCCTTTGTCCGTGCCGCCGAAACGTTCGGGGTGGGCAGCGGCGCTTCTCACCTCATCAGCGGCCACAGCCGCGAGCACCAGGCTCTGGAAGAAGAACTTGCGGCCTTTACCGGACGGCCGCGGGCGCTGCTGTTCTCGACCGGCTATATGGCCAATATGGGCGTCATCAACGCCCTCATGAGGCCGGGCGATCTGCTGCTGCAAGACCGCCTCAACCATGCCTCGCTGCTGGACGGCGGCTTTCTCTGTCGTGCGCGCTTCGAGCGCTATCCCCACGGCGATCTGGATGCCCTCGACCGCCTGCTTGGGCCCGCCGGGCCGCGCCGCCGCCTGATCGCCACCGATGGCGTGTTCAGCATGGACGGCGACCTGGCGCCGCTGCGCGAGCTGGCGGTCCGCGCCGACGCGCGCGGTGCCTGGTTGATGGTCGACGACGCCCACGGCTTCGGCGTGCTGGGTCGCAGTGGTGGCGGCATCGTCGAGGAGCAGGGTCTCAGCCTTGATGAAGTGCCGATCCTGATCGGCACGCTCGGCAAAGCCTTCGGCACGTTCGGCGCCTTTGTCGCCGGCAGCGAGACACTGATCGAAACGCTGATCCAGTTTGGCCGCACTTATATCTACACTACGGCGTTGCCGCCCGCGGTGGCCGCCGCCACCCGCGCCAGCCTGCGTCTGCTGCGGGACGAAGATTGGCGCCGCGAGCATCTGCGCGAGTTGATCGCGCGGTTTCGCACCCGGGCGGCAGCGCTGGGAATTCCGCTGTTGCCATCGACGACGCCCATCCAGCCGGTACCGGTCGGCGACGATGGACGCGTACTGGCCATCGCCGAACGGCTGCGCGAGGCGGGTCACTGGGTAGGTGCGATCCGCCCGCCAACGGTGCCGCGGGGTACGGCCCGGCTGCGCATCGCGCTGAGCGCGGCGCACAGCGCGACGCAGGTGGATGCCCTGGTGGACGCGCTCGCCGCCGCCTGGCGTGCCTTGCCCGCTGATCGCACTAAACCCTAGTCCGGGGAGTCGCCGGAAACTGCCGGCGAGTGCTGTTCCCTGCCGCCAAGCTTGCCTAAACTGGGCGCGCCAACGAACCTGGAGATCGATGATGTCGGATTACAAGGTACCGGTTCGGGACATGCAGTTCGTCCGCGAGGAGGTGCTGGATTTTCCCGCGCTGTGGCAGCATCTGCCCGGCTGCGAAGAGATGAATGCCGAGCTGGTGACGGCCATATACGAGGCGGTTGCCAAGCTTTGTGAAGAGGAAATCGCCCCACTGTGGCGCAGTGGCGACGAAGAGGGCTGTGCCTGGAGTCCGGAGGGTGTGCGCACCCCGGCGGGCTTCAGGGAGGCCTATGCCAAGTACATGGCAGGCGGCTGGCCCGCGCTCACCGGCCCGGTGGAATACGGCGGTCAGGGTTTGCCTCCCTCCCTGGAAAGCGTCCTCAACGAGTTCGTCGGTGCCGCCAACTGGGGTTGGAGCATGTACCCGTTTCTGGCCAAGGGCGGACGGCTCACCATCACCGCCCACGCCAGTGAGGAACTGAAAAAAATCTATCTTCCGAAGACCATTTCGGGCGAGTGGACGGCGACCATGTGTCTGACCGAATCCCACGCCGGCACCGACCTGGGTTTGCTGCGCACCCGTGCCGATCCCCAGGCCGACGGCAGCTACAGCATCAACGGTACCAAGATCTTCATCTCTTCCGGCGAGCATGATATGGCGGAAAATATCGTGCATATCGTACTGGCGCGACTCCCCGATGCGCCGCCCGGCACCAAGGGTATTTCACTGTTCGCGGTGCCCAAGCGGCTGCCGGACGCGGCCGGCAATGCGGGCGCCGCCAACGGCGTTTCCTGCGGTTCGCTCGAACACAAGATGGGCATTCACGGCAACGCGACCGCGGTCATCAACTTCGATAATGCGCGCGGTTTTCTGCTGGGCGAGCCCAACCGCGGCCTGAACGCCATGTTCACCTTCATGAATATCGCGCGCATCGGCACTGCCGTGCAGGGTGTGGCCCACTCCGAGCGCGCCCTGCAAGGCGCGGTGCGCTACGCCCGCGAGCGCTTGCAGATGCGCTCGCTGAGCGGGCCGAAGAATCCCGTGGGCCCCGCCGACCCCATCATCGTGCATCCCGATGTGCGGCGCATGCTGCTCACCATCAAGGCCTTTGCGGAAGGCACCCGGCTCCTGATTCAGTACCTGGCCCGGGAAGTGGATATTGCCTATCTGGCCGAAGATCCCGCCGAACGCCAGCGCGGCGAGGAGATGTTGGCGCTGCTGACACCCATCGCCAAGGCGTTTTGCACCGAAGTCGGATTCGAAGCCGCGAGCCTCGGCATCCAGGTGTTGGGCGGCCACGGCTATATCCGGGAGTGGGGCATGGAGCAGAATCTGCGCGACTCCCGCATCGCCATGATCTACGAGGGCACCAACGGCATTCAGGCCATCGATCTGCTCGGGCGCAAGGTCCTGGCCACGCAGGGTGCCGTGCTTGTACCCCATCTTCAGCGCATCGGCGCCTTTTGCCGCGACTGCGCGGAAGATCCGGCGCTGCGGCCGTTCGTGCAACCCTTGGCGGAACTGGTCGCGGAGTGGGAACAGATCACCCGCGACATCGGCGCCCGCACCCTGAAGGATCCGGAAGAGATGGGCGCCGCCGCATTCGATTATCTGATGTACGCTGGCTACGTCACGCTTGCGTACCTGTGGGCGCGGGCGGTGCGCGTCGCCAGCGCCGCGCTCGCCGCAGGCACTGCGGAGACCGATTTTTACCAGGCGAAACTGCAAACCGCGGCGTTTTACTACCAGAAAATCTTGCCGCGTACCCGTACCCTGGTGGCGACCATGGCCAGTGGTGCCGGATCACTGATGGCGATGAGCGAGCAAGCCTTTTTGCTCGAATGATGTTCCCGGCTCTCTGGAGCCCAGCGGCGGAATTGCACGATGATCGAGAAGCCCAAGTTATCGGAAGAGGATCTCGCGCGGGTGCGGGAATATCTCAATTCCCCGATTCATCAGGTCGAGCGTCAGCCATTCCGTCCGCTGCGATTGCTGCTGGTATTGTGGATCGTCGTCAGCCTGATCAGTGGTTTCGCGCTGCTGTTCGCCTGGGCGATGGGAGCGCTCTGAACAGGATTGACCCGGTCGCGAGGCCGGGTGTGCGTCCGATGAACCCTGGCCGCTGAAATGGAATGCGCGCGGCAGGGAAAAACGCAACAACAATAAACAGTGGAGGAATAACCGTGGAACCACTCAAAGGCGTTCGCATCGTTGAAGTGACCAGCAATGCTTCAGGGCCTTTCGCGACCGGGATTCTGGCGGACCAGGGTGCCGATGTGATCCGGCTTGAAGCCGTCGGCGGCGGCGACCCCTCGCGTTATGTGGGTGGCGTGCGCGGCGGTGTGACCGGCTACAACGCCGCCATGAATCGCAACAAGCGCTCGCTGGCCGTCGACCTCAAGAATCCCCAATTGCGGCCAGCATTGCTTGAATTGATCAAGACGGCCGATGTGTTCGTGCAGAACTCGCGCCCGGGCGCCCTCGATCGCAGTGGCTATGGGTACGAAGATCTCCACGACATCAATCCCGATCTCATCTATGTGTCGATTTCCGGTTTCGGTCCGGACGGACCGGCGTCACATCAGCGCGTCTACGATCCGGTGATCCAGGTGACGGCGGGTTTCGCGGCGGCTCAGGGCCATGGCGGCAAACCCCAGCTCGTGAAGACGATTGCGAGCGACAAGATCGCGGCGCTGACCACGGCCCAGGCCATTTCTTCGGCGCTGTTCGCGCGCGCGTCGGGCCGCATTCGCGGCCACCATATCGAAGTGTCGATGCTGGAAGCGAGCCTGCAATTCCTGTGGCCGGATGCCTTCTGGAACCACGGTTTCGTGGGTGCCGAGGGGTTTCAGCCCAAACCGCTGCTGGCCGAATTCTATCGGGTGCTGGAGACCGCCGACGGCTTTGTCACTACCATCGTGGTGGGTGACGAGGAGTTCAAGGGCGCCTGTCGGGCGCTGGAATTGCCGCATCTGGTCGACGAAAGCCGGTTTGCATCGATTTTCGAGCGCTTCAGCAACTACACCGATCTATTGGTGGCCTTTGAGGGCAAGACACGCACCCTGACCACTGCCGAGGTGGTGGCCCGCATGGATCGCGAAGGGGTTCCCTGCGGCAAGGTGAATACCCTCGACGAGGTGATCGAGGATCCCCGTGTCCGCCATGCCGGCGCATTGATCGAGTACGACGATCCGCGGGGCGGACGCCTGCGCCAGACGCGGCCGGCGGCCATTTTCGCGGGCGAGCCCTGCACCGTGCGCCGGCCGGCGCCGGCACTGGGCGAACATACCGACGAAGTGCTGAGATCTGTGGGTTGTTCCGAAGCCGATATCGCGGCGCTGCGGGCCGCAGGTGCGGTCGGCTGAGCCGGGCGCCTGTCGGTCGGCGACCAACGGCCGCTGACCGGGCGCTCGATCAGTTGCCCTCGTCGACCAGTGCGGTGGTTTCTTCGTCGGGAGTCTTGGCGCGGTAGATCCAGCGTCCGCACACGATTCCCAGCTCGAACAGCAACCACATGGGTAGCGCGAGCAAGGTCTGTGAGAACACATCGGGCGGCGTCAGCAGCATTCCCACCGTAAAACAGCCGACGATGACGTAGGGGCGCTTTTCCGCCAGGGCTTGCGGATTGACCAGACCGGTCCAGCTCAGGATCACCACCGCGACCGGAATCTCGAATGCGAATCCGAACGCGAAAAACAGCTTCAGGACGAAATCCAGATAGCGGCTGATATCGGTCATCACCGCGACGTGTTCCGGCCCGACACTGGTGAAGAACCCGAATATCATCGGAAACACCAGGTAGTACGCGAACGCCATGCCGCCGTAGAACAGGAATACGCTCGATGCGAACAGCGGCAGCACGATGTGCCTCTCCCGTTTGTACAGTCCCGGAGCTATGAAAGCCCAGGCCTGGTAGAGGATCACCGGCATGGCGGCCAGGACCGCGGCAACAAATGTCAGCTTCATGGGAGCGAAGAACGGCGCGGCCACGTCGGTGGCGATCATCGATGAGCCTTCCGGAAGATAGACGCGCAGGGGCGCCGATGCATAATCGTAGATTCGGTCGGCGAAGGGGAACATGCCGGCGAACAGCAGTCCGATCGACAGCAGGCAGCGCAGCAGCCGGTTCCGCAGTTCGATCAGGTGTTCCACCAGCGTCGTTTCCCGATCGGTTTCCGGGGCGTCACTCATGGTCGTGGGGACTTGGCGCCAGCGCTGGCAGCGGTTTCTGATGAGGATAGGCTCCCGGCTTCCGTTTTGGGTTCCGATGGTTCCTCGTCAATGAAATCCAGCGTGTCCGGATCCGGCGGCGGCGGGCTTGCCGGCGGTTGGGGCGGCTGGTTTTGGGTTTTCCTGAAGGTTTCCTCGACCTGCTTGCGCTCCGCATCCAGCTCCTCCAGCCGCAACTGGTTGTGAACTTCGCGCTTGATGTCGTCGATGCCCAGCTCGCGCTCCATATCCTGGCGCGCCGTGTGCAGTGTGCGTCGGAGTTTGCCGGTCCAGTAGCCGAGAAAGCGCGCCGCTTCCGGCAGGCGCTTGGGACCGATCACGATCAGTGCAATCGCGACGATCAGAAGAAGTTCGGAAAAACCGATATCGGACAAGGGCGCGCTCCGGGCCGCGAGTGAAGGCCCGTCCGAGGGGTCAGGGGTCAGGATTTTTTGTGAGTGTCGGTATCCGCGTCGACGGCTTCCCGCGCCTGGGCATCGCCTGAATGGGCGTTTTCCACCGGGTCTTGGGCTTTGCCTTTATCCTCTTTGCTTTCGCCCATGGCGTTGCGGAAGCCCTTGATGGCACCACCGAGATCTCCGCCCAGATTCTTGAGCCGCTTGGTGCCGAAGATCATCATCACGATGACCAGAATGATGAGCAATTGCCAAATGCTGATTCCGCCCAGTCCCATGATTGTCTCCGGTTATTGGTTGCGGCTGGCTTTTTCGTCCAGACCGGAAATGCCGAAGCGGCGCGCCAACTCCGCCAATACGGCGTCGGCATTTTCTCCGAGGTGGGCGAGCATTACCAGCGAGTGAAACCACAGATCGGCGGTTTCCGCGACCAGGGCGCGGGTGTCGCCGCTGCGCTCGGCGTCCTTGGCGGCGAGCAGGGTCTCCGTGCATTCCTCACCGAGCTTCTCCAGAATTTTATTGAGTCCATCGCGATGCAGGCGCGCCACATAGGACACCTCGGGATCGGCCTGGCGGCGCGCCGCGAGCACGGCGGTCAGCTGAGTCAGGACTTCGCTCATGATGTGGCGCCTCCACCTGTGGGGTCAGGGCTGTCCGGCTGCCATTGTCCGGCGCGGAATTCGTTGTAAAAACAGGACGGGCGGCCAGTGTGGCAGGCGATTCCGCCCACCTGCTCCACCTTCAGCAGCAGGGTATCGCCGTCGCAGTCGAGGCGGATGTCGATCAGGCGCTGCACATGGCCGGACTCTTCGCCCTTGCGCCACAGCCGCCCACGAGAGCGCGACCAGTACACAGCGCGCCGTTCCCGCAGTGTCAGGGCGAGCGACTCCCGGTTCATCCAGGCGAGCATCAACACCGCGCCCGTGGTGGCGTCCTGGGCGATCGCCGGCACCAGACCATCGGCATTCCAGGCGATGCCATCGAGAAACCGGGTAGGGGAGGCGTTGCTGGTCATGGCATCACCGGGGCGGGCGGCGATTATCCCAGCTTCGCCGGGTCAGCAACAGGAGGACGCCGAGCCCGGCCAGCACCAGGCTGGCGGCCTTCAGGGTGTCTTCGGCCACCGGGCTGGTCGCAAACAGCATGCCCACGGCCGCTCCGACGCAGAGTGCGCCCAGGGTGGCGTTGCGCAGGCCCGCGGGCGGCGCGGCCTGCGCGCGTTCGCGGAGTGCGTGCTCGATTCCGTCCACACGCTTGAGGGTGTCGAACATCAGTTGCGGCACCTGCGGGAACTGTTCCAGCCATTCTGGACCGTGGCGTTTCAGCCGTTCGAGCAGCCGCGTCGGTTTGAAACGTTCGCGCAGCCAGCGCTCCAGAAACGGATGCGCGGTCTGCCACAGGTCGAGATCCGGATAGAGTTGGCGCCCCAGGCCTTCGATGTTGAGCAGGGTCTTTTGCAGCAGTACCAGCGAGGGCTGGATTTCGGCGTCGAAGCGCCGCGCGACGCGAAACAGATCGATCAGCAGATAGGCGAGGGAGATGTCCTTCAGCGGCCGCTGGAAGCGGGGCTCGCACACGGTCCGCACCGCGCTTTCGAGTTCGACCACCGGAGTACCTTCGGGTACCCAGCCGGACTGTAAATGCAGTTCCGCCACCTGGCGGTAGTCGCGGCGGAAGATGGCCAGCATGTTGCGCGCCAGGTAGTACTGATCGCTGTCGGACAGGATGCCGATAACGGCGCAGTCCACCGCGACATAGCTCGGTCGGCGCGGCTCCCGGACATCCACGAAGATATTGCCGGGATGCATGTCGGCGTGAAAAAAATTGTGGGTGAATACCTGGGTGAAGAAAATCTCGACGCCGCGTTCCGCCAGTACGCGGAAGTCGGTACCCGCGGCCCGCAGCGCGGCGACATCGGTGACCGCGATGGCACGGATGCGCTCCATTACCATGACTTTCTGATTCGACAGCGGCCAGTGGACCGCGGGCACATACAGCAGCGGCGAGTCGGTGAAGTTGCGGCGCAGGATGGCGGCGTTGGCGGCCTCCCGTTGCAGATCGAGTTCGTCGAGGATGGTGGCGCGGTAGTCGCGGGCAACCTCGACCGGGCGCAGCCGGCGCGCCTCGGCGCTGAAGCGTTCGAGCCCGCGCGCGAGCGCCAGCAGCAGGGCGCAGTCGAGTTCGATGACGGCCTGCACTCCGGGGCGAATGGCTTTTACCACCACCTCCCGGCCATCGGACAACCGCGCCGCGTGAACCTGCGCCACCGAGGCGGACGCCAGTGGCGTGCGCTCGAACTGTCCGAACAACTGGTCGACAGGCGCACCCAGCGCGGCTTCGATCAGCGTGGTGAACTCTTCTCCGGGGAACGGCGGGACCGTGTCCTGAAGTTTTT
The DNA here is from genome assembly GCA_050179115.1 of Porticoccaceae bacterium. GTDB lineage: Bacteria > Pseudomonadota > Gammaproteobacteria > Pseudomonadales > Porticoccaceae > JAGPUQ01. Next base: position 63,990 of record JBFXFL010000001.1, on the reverse strand, counting down.
CCAGTTCGGCGCAGATATCCGTGGGAATCAGATCCGGGCGCGTCGAGAGCACCTGGCCGAATTTCACGAACACCGGCCCCAGCGCTTCCAGTGCCAGACGCAGGCGTTCGCCCCGCGTCCGTCGCGGCGCCGGCAGCAGCGCCAGCAGGCGCAGCGGCCAGCGCAGGGCGAGGGGCAGGCTCAGTTCGGTGGCAAGCGTGTCCAGGCGGTGGCGGAGCACCACCCGGGCAATGGTCAGGGCGCGCAGGGCAGGGTTCATCTCAGCGCGAGTCGTCGGCTGGTGGTGTGGCGGCGGGTGGTGTGGCAGATGTTGGAGCGGCGGATGTTGCGCTCGCGCCGAGCCAATCGGCGAAAGCGAGTGCGGCTTCCGCCCCGGCGCGCGCCATGCCGTGCAGCGGGCCGGGTGGCATCCCAGGGGATTCTTCCGCGAGGTAGTTGACGAGCAGCTCCCGGCTCCGGGTCAGCACCTCATTGCCCCCGCGCAGCACACTGCGCACGCCGCTGCCCAGCAGGTGCGCGGACGTGTCGCCGACATGGGCGGCGAGTTTGCCTTCCCAGTCCAGTTCCAGTTCGGCCTGGATGGCCCGCAGGCGCGCGCACAAAGCCGGGTCGCCAGTGACGCTTATTGTGCCGGGAAAGGGCGCGCCGGGAATGGGCGTGTCCGGATTGGCGGCGAGATGCAGCAACGCCGGCACGCTGCCGGCGAGCTCGAGATCGGCGGGTTCGTCGTCGGCGGGCTCGATGGCAACCACGCCCGCGTGAATCCGCAGCGCCAGCGTCGCGCGGGGCTGGGTGACGTGGATGTTTATGTGGAGATCCCCGAGGCCGGTCAATCGTTCCCGCGCAGCCGGATTTTGCTCGAGCGCGAGATTGACCAGCCGTGCGGCCTGTTGCCGGGCGAGTGCCGCGATCATCGCGGGTGGGGTTTGAGCCCGGTATGCAGTGCCACGATGCCGCCGGTCATATTGTGGTAGCGGGTGTCCGCGAAGCCCGCCTCCTCCATCATTGCGCGCAGCCCTTCCTGGTTCGGGTGCATGCGGATGGATTCGGCGAGGTAGCGGTAGCTGTCGGCGTCGCCCGCGACCAGACTGCCCATGCGCGGCAGGATCCGGAACGAATACTGATCGTAGAGTCTGGCGACCAGCGGATTGGCGGGATGGGAGAACTCCAGCACCAGCAGGCGTCCGCCCGGTTTCAGCACCGCGAGCATGGCGCGCAGCGCGCGCTCCTTGTCGGTGACATTGCGCAGGCCGAAGGCGATGGTGATGCAGTCGAAGCTGTCGGCGGGAAATGGCAATTGTTCCGCATCGGCCTGGACGTAAACGACATTGCCCGCGATGCCCTTGTCCAGCAGCCGATCGCGGCCGACCCCGAGCATGGCGGCATTGATGTCGGCCAGCACCACCTGCCCGGTGGGGCCGACCTGGGCGGCGAGTTCGGCGGCGAGATCACCGGTGCCGCCGGCGAGGTCGAGCACGCTCTGGCCCGGCCGAAGCGCGGCCATGGTCAGCGCCGCGCGTTTCCAGAGCCGGTGCAGACCGCCCGACATCAGATCGTTCATCAGGTCATAGCGGGACGCAACCGAGTCGAACACACGCGCCACGCGCGCGGCCTTTTCGGGGCGGGCGACGCGTTCAAATCCGAAGTGGGTAGTGTCCTGATCGCTCATCGTGGGCCGCCAGCGTGCGGCCACTATTGTACACGGCCCTGCGTCGCGGGCGTCCGCCCGCAGGGTGCCGCGGCGCTCAGCTGAGGTAGCGTTCCCGGCGCGAAGCCTTGAGGCGCGCGAGATCGACGATCACCAGGCCATCGACGCAGTTGCCGAAACCGGAATCGACATTGAATCCCGCGAATTGCACGCCGCCCGGTTCGCACAGTTCCGCGTACTGTTTGTAGAGGGTGGGAATGCCGAGATTCATCTCCCCCAGTTCACGCTTGAGTTGCTGGAATTCTTCGCGATAGCAGGTGCCCGGATACTGTGTGTTCAGCTCGGCGCGCCGATCCGGCGGGATGATAAAGGGATTCTTGGCTACCGCCAGGGTTTGCAGTGCCGGAAAATGGCTTTGGTAAAAATGCACCAGCAACTCCAGCGCGGGGCGCGGGTAGGCGCCGCTCAGACTCACCGGCCCGAACAGATAGCGGTGCTGCGGATGCCTGCGCAGAAAGGCGCCGATACCGTACCAGAGATAATCCAGGCTGCGTTTGCCCCAGTATCCCGGTTGCACGAAGCTGCGCCCGAGTTCGAGGCCCTGCGCCAGGTAGGGATTCATGCCGGCCGTGAAGTCGAACAGCGTGCGGGTGTAGAGCGGCAGCCCCGTATTGGCCGGACAAAACCGGTAGGCGCCGGCAATCTCCCACTCCCGCTCATCCCACAGCACCAGATGCTGATAATGTGGATCGAAGCGGTCGATGTCCCGCCGCAGGCCGGAGCCTTCCTCCACCGCGCGAAAGGCCAGTTCCCGCAGGCGGCCGATTTCGCGCATCACCGTGGAGTCGCCCCGGTGGCAGTACAGATAGATCTGCTTGTCGTCGGCGGTCGTGCCGAGCTGCTCGCAGGCCGCCACTTCGGTGCGCAACTGCTGGCGGTTCTCGGGCTGTGCGATGGCGACTTCATTGGAGAACAGCCCGGGACGGCCACTGCCGACGCGGTACAGATGGCGCCGGAAGAGCTTGGCTTTTTGCCGGGGGGGAATATCCAGGCGCTGGTAATTGCGAAAACTGATGGGCTGGCCGATGCGCACATCGACGCAGCGTTTGGCCTGCTTGAACATTTCCCGCACCAGCCACAGCGTCGACAGCGGTCGCGCCAGGAAGGAGAGGGCGTAGAAAAACGCCGAATTGCGACCATCCACATACACGGGCAGTATCGGTGCCCGGGTGGTGCTGGCGATGCGCAGGAAGCCGGTGTGCCACTTGCCGTCGCGCACGCCCTTGGCGCCGAAGCGGGACACCTCCCCGGCCGGAAAGATGATCAGGGCGCCTTCCCGTTCGATGAACTCCCGGATCGCGCGCAGATTCTGGCGCGGCGTGTTGCCGCCCATGTTGTCCACCGGGAGCAACAGATCGCCCAACGGCTTGATGGTGGTCAGCACGTCATTGGCGACCACCTTGACGTCCGGGCGAATCTCGCGGACCAGTTTGAGCAGAGCCAGGCCGTCGAGCGAGCCGATGGGATGATTGGCTGCGATCACCACACGACCGCGTGTGGGAATGTACTGGCGTTCACGGTCGCGCAGGCGGCAGGAAAAATCGAAGTAGTCGAGCACCTGCTCGACGAAATCAAAGCCCTTCAGATGCGGATAGCTGGTCTCGAACTGCCGGAGCTCCTTTTCGTGAAACAGCAGCCGCAGCGCGGTGACCAGGGGCTTGGCCAGCAGCGGGCGGTCGACAAAAAAGCGCGGATAGCGCTCCTGCACAAAGCTTTCCACGTCGAGCATGGCGGTCTCCGGTCGGGGTGCTGCGGGATAACGCGGAGACCATATAACAGTGCTTTGACGGAATGGTGACAGAGGCGAGCAGTTGCCGCTGTCGTCGGCCTCAGCTGAGGTGTCCCAGGTGGCGACCGACAATCTGCAGCGTGGGCTTGAAGATGCGCGGCGTGGCAGCGACCACGTGGCCGGCGTCGAGATAGGCGTCGCCGCCCTGGAAGTCGCTCACCATCCCGCCGGCTTCCCGCACCAGCAGTACGCCGGCGGCAATGTCCCAGGGCTTCAGGAACATCTCCCAGTAGGCGTCACAGCGCCCGGCGGCGACATAGGCGAGATCCAGCGAGGCGACTCCCATTCGGCGGATGCCCGAGGAGTCGGCGGCGAGTTCCCGAAGGCACTCCAGATAGGCGTCCATCTCGCCGAATGGCGCCCCGCTGAACGGGATGCCGGTGGCGAACAGCGCGCCGGCGGCGTTGATCCGCCCCGATACCCGGATGCGTTTGCCGTTGAGGAAGGCGCCATGCCCGCGGCTGGCGGTGAATTCCTCGCCTTTGGCCGGATCGTAGACGACGCCGTGCTGCAGGCGGCCGCCGTGGCGAAACGCGATCGAAACCGCGTAGTGGGGAATGCCATGGATGAAGTTGGTGGTGCCATCGAGGGGATCGATGATCCACTCGCTGTCGGTATCGCGCCCGGTCTGAACGCCGCATTCCTCGCCGATAAAGGTATGGTCCGGGTAGGCGCGGCGCAGCTGTTCGATGATGAGTTTTTCCGAGGCGTGGTCTATTTCGGTGACGAAATCGTGCTGGCCCTTGGTGTCGATGCGCACCCGGTCGATGCGGCTGCTGGCGCGCTGGATCAGGTCGCCGGCGGCGCGGGCCGCGCGCAGGGCAATGGTCAGCATCGGTTGCATCGATGTACCGGACGGGTGGAAGCGGGCGCGCAGTTTAGCAGAGCCCTATCCCGCCGGGGTCGGCCTGCCGCGATGCTCTGCTAAACTGGCCTTTCGCCAACGGGGTTGCACCATGACGGGTTTGTTCGCGAGCGTACGCGTGGTGCTGGTCAACACCAGCCATCCCGGCAATATCGGCGCCGCCGCACGAGCCATGAAAAACATGGGGTTGGAGCGACTTTATCTGGTAGCTCCGCAGGAGTTTCCGGCGCCGCGCGCGCTCTGGCGCGCCGCCGGGGCTGTCGATGTGCTGGAGCGAGCCGTGGTCGTCGAGAGTCTGGCGGATGCGGTGGCCGATTGCGGCCTCGTGGTCGGTACCAGCGCCCGCGAGCGGCGGATTCCCTGGCCGCTGCTCGATCCGCGCGAATGCGGGCAGCGGGTATGGCAGGAGTCGGCGCACCACGAGGTGGCGCTGGTGTTCGGTCGCGAAGATCGCGGACTGACGAACGATGAGCTGGCCCAGTGCAACTATCATGTCCATATCCCGGCCAATCCCGACTACAGCTCGCTCAATCTGGCCGCCGCCGTGCAGGTGCTGAGCTACGAGCTGCGGATGGCCGCGTTGGCGGCGACCGGTGCGGCGCGGTCCCCGGACTGGGATGTACCGCCGGCGCCGGCGGCGGACCTCGAACTCTATTTTCGGCATCTAGAACGCGTGCTGGTGGAGATCGGGTTTCACGATCCCGCCAATCCGCGCCAGACCATGGTCCGCTTGCGGCGGCTGTTGGCGCGCATCCGGCCCGATGCCATGGAGCTGTCGATCCTGCGCGGCGTGCTCACCGGCGTGCAGAATCTCGCCTGGCGGTTGCGCACCGCGATTGTTGCTCAGGGCAGCAACCCTTCCGCGCAAGTCATGGATGCGCCGGCAGTGCCGCCGATCGAAGATCGGCAAGCCAGGTAATGCCCGATGCTCGCGGGAGAACAGGGTGGCACCGACGTCCGATACCGCCATACCACACCCGGCGCTCCTCGTCGGCGGCGGCAGGTTTTGCCAGCCCGCGCGGAATGAGAAGAGCTTGTCCGGTGTTCTCCCGTCAATGCCTTCCATGAAAGTGATCCCGATGAAATTGCCCATCTACCTCGATTACGCCGCCACCACTCCGGTGGATCCCCGTGTCGCAGCCCACATGGCCGGATTTCTCACCGCCGACGGGGTGTTCGGCAACCCGGCGTCGCGCTCCCACAGCTATGGCTGGCAGGCCGAGTCCGCCGTGGAGGAAGCGCGCGCGCAGGTGGCGGAGCTGGTGGGCGCGGATCCCCGTGAAATCGTCTGGACATCGGGGGCCACCGAAGCGGACAACCTGGCGCTCAAGGGTTGTGCCCAGGCACATCGCGACCGGGGCCGGCACCTGATCACCACCAAGATCGAACACAAGGCGATCCTCGACACCTGTGCGCATCTGGAGACCGAGGGTTTCGAAGTCACTTATTTGGATCCCGATGCCGAGGGCCTGATTCAGCCCCAGGCGGTGGCAGCGGCACTGCGCGAGGACACCATTCTGGTGTCGGTGATGCACGTCAACAACGAGATCGGCACCATCAACGACATCGCAGCCATTGGCGAAGCCTGTCGTGCGCGCGGCGTTCTCTACCATGTGGATGCGGCCCAGAGTGCCGGCAAGGTCGCCATCGATTTGTCCCGCCTCGCGGTGGATCTGATGTCGTTTTCGGCCCACAAGGTCTATGGTCCCAAGGGTGTGGGTGCGCTCTACGTTCGACGCAAACCCCGGGTGCAGCTGCGGGCGCAGATGCACGGCGGCGGGCACGAGCGGGGCCTGCGGTCGGGCACCCTGGCCACCCATCAGGTCGCCGGCATGGGGGAGGCATTCCGGATTGCGGGCGCGGAAATGGCCGCCGACAACAGGCGTATCGGCGCCTTGCGCGAGCGGTTCTGGAACGCCGTGGGCGATCTCGGGGGTCTGTACCTGAACGGTTGTCCGGCGCAATGTGTGCCCGGTATTCTCAACCTGAGTTTCGCTGGTGTGGACGGTGAGACCCTGCTGCTGGCGCTCAAGGATCTCGCGGTATCGACGGGGTCGGCCTGCACCTCGGCCAGCCTCGAACCCTCCCATGTCCTGCGTGCGCTGGGTATCGGGGATGAGCTCGCCTACAGTGCGCTGCGCTTCAGTATGGGCCGGTTCACCACTGCGCAGGAAATCGATCATGCCGCGGCGACCGTTCGCGACGCTCTGGCGCGACTGCGCGGGCCCGGTGCTTTGCCCCCCCGGCGCTGAGCCGGCACGGCGCCGTCCAGGTATTTTCCTGGCTGCCGCCGCAGGCCTGACATGTTTGGCGGCGATGGCTCATGCCTCGGTGTAAGGCAGAGCGCGCGTTGTTTTCAGCCGCCGCCACAAAGGGTCGCTTGGTAAGGACCGGCCAGAGTCGGCATAGGCAGCGGCAATTGCGCGTATGACGTTATACTCCGCGGCACCGGCCGGGGAGTTTCCCCCGGAGAAATACTGTGGGGGCGACGCACTCGCCATGGACCTTGCGAAGGAGCGAACATGAGGGCCGCCGCCGTTCTCGCCTGGCAGCGGGGCTGTGGTGACGGGTTTCCAGAGCGCAGCATTGTGGTCTCAGTTCCGCTCTGTTCGAAACCGCACCAGTGAGCGATATGGGGACCGATGCGTATCGAAGGATTGTCGACAACGCCCCGTTCGGGGTGCTGTTCTTCGTCCACGGTGTATGTGTCCATGCCAATCCCACGGCGCACAGGCTGCTTGGCTGCGAGCAGTGGCGACTGATCGGGACTGCCCTCGATAGCAGTGAGCCGGCCGAACCGGTCGCTCTGGCGGCGTTCAAGGAGCGACTGGTCACCGCCACGGCCGGCGGGCTGGGCTGTATCCCCTGGGTACTGCGCGCCGGGGGCGAGGTGCAGCATTTGCGGATCGATCTGGGTGCTCCTCTACCGGATCGCCCGCATGAGCTGGTGGTGACCCTGTCTGTCCAAACCCCGATCCAGGTTGATGCTTCCGCCTGGGCCGAACCCTTGTGCGGGAAGGCTGGCGGGGCGGCGTTACCTCGGCAGTTGCCCTCCCGCGACGCGGTGCTGCGCAAGCTCGGTTGCACCGACTGGTCAGGCAGTGCGGCCTATCGTGACGGGTTGACAGGCCTGCCCACCCGGCTCGCGATGGTCGAGCACTTGCGCGCGCTGCGGTCCGGGCCCACGGGCTGTGCCGCCCTGATGCTGATCGATCTCGACCATTTCAAGGACATCAATGATTCCTGGGGCCACGATGTGGGCGACCAGATCCTGGTCAAGGTGGCACGTCTGCTGGCGCAATTCGCGGATTCGCTGACGGCCACGCGGGGCGTGTTTCTGGCGCGCCAGGCGGGGGACGAGTTCGTCCTTTTCATACCCGATATCGGGGACATCGTTACCGAGGCTGCCGCCCGTGCCCGCTTGCTGGCCGACGCCGTGCGGGAGCGCATTTCGATGCCGAATTTTCACGAAGGCAACGAATTCGTTCTGACCGCCAGTGTCGGTATTTCGCTCATCGCCGACGCTGCGCTGGATCCCGAGCGGGCGCTGCAGTACGCCGACACCGCGATGTACGAGGCCAAACGCAAGGGACGCAATAGCTGCGCGTTCTTTGATCGGGGTATTGCCGCCAAGGCGCAGCGCCAGGTGTCGCTCAACACGCGCCTGCGCAAGGCCGTCGATAATCAGGAATTTGCGCTCTTCGTACAGCCCCTGATCGATGTCAACGACGGCCGCATGGTCGGTGGTGAAGTGCTGCTGCGGTGGGTGAACAGCGACCGGGTCACCAGCATGCCCGCCGAATTCATCCCGCTGCTCGAAGCATCGGGGTTGATCGTGGACGTCGGGCACTGGGTGATTCGCACCGCCTGCGAAAGTCTGCGCAGTTTTATCGAAGCGGGCCTCTGGACCGATCACATGCATCTCGGCATCAATATCAGCCGGCGCCAGTTTCGCGATCCCCGGCTGCTGGAAGTCATTGAGCACAGCCTGCGCAGTTACGACATCAGTCCATCCCTGATCAACTTCGAGATTACCGAAACCCTGGCCATGGAGGATGTGGACGGCGCCATCGCCAAGATGATGGCGATCAAGTCCCTCGGCGCCCATTTTGCCGTGGATGATTTCGGCGTCGGTTATTCGTCCATGATTGCCCTGCGCCGCCTGCCCTTCGATTGGCTGAAGATTGACCGCGAATTCATCCGCAACCTGCACCGCGATCCCGACGCGCGCGGCATCGTCGAGGCGATGCTCGCGGTGTCCCGGCAGTATGGCCTGCGGGTCATTGCCGAGGGTGTCGAGGATGCCGCGGCGCTGGATCTGTTGCGCCAGATCGGCTGCGATTCCTACCAGGGCGCGCTCTACAGCATGCCGGTGCCCGTGGACCGGTTTCGACAACTGCTGGGCGCGGCCGCCTGAGCCGGTAATTCCTTGTGCCGGCCGGTAGGGGGAGAGTAAAATTCCCGCCCCTTCCACCGGGGTTGCGCCATGGGGCGCGATTCCTACCTACCGGAGTCCATGTTGATGTCGACCGAGCGCACTCTCTCCATCATCAAGCCCGACGCAGTGGCCAAAAACGTAATCGGTGAGATCGTGGGGCGTTTTGAGCGTGCCGGGCTGCGCGTGGTCGCCGCCAAGATGCTGCGGCTGTCCCGGGAGCAGGCCGAAGGGTTTTATGCGGAACATCGCGAGCGCCCTTTTTTTGGCGACCTGGTCGCCTTCATGACTTCGGGTCCGGTGGTGGTACAGGTGCTGGAAGGGCGCGATGCCATTGCGCAGAATCGTGAGCTGATGGGCGCCACCAATCCACGCGAGGCGGCTGCGGGCACCATTCGTGCCGATTTCGCCGAATCCATCGATGCCAACGCCGTGCATGGTTCGGATTCGCCGACCTCCGCCGAGCGCGAAATCGCGTATTTTTTCACGGGCGGGGAGATCTGCGCGCGCTGAGCGCGGAGTGACTCCGGGAGGCGGGGTGAGTCGGACCAATTTGCTCGGGTTGACCGCCGGTGCGCTGGGGGATTTTTTCGAAGCGGTCGGCGAACGTCGCTTTCGCAGCGTTCAGGTTCTGAAATGGATCCACCAGCGCGGCGCGACCGATTTCGCGGCGATGACGGATCTCGCGCGGCCCTTGCGGGAAAAGCTCGCCCAGATCGCCGAAGTACGCCCCCCCGAGGTGGTGCGGCAGGAAGATGCCGCCGACGGCACCTGCAAGTGGCTGGTGCGCACCGATGGCGGCGATTGCATCGAGACCGTCTATATCCCCGAGCGCGGTCGCGGCACGCTCTGTATTTCCTCCCAGATCGGCTGCGCGCTGGATTGTAGTTTCTGTGCCACCGGCAAGCAGGGCTTCAACCGCGATCTTACCGCCGCCGAAATCATCGGCCAGCTGTGGATTGCCAATCAGGCGTTCGGCAATTTTATCGGGCACTCCGAGCGCCGCGTCACCAACACCGTGATGATGGGCATGGGCGAGCCCCTGCTCAACTTCGACAATGTCGTCGCCGCCATGAACCTCATGATGGACGACAATGCCTACGGACTGTCCAAGCGCCGCGTGACCCTGAGCACCGCCGGCGTGGTGCCGATGCTCGACCGGCTGGGTGATGTCACCGATGTCTCCCTGGCCATCTCCCTGCACGCGCCCAACGACGCTTTGCGCAACGAACTGGTGCCGATCAATCGCAAATATCCCATCGCCAGCCTGCTCGAGTCCGCGCGGGGTTATCTGCGCAAGTTGCCGGACACCCGGCGCCGCATCACCGTGGAATACACCCTGATGGATGGTGTCAACGACAGCGTCGAGCTGGCGCGCGAGCTGGGCGACTTGCTGCGCGATACGCCCTGCAAGATCAATTTGATTCCCTTCAACCCATTTCCCGGTACTCGGTATCGGCGCGTCACGCCCGCGGCCGTCGCCCGGTTTCAGGCAATCCTTGCCGCCCAGGGTTACACTGTGACGGTGCGGGCCACGCGCGGCGATGACATCGCGGCCGCGTGCGGCCAGCTTGCCGGTGACGTCAATGACCGCACCCGGCGTAGTGAACGCCACCGCCGGCGCGACATGGGAGACGAGCAGATCGTGAGGATCGTCAATGGGTAATGCTGGGCGCGCGGGTCTGGTCGCCGCAGCCGCCGCCGTGCTGCTGGCGTGCGGATGTTCCACCACCACCACCACCACGAGCAGTCAAACCCTGACATCTTCGTCTTCCGGTGAGAAAACCGACGCGGAGAAGCGTCAGGACGCGCTCGGCAGTTATATCGAGCTGGGTCTGGGCTATATCGGCCAGAACAATCGAGACCAGGCGCGCCTCAATCTGCTGCGCGCCCTCGAAATAGACAGCCGCTCACCGGGTGCCAATAACGGCATGGCGTTGCTCTATCAACTCGAACGCGATAGCGCGCGCGCCGAGGAGTATTTCAAGAAAGCACTTTCCTACGACCGCGACTTTACCCAGGCGCGCAACAATTACGCCGTGTTTCTCGCTACCCAGAATCGTTTTGACGAAGCCTACGAGCAGTTCAGTCTGGCCTCCCGCGACGTGAATTATCAGCTCCGGCCGCAGGTGTTCCTCAGCCTGGGAGCGGTTGCCTCGAAACTCGGCAAGACCCGTGAAGCCACGGACGCCTGGGAGCGCGCCCTGGCATTGGACAAAGAGCTGCCCGGACCCTATCTGGAGCTGGCCAACATGTATTTTGAGCGGGGCGATTTTCCCGAAGCGAAACGGTATCTGGATCGCCACGCACAGTTGGCGCAACCTTCCGCCCGCAGTCTGTGGCTGGCGGTGCGGCTGGAGGACGCCTTCGGCAACGCCGATGGCGTCGCCAGCAAGGGGTTGGCGCTGCGCAAGCTGTTCCCCTATTCCCGCGAAGCCGTCGCCTACCAAAAATGGGTTCAGGACCGTGGCCAGTCCCAGTGACACTCACGCTGCGTTGTCGCTGCCCGGGTTCCGGTTGCGAATGGCGCGTACCGAGCGCGGCATGACCCTGGAGGAGATTGCGGAAGGAAGCGGCATACCTGTGCGCGCCCTTGCGGCGCTCGAAGCCGACGACTACGCCAGGCTGCCGGAAGCGGTTTATGTACGGGGCTATGTGCGACGCTATGCGCGGTTATTGGGCATTGCCGCGCAGCCGCTGGTCGATGATTTCGATGCCCATTACGGAATGCGTCGCGATGAAAACGCGAGCTTTGCCGGTCGCAAGGGGCGAGTGTCGGGACGGTTGTCGTACCCCTGGCTGCTGGGCGGCGGCGCAGCCGCGGGGCTGGTCCTCATCCTGGGCGCGGTACTCCTGCTGGTGTTCAGGTGAGCGCGATGGATCGTGAAAGCCCGATAAAGCGTCGGCACACCCGGCGGATTCTGGTCGGCAAAGTCCCGGTCGGGGGCGATGCGCCAATTTCCGTGCAGAGCATGACCAACACCGAAACCACGGACGTGTTTGCCACGGTGGCGCAGATCAACGCCATCCAGCGGGCCGGGGCCGATATCGTGCGGGTGTCGGTGCCGTCGCTGGAGGCTGCCGAAGCCTTCGGCGCCATTCGCCGCCAGGTGGATGTTCCGCTGGTCGCGGATATCCACTTCGATTACCGGATCGCCCTGCGCGTACTGGATCTGGGGGTCGACTGCCTGCGCATCAATCCCGGCAATATCGGTCGCGAGGAGCGGGTGCGCGAGCTGGTGCGCAAGGCGCGCGATCTGGGCGTTCCGATTCGTATCGGCGTCAACGCGGGTTCGCTCGAAAAGGATCTGCAAGTCAAATACGGCGAGCCGACGCCGGCGGCACTGGTGGAGTCCGCGCTGCGCCACATCGATATTCTGGATCGTCTCGATTTCCGCAACTTCAAGGTGAGTCTCAAGGCGTCCGACCTGTTCATGGCGGTGGCGGCCTACCGCGAGATTGCCCGCCAGATCGACAATCCCCTGCACCTGGGCATCACCGAGGCCGGCGGTCTGCGCTCGGGGACCGTGAAGTCGGCGATCGGGCTCGGCGCGCTGTTGCTCGACGGCATCGGCGATACCCTGCGGATTTCGCTCGCCGCCGATCCGGTCGAAGAGGTGAAAGTCGGCTGGGATCTGCTGAAAAGCCTGCGTCTGCGCACCAAGGGCATCAACCTGATCGCCTGTCCGAGCTGCTCGCGGCAGAATTTCGATGTCATCGGTACCGTGAATGCGCTGGAGCAGCGACTGGAAGACATCACCGAACCCCTGGATGTCGCTGTCATCGGCTGTATCGTCAATGGTCCGGGGGAGGCGCGCGTGGCCGATATCGGCCTGACCGGCGGCACGCCCCGGCATCTGCTGTACGCCCACGGCAAAGTCCTGCAAAAACTCGACAAGATCGACCTCGTCGATCAGCTCGAACAGCACATTCGCGCTACAATCCGCGCGCGCGCCGAGCGGGACGCGTCCATCATCGCCCGCGGTTGAACCCAGGTACCCTTTTTGAACGCGATGCAGTCCCTGCGCGGGATGAACGACATTTTGCCGGGCGAGACGCCCGTCTGGCAGCATCTCGAAGCGACCCTGGCCGAGCTTCTGGCGGGTTATGGCTATCAGGAAATCCGCTTTCCGCTGCTGGAGAGTACCGAGCTGTTCCAGCGCTCCATCGGCGAAGTCACCGACATCGTCGAAAAAGAAATGTACAGCTTCATCGACCGCAACGGCGACAGCGTGACACTGCGGCCGGAAGGTACCGCCGGTTGCGTGCGCGCCTGCACCCAGCATGGATTGCTCCGCAACCAGGTGCAGCGACTCTGGTATCGCGGTCCCATGTTTCGCCACGAGCGGCCCCAGAAAGGCCGGTTGCGCCAGTTCCACCAGGTCGGCGCCGAAGTGTTCGGACTGCCCGGCCCGGATATCGACGCGGAAATGCTGGCGATGACCGAGCGTCTGTGGCGGCACCTGGGTATTCGCGAGCATCTGGAACTCCAGCTCAATTCCCTGGGCAGCGGTGCTTCGCGCGCGGCCTATCGCGCGGCGCTGGTAGCCTATCTGGAGCGCTACCGGAGCGAACTCGATGATGACAGTCAGCGCCGGCTCGACACCAATCCGCTGCGCATTCTCGACAGCAAGGTAGCGCGCACCCGGGAAATTCTGGGCGATGCTCCGGTGCTGGCGGATTACCTTGATGCCGAGTCCCGCGACCATTTTGCCGGCCTGTGCCAACTGCTGGAGGCGGCGGGCATTCGCTACAGCGTCAACAATCGTCTGGTACGCGGCCTCGATTACTACGGCAAGACGGTGTTCGAGTGGGTCAGCGACCGGCTCGGTGCCCAGGCCACGGCCTGTGCCGGCGGCCGCTACGACGGCCTGGTCGAGCAGCTGGGCGGCGAACCCACCCCCGCCATCGGCTTTGGCATCGGCCTTGAGCGTCTGGTGCTGCTGCTGGAGGCGGCGGGCGTTGTGCCAGGTACCGATCCACTGGACGCGTATTTCGTGGTCGCGGGCGCCGTCGGTGTCAGGGCGCTCCAGATCGCCGAGCGGCTGCGGGACGCCGTGCCGCAACTGCGTCTTCAGAGCCACTGCGGCGGCGGCAGTCTGAAAAGCCAGATGAAACGGGCCGATCGCAGCGGCGCGGCGTTCGCGCTGATCCTGGGCGAGGATGAAGTGGCGAGCGAGCGCATTACCCTCAAGTATCTGCGCCGGGACCAGCCCCAGGAAGTGCTGGCCCTGGATGCGTTGATCGCGCTGTTGCGGCGGGAATGCCAGCGCCCACCTGCCTGAATTTCCAGCTGAACATTAACCGAACCAAGAGCAGACCATGGCCGATTATCACGCCGATCAGGAACAACTGGATGCGCTGCGGCGCTGGTGGAAACAATACGGGGCGCCGGTGGCGCTCGCGGTGGCGCTGGTCGTCGGCGGCTGGTTCGGCTGGCAACAGTGGCAGGGGACGCGTGCGCGCACAGCGGAAGCCGCATCCCTGGTTTACGAGGAGATGATGGCCGGGGTCGCCAGTGCGCCCCTCCAGGATATGGATCCGAAACGCCTCGACGCCCTGGTGGCAACGGCGCAGAAGCTCAAGACCGATTACGGTCGTACCCAGTACGCCACGCTCGCGGGGTTGCTGCTCGCACGACTCGCGGTCGCGCGGAACGATCTGGATACCGCCGCGCTCGAATTACGGGCGGTCATGCAGAACAGCCATGACAGGGAGCTTGCCCAGATCGCGCAACTGCGCCTGGTGCGGGTGCTGACCGCCCAGGAGAAATACGACGAAGCCCTGCCCCTGGCGGATGCCCAGGTGCCCGATGCCATGGTGGGGATTTTTGCGGAAGCGCGGGGTGATATCCGCTTCCTGCGCGGTGAAACCGACGCCGCGCGGGCTGACTACCAAACGGCGCTGGCGCGCCTCGACAACCGTGATGGACTGTTGAAATCGCTGCTTGAAATCAAACTCAATCAGGTGCAGCCCGTACAGGGCGAAGCCCAGGAGGCGACGCAGTGAGGCCGATATTCGTAGCTTTGGCGCTGGCACTCCTCCTGTCCGGTTGCGGCAGTCTGAAATTCTGGGGCAAAAAGGATGTGACGGAGCCCGTGGCAGCGGATACCGCCGCAGCCGGCGACTCCCAGGAACTCACAGACGCACAGAAGAAAGAGCAGAAAAAAAAGGACAAGAAAGCAGGCGAGCCGAACGACCTCAAAAAAATTGAGGCCAGCGTCGATCTCAAACGCGTATGGAGCCTTGGGGTCGGCAAGGAACAGGAACCCCAGGACGCTACCCTGGTGCCAGTGGTTGTCGATGGCGTGGTCTATGCCGCAAGCCGCGATGGTCGAGTGGTGGCGGTAGATGCCGCCGAGGGCGAGCGCCGCTGGCGTACCGATCTCGACATGACCCTGACCGGCGGTGTCGGGGTGGGCGGCGGCCTGGTGCTGGTGGGCGGTGTAGAAGGTGATCTGATTGCCCTGCAGGCGGGCAGCGGTGAAGAAGCCTGGCGCGTGGCATTGTCCAGCGAGATGCTCGCACCGGCGGCGGCCAACGCCGACGTGGTGGTAGTGGCGACGCAAGACGCCAAGGTGTTCGGATTTTCGGTACAGACCGGCAAGCAGCTCTGGTCGTTCGAAGGTGATCGCCCGCTGCTCACCCTGCGCGCCACAGCGGCACCGGTGATGACGGAGAGTCTGGCGGTCGTCGGCTTCGCCAATGGCAAGTTGGTGGCGTTTGACGCCGCCAACGGTACCGTCGTGTGGGAGGCCCGAGTCGCCATGCCGAGCGGACGCACGGAACTCGAACGCATGGTGGATGTGAATACCCCGGTGCTGGGTGGTGACATCCTGTACGCCGTCAGCTACCAGGGCCGGGTCGCGGCCTACAGCCGCGGTACCGGACGCGAACTCTGGGCGCGGGATGCGTCCAGTCATCGCGCTCCGTCGCTCGGTACCAACCAGCTCTACATCGTGGGCACCGAAGATCAGGTGATCGCACTGCGCGCTACCGGAGGCCAGGAGCTGTGGGTCAACCGCGACCTTCGGCTGCGCAATCTGAGTGCGCCGCAAGCGATAGGTGACGTGGTGGCGGTGGCGGATGTCGAGGGCTACCTGCATCTGCTGTCGCAGGTTGACGGTCGCATCGTCGGTCGCGTCAAGGTCGATAGTGACGGCGTGAGCACGTCGCTGGCGAGCGATGGCGAGCGGCTCTATGTGCTCGACAACAGCGGCGACCTGTCTGCCTACGAATTGCGCTCGCACTGAGCGACCGGCCAGCGGGCGCGGCGGCTTGCCAGGGAGTAGAATGCGGCGTCCGCGCCCTGGGCGCCGCATCCTGTCCTGAATCATGCTCCCCGTCGTCGCTCTGGTCGGCCGTCCCAACGTCGGCAAATCCACTCTCTTCAATCGCCTGACGCGATCCCGCGAGGCGCTGGTCGCCGATTTTCCCGGGTTGACCCGTGATCGCCAGTACGGGGAGGCGCATTTCGCCGGTCGCCGCTTCGTGGTGATCGATACCGGCGGCATAACCGGACGCGAAGAAGGCATCGACAGCGTCATGGCGGAGCAGTCGTTTCGCGCCGTGGACGAAGCCGATGTCATCATCTTCATGGTGGACAGCCACGACGGATTGACCGGCATCGATGAAGATGTGGCGCGCCGCCTGCGGCAGCGGTCCGCCACGGTGTTTCTTGCCGCGAACAAAATCGACGGCACCAATCCCGATGTGGTGCTGGCGGAGTTTCACCGCCTCGGTTTCGCGCAGGTGTTTGCGGTGACCGCCACCCAGGGGCGGGGCGTCAATGCATTGTTGACGGCGGTAATGGCCGCGTTGCCGGAGAAGCCGCCGGAAGAGGTCCCGGCGGCGGTCGCCTCCAGCATCCGGGTGGCGGTGGTGGGGCGACCGAATGTCGGCAAGTCCACCCTGGTGAATCGCCTGCTCGGCGAAGAGCGGGTCGTGGTGTTCGACCAGCCCGGCACCACGCGCGACAGCATCTATATCGACTACGAGCGCGGCGGTCGGGCCTACACCCTGATCGATACCGCCGGTGTCCGGCGGCGCAAGAGTATCGATGAGGCGGTGGAAAAATTCTCCATCGTGAAAACCCTGAAAGCCATCGACGATGCCCATGTCACCGTGTTGATGGTCGACGCCAGCGAGGGACTGGTCGATCAGGACCTGCATCTGCTGGGCTATTGCATCGAGGCGGGCCGCGCCCTGGTCATCGCGATCAACAAGTGGGACGGGCTGGAGCCGGATCAGCGCGACTGGGTGAAGCGCGAGTTGGAGCGCCGCCTGCGCTTCGCCGATTTCGTCGACATCCACTTCATTTCCGCGCTGCACGGCAGCGCCGTGGGCAATCTGTACCCCTCGATCCAGAAAGCCCATGCAGCCGCCACCGACAAGTACAGCACCAATCGCCTGACGCGCATTCTCAAGGATGCAGTGGCGACCCACCCGCCGCCGATGGTGCGCGGACGCCGCGTCAAGCCGCGCTTTGCCCATCCCGGTGGACGCAATCCGCCGCTGATCGTGATTCACGGCAACCAGGTCGAAGCCCTGCCGGATCACTATGTCCGCTATCTCGAAAAAACCTACCGGCGCGAACTGGATCTGCACGGCACGCCGGTACGGATCGAACTCAAATCCACGGTGAACCCCTTCGCCGGCCGCAAGAACGAATTGACCCCGCGCCAGATCGCCAAAAAGCGGCGCGCGTTCAGTTTTCACAAAGGCAAATAACCTGGCCTCATGGGGCTGTTCTGCGCGATTTTCAGTCAGTCAGCTCACATCATTTCCTGGGGATCCACATCGATGCTCCAGCGTACCCCCCGCGCTTCGGGCAGGGTCTCCAGCAACAGCGCCAGAGGGGTCAGCAGCCGCTGGAGCGCGGCCCGGTTGCCGGCATTGAGGCTGAGCTGAAAGCGGTAGCGACCGCCGCGTTTTTCCAGGGGCGCCGGCAGTGGACCCAGAAAACATACCGGCTGACCCAGCGCTTCACCCGCGCGTCGCGCTGCCGTCAACAAGGCTTCGGCATGGCGCGGATCGCGCGCTTCGGCGCGCAGCAGGGCGAGCGCACGCCAGGGCGGCATGCCCGCGGCGGCGCGTTCCTCCAGCAGTTGTTCGGCCAGCGCGGGGTAGCCCTCGCGCATGAGGGTCGTGATCAGTGGATGGTCGCAGTAGTGGCTCTGCACGAGCACCGTGCCGGGATGCTCGCCGCGTCCGGCGCGCCCCGCCACCTGGGTGAGCAACTGCCCCATGCGCTCGCCGCCGCGAAAATCCGTGCTCATCAGACCGTCGTCGGCGCTGAGGATTACCGCCAGCGTCACCCGGGGGAAATGGTGCCCCTTGGCCAGCATCTGGGTGCCCACGAGGATGCAGGGAGCACCCTCGTCGAGCCGGTCGAACAGTTCATGCAAGGCATTTTTGCGCCGGGTTGAATCCCGGTCGACGCGCATGACCGGTACGCCGGGAAACAGGCTTTCCAGAATCAGCTCGGTTTTTTCCGTGCCCTGGCCGAGCGGCTGGAGATTGGCGCTGGCGCACCCCGGGCACACCGCCGGCAGCGCCTGGCGGAATTCGCAGTGGTGGCAGATCAGCCGCCGCGATGCCATATGGACCGTGAGCCGGGTTTCGCAGTGGGGACAGCGGGCGATCCAGGCGCAGTCGTGGCACAGCAGCGCGGCGGCGTAGCCGCGGCGGTTGAGGAACACCAGCACCTGATGGCCGTCCGCGAGGGCCTTGCCTATCGCCTGGACGGCGGGCGCGGATATGCCTTCGTTCAGTCGCCCGCGACGCAGATCCAGCAATTGCCACGCCGGTGCCGCCCGTTCACCTGGGCGTCCTATCAGACGCAGCAGGCGGTAGCGACCGGAGCGGGCGTTGTGGAAGCTTTCCAGCGATGGTGTCGCCGAACCGAGCACGAGGGGAATACCGGCGCTGCGCGCGCGCATCACCGCGACATCCCGCGCGGAATAGCGAAAACCCTCCTGCTGTTTGAACGAGAGATCGTGTTCCTCATCGACGATGAGGATGCCAGGCGCGCGCAGGGGCACGAACACCGCGGAGCGGGTGCCGATCACAATGCCGGCGCTGCCGTCGCGCGCCTGTGCCCAGGCGCGGGTGCGTTCGCCGCCGCTGAGCCCGGAATGCAGCACCGCAATCGTGCAATGGAAGCGCTGCTCGAAGCGCGCCAGCGTCTGGGGTGTCAGGCCGATCTCGGGCACCAGCACCAGCGCCTGGCGTCCCTGGCGCAGTACCTGCGCTATGGCGCGCAGATAAACCTCGGTCTTGCCGGTCCCGGTATCGCCGTGCAGCAGGTAGGCGTGATAGCCGTGCAGTTCGATGGTCGCGAGCGCGTCCGCCTGGTCGGAGTGCAAGGGTGGCGGCGTTTCCGCGAGCAGTGCATCCGCCACCACGGCGGCCGCCGGGTGGGTGCGCCGGCGCTCGATCAGGCCGTCGTCGGCCAGGGCGCGGATCGCCGTGGCCGGAATACCCGCGCTTTTGATGTGCGCCGCCGAACGTGGTCCGTCCCGCAACAGGGCCAAGAGCTGCTGCCGGCGCGGTGCGCGCGCCAGCGCGGTGTCCGGCAGTCCCAGCGCGCGGCTGCTGAGCTGCCAGTGCCAGGTGCCGGTCTCCGGGAGTGGTTCGCCGTGGCGCAGCGGTCCCGGCAGAATCGCGGCGAGCGCCTCCCCGATGGGGTACTGGTAATAGTCGGCGGCCCAGAGCGCGAGGGTCAGCAGTTCGTCGGGGAGCAGGGGTTCGCAATCCAGCACCGCAGTGACGGGCCGCAACTGCGCCGCCGCGAGCTCGCTGGCGTCTGCCGCGGCGATGACCAGCCCGGTCAGTTCGCGTTTGCCGAATGGCACCTTTACCCGGGTACCGGGCTTGAGGGCCGTGTCTCCAGGGCCAGCCGGAGGCAGGTAATCGAACAATCGCCGCAACGGCGAGGGAACCGCGATCCGGTAGCAGAAGGGTGGGGCCATGCGCAGACTGTGCCTGATACGTGACGAGCTTGCGCCTTGAACGCCAGCGCGCGCCTTGAACGAAAGTCGCTTTCTGGTAGTATGCGCGCTCCCACAGGCACGGAGCGCGCGGTACCCGGTGCGGCAAGGTAATTGACCGGGTGGCGGCACGCAAGTCACGTCCGAGAGACAATCCCATGAAAGCAGAAATCCATCCCCCTTACGGCAAGCTGACCGCGACCTGCGGTTGCGGCAATGTGATCGTGGTCGGGTCCACGTTGACCGAGAATATCCACCTCGATGTATGTTCGGCCTGTCACCCGTTCTATACCGGCAAACAGAAGAATGCCGACGCCGGCGGCCGTATCGACCGCTTCAACAAGCGTTTCGGTACCATGGCGGCCAAATAGCCCCACCGAACCTGATGAGCGTTCGCAACGCGCCCGGGAGCTGCTCCCGAGGCGCGTTTTTCATGGTGTTGGCGATCGCGTTGACTGCCGGCTGCGGCCGCGTCAGCGCAGCGGACTGTGAATTGCCCGACCCCGGCGAGACTGCGCGGGCCGCACGGGTGATCGACGGCGATACCCTGGCGCTCGCCGACGGGCGCCAGGTACGGATGCTGGGCATCAATGCGCCGGAGCTCGGTCATCGGGGTGCCCCCGATGAACCCCTCGCGAGTGCTGCCAAGGCCGCGCTTGAACAGCTGCTCGGCGCGGATCGTCGCACCGGCAAGACGGCTGCCGCCGTTACCCTGCACGTCGATCGCGAGCGACTCGACCACTACGGCCGCCTGCTCGCCCATGTCAGCAGCGGCGGGCGCAATCTCGAGCGGGAGTTGCTGCGCCAGGGTCTCGCTTACCAGGTGGTCATCCCGCCCAATGTCGCGTTGGCGGACTGCCTGCGCGCTGCCGAGTACGTTGCGCGCACGGCACGCATCGGCTTGTGGAGTCCATCCGCCGCAGGTCCGACCGCGAGTACGGCGATCGTGCACGGTGGCTTTCAGCGGGTCCGCGGGCGGGTCGAGCGGGTTCTGTTCGGTGATACCTGGTGGATCGAGTTCGCTGGCGGCTTTCGCGCCCTGATCTACCCCGAGCATCAGCCGTACTGGGAGCGATCGACGCTGGCCGCCTGGCGCGGGCAGTCGGTTGAAGTGCGCGGCTGGGTCTATCGGAGCCGGCGCGGCGACTGGCGTATGAGGCTGCCGACCCCGGATGCCGCGCTCGCCCCGGGGCCTTAGCGCGCTGCGCCGGCCCCGCTCAGCCGGTCGTCCGACCGCAGTTCCACGGGCGCGCCGGCGATACGCTCCAGATTGCGCCGCTGGCGCCGCAGCGGACGCCAGGCGTACAGAAAGAGATCCACCGGCCGCCACAGCGCCACCCAGCCGATGATCAGGGTGCCTTCGCTCAGGAAGTCGGCCAACAATCCCGTCAGGCGGGCTCCGACCAAGGCGCTGATCGCCACGCAGAGCGCGAGAAACAGCGCACCCATCACCAGTGCGTCCCGGGCCTCGCGCAAGTGGCCGCGCAGGCGCCGATGGGCTTCGCTCGCCTGCCAGGCGAAATAGTTGTGGATGGCTTCGGGGAGCAGGCGGGCCTGCGCGGTGGCCAGTTCCGCGGCCGGCAGGTAAACCACCACTTTGAAAGCCGCATCCGCAGGCAATTCCTCCACCGCACTCACCAGATAGTGCTCGGCGGCGCTATCCAGATCCTTTTCGTGGAACGGGGATGGATCGAGTGTATTGAACAGCTGCCGCACCGCGTTCAGGCGCACCTCGATCAGCAGGTCATGGCCTTCGCGACGGTACGGCAAGGAATGCATCCCGGTCTCTCCGCAGCAGCGTTCTAGCAGCTTATTGAAAAACTGCTGCGGCAGCCATCTGCTTCGTTGCGCGGTGCTCGCTTCCTCGCCTATCTATCAGATATGTCTCGGTCGCTGCGCGCCGTGCGCCTCGCATCTGGCTGCCTCGCGACATTTTTCAACAAGCTGCCAGGTTCCATCCCGGCGTGCCGCGCCGCAAGTGCGGCGGTTGGCGGGCGGGTGCCGTACCAGATCTTCCGCGCTGCCGCTGGGTGTGCCGCTGTTGCGAAAGAAATTGCCTGCCACGGCGCAGCACATCCTGTTCAGGTGGCTTTCACCTTTTCCGCGCCACAACGGGAGCATTGAAACGCGGTCACCAGCTTCCCGGCTTTGACATCGAATCGTTTCTCCTTGCGGAGCTCCCAGGCGTGGAAGCCGTGCTGGCAGAGACCGAGCTTGTGCGGTTTGCGCGGTTTGAATTCGAGGACATCGCCCATATCGATTGCCTTGTTGTTGGCGTTTCTTCATCCAGCGCCGCGGTACGGCACCAGGACCCCGATCCGTACCGGAGCACAGTGTGGGCCTTCGACGGGAAGGACGCCAGCGCGAGGCGGGTTCGGTGCGGCAGTTGATCTTGCGCAGCGCCAACGGGGAATGGAGTGATTGAAATTGTCGCCATAGCGCCCAACATAGGCTGTCATTCGAAGCCAGTGGAGACCCCATGAGACAGGATCGCCTTACCAACGCCTTGCAGGAAGCGTTGGCCGACGCCCAGTCGTTGGCCATCGGTCGCGATCATACCGCGGTCGAGCCGGTTCATCTGCTGATCGCTCTGCTGCGGCAGCC
>JBFXFL010000001.1:35750-41498 GCA_050179115.1 Porticoccaceae bacterium | reverse complement strand
CCATGAGACAGGATCGCCTTACCAACGCCTTGCAGGAAGCGTTGGCCGACGCCCAGTCGTTGGCCATCGGTCGCGATCATACCGCGGTCGAGCCGGTTCATCTGCTGATCGCTCTGCTGCGGCAGCCCGGCGGTTCGGTGCGGCCCATGCTGTCCCAGGCGGGATTCGATCTTGCCGGTCTGGAAGGCGAACTGGAGGCGCAGCTGGAACGTCTGCCGGTGATCAAGAGCCCGACGGGCGACGTCAATATCTCGCCCGATCTGATGCGGCTGCTGAACCTGGCGGACAAACAGGCGCAGCAGCAGGGTGACCAGTTCATCGCGGCGGAAACCGTATTGCTTGCCGCTTTCGAGCAGAGTGGCGCGGTCGGTGCCGCACTCAACAAATTCGGCGGCAAACAGCAGTTCAAAGCCGTCGTCGACCGGATCCGTGGAGGAGAAACCGTGCAAAGTGCCGATGCCGAAAGCCAGCGCCAGGCGCTGGACAAGTACACCGTCGATCTCACCGAGCGCGCCCGCGCCGGCAAGCTCGATCCGGTGATCGGTCGCGACGACGAAATTCGCCGCACCATCCAGGTGTTGCAGCGCCGCACCAAGAACAACCCGGTGCTGATCGGCGAACCCGGGGTGGGCAAGACTGCGATCGTGGAAGGGCTGGCGCAGCGGATCGTCAATGGCGAGGTGCCCGAAGGGCTGAAGAACAAGCGGGTATTGTCGCTCGACATGGGCGCGCTGATCGCCGGTGCCAAGTTTCGCGGTGAGTTCGAGGAGCGCCTGAAAGCGGTGCTGAACGAGCTCGGCAAGACCGAAGGCCAGGTGATTCTGTTCATCGACGAACTGCACACCATGGTCGGCGCCGGCAAGGCCGAGGGTTCCATGGATGCCGGCAACATGCTGAAGCCGGCGCTCGCGCGCGGCGAACTGCACTGCGTCGGCGCCACCACGCTCGACGAGTACCGTCAGTACATCGAGAAGGATGCGGCCCTGGAGCGAAGGTTTCAGAAAGTGCTGGTGGACGAACCCTCCGAAGAAGACACCATCGCGATCCTGCGGGGGCTCAAGGAGCGTTACGAAAAACATCACAACGTCACCATCACGGATTCCGCCATCGTCGCCGCCGCCAAGCTTTCGCAACGTTACATTACCGATCGCCAGTTGCCGGACAAGGCCATCGACCTGATCGACGAGGCGGCCAGCCGGATTCGGATGGAGATGGACTCCAAGCCCGAGGAGATGGACCGTCTTTCCGGCCGCCTGACCCAGCTCCAGATGGAGCGCGAGGTGGTGAAGAAGGAAAAAGACCGGGAATCGCAGCAGCGCCTGGCGGATCTGGAGACCGAGATCGCCGCGATCGAGCGGGAATATGCCAATCTCGAAGAAATCTGGAAGGCGGAAAAGGCCTCGTTGCAGGAAGCCGGTCAAATTCGCGACGAGCTCGATCAGCGCCGGGTTGAATTTGACAGCGCCCGTCGCGCCGGCGATCTGTCGCGGATGTCCGAGTTGCAGTACGGCATCATTCCCGAGCTCGAACGCAAGCTGGCGGTGGCTACGGAGGCTGAGACCCGGGAAAGGCAGCTCTTCCGCAACAAGGTGACCGACGAGGAAATCGCGGAAGTGGTGTCGCGCTGGACCGGCATCCCGGTCGCCAAGATGCTCGAAGGTGAGCGCGAGAAACTGCTGCGCATGGAGGAAGCCCTGCACCGCCGGGTACTGGGACAGGAAGAAGCCGTGGTTGCGGTCGCCAACGCCGTGCGGCGTTCGCGGGCCGGTCTGTCGGATCCCGACCGGCCCAACGGATCGTTTCTGTTTCTGGGGCCCACCGGTGTCGGCAAGACCGAACTGTGCAAGGCGCTGGCCGAGTTTCTGTTCGACACCGAGGGCGCCATGGTGCGCATCGACATGTCGGAATTCATGGAGAAGCACTCGGTGGCGCGCCTCATCGGTGCGCCCCCCGGCTACGTGGGCTATGAGGAAGGCGGCTATCTGACCGAAGCCGTGCGGCGCCGGCCCTATTCGGTGCTGCTGCTCGACGAGATCGAGAAAGCCCATCCCGATGTGTTCAATGTCCTGCTACAGGTTCTGGACGACGGCCGCCTCACCGATGGCCAGGGCCGCACCGTGGATTTCCGCAACACGGTGATCGTGATGACCTCGAACCTGGGCTCCGACATCATTCAGCGCCTGGCAGGAGAAGCCAACTACGAGCGGATGAAGGCGGCGGTGATGGCGGAAGTCGGCGCGCACTTTCGCCCCGAATTCATCAACCGCATCGACGAGGTGGTGGTGTTTCATCCCCTTGCACGGGAGCAGATTCGCGGCATCGCCGAGATTCAGCTTGGCTATCTGCGCCGCCGCCTGACGGATCGCGAATTCGGCTTTGAAGTCAGCGACGAGGTAATGGATCTGCTGTGCGAGGCGGGCTTCGATCCGGTCTATGGCGCGCGACCCCTGAAGCGGCAGATTCAGCAATTACTCGAGAATCCGCTGGCGCAGACCGTGCTCGCCGGGAAGTTCGCTCCCGGCGAAACGATCTGTGCCCGGCTGCAGAATGGGGTGATCGACTTCACTGCGGGCTGATTGCCTCCGCACGGACAAGCTGGAATGTCCGTGCGGCGATGTGTGGGAGCGATCAGCGGCGCGCCGGTTTGCAGTATTCGTCGATGCGTAGCGCCGACTCTTTCTTCCACTGCGCGCGTTCGTCGGGAGTCAGGTAGCGGTCCTCGCCGGTTTTCTCGTCCTTGATGCGAACGTGAGGCCGGGTGTTGAGGGATTCCAGATTGCGTTTGGCGGTGGCGCAATTCTCGTTACGTTGGGCCTCTTCCCGAGCGAGATCCGCCGCGCTCGAATTCGCGACGTCCTCGGTGACGACCTTGGGGCGCGCGTCGTTACCGGCAGGGGATGGGGCTTCCGCAGTGGCGCCGGTGGCGGTTTCCGGGGCTTCGACTTTGAGCTTTTCCGCGCTCCGATCGGTCGGAGGCAACGTCGAAAACTGGGTGACGCCGTGTTGATCCACCCATTTGTAAACGGTTTCCGCACCCGCCAGTGGTGTGACGAATGCCAGCAGCAGTGCGACGCCGAGCCGAACTTTGATCGGTAGTGCCATGACACAGGCTCCCTGATTCGTGCCTTCTGAAGTATAGCCGCTCCCACCCACGAAAACTGTGGCGCGAACGGCAAATGAGTCATATGGTCGGGGCCCCTGGCGGTGGCGGTGTTGGTCAGGCCACGGATCGGCCGGTGCCGCGCACCGGTTTTTTGCGAACGCCTGTCACTTTGGCGCTGCCGCTTGGTAGACATGACATCGGGTTCAGGTCTCGGGTAGAATGGCGCCCGCTCCGGGCTGGATGGCAGAGTGGTCATGTAGCGGACTGCAACTCCGCGTACGCCGGTTCGATTCCGACTCCAGCCTCCATTTTTTGCTTTTCCCTGAAAAATCGTTGTTCCGGAAAACAGCTCCCCCGGGAAATTGATTGTTCTCGAAAAACCCGCCTTACGACCCCGGTTGGGCCTCGCATGGCGCGGTCCGGGCCGGCCGCCGGGGCGGCGTGCAGCGCCTCTGGTATAGTGCCGGCGCAGCGTTGCCGGTAGATCTGTGGGGGTGCGCCCAGACGCCGCCGCACAGCGTCCAACCCCACGGCTAACGGCCCCAGCCATGACCAAAATCGATGCGACGATCCTCAGCATCGCGCCGGTGTCCAGGCGTGCCGACCAGCGCGATTTTCTCGGGCTGGCCGCGGCGCTGTACCGGGACGATCCGCACTGGATCGCGCCATTGCGCCTTGAAGAACGGCGGCGGGTATTTGGCAAGAACCCCCTGTTCGAACACGCCGAAGCCAGGGCCTGGGTGGCCCGCCGGGGTGATCGCCCGGTGGGGCGCATCACCGCGCAGATCGACCGTCTGCAGCAGGAAATCCAGGACAATCGGGCGGGCTCCTTCGGGATGCTCGAAGCCGAGGACGATCCCGAAGTCTTCGCTGCGCTGTTTGCCGCTGCGGAAGGCTGGCTGCGCGAACGGGGCTGCGCGGAAGTCCGGGGTCCGTTCAGCCTGTCGATCAACGAGGAAGCCGGTCTTCTGGTCGAGGGCTTCGCAACGCCGCCCTCTGTGATGATGGGCCACGGCCGGCCCTATTACCCCGCGCGGGTGGCAGAACAGGGTTATGAGAAGGCCCAGGATTTGTTCGTCTACACCGTGAAATCCGCTTTCGTGCCACCCCCGGTGATGCTGAAACTGGCCGAGCGCGCGCAGCGGGAGGTGCAACTGCGCGCGCTGCGCCGCCGTGATCTGGCGGCCGAGCTGGAAATCCTGCGCGATATTTTCAACGACGCCTGGGCGGAGAACTGGGGTTTCGTACCCTTCACCCGGGCCGAATTCACGGAACTCGGCAAGGTCATGGCGGCGCTGCTTCCCGAAGACCATGTGCAGATAGCCGAAATCGACGGGCGCCCGGTCGCCTTTATCGTCGCGCTGCCCAATGTCAACGAGGCAGCGCGGGATCTGCGCGGGCGCCTGTTGCCCTGGGGCTGGGCGAAGCTGCTGTGGCGTCTCAAGGTGAGGGGCGTACGCAGCGGTCGCGTACCCCTGATGGGTGTCCGGCGCGAATATCATCACACCCGTCTGGGGCCGACACTGGCGTTCATGGTGATCAATGCGGTGCGCGGCGGACTGGTGCGTCGCGGCATCGGCGACGTCGAACTGGGCTGGATCCTCGAGGGCAATTCCGGCATGCGCAATATCATCGAAGCCATCGGCGGAACCGCCTATAAACGCTACCGGATCTACCGCAAATGGCTGTAGTTGTCCCATGCTGAAAGACGTGTCCGGCGCGGTCTTTGCCGCCATCGTGCTCGCCGGTGACCGCAGCGCGCGGGACGCCCTGCGCGATCATTCCGGTGTCAACTGCAAGGCGCTGATCGAGATTGACGGCGTGCCCATGGTCAGGCGGGTGCTGGCGGCATTGGCGAGTGCCCGGCGGGTGTCCGGGGTCACGCTGGCGGGTCCGTCCGCGGCCGATCTGCGTACCAGCAAGCCGCTCGCCGATGCGGTCGATCAGGGCAGCCTCGGCTGGTGTCCGCCCGCGGCGACGCCCAGCACCAGCGCCTGTACCGCGCTGGCGATGCTGCCGGAGGATTGTCCGGTGCTGCTGACCACCGCCGATCACCCGCTGCTCACCGGCGAGATCGTCGATACCTTCTGCAGCGCCAGTCTGGAGCGGGACGCCGACGTTACCCTGGGGCTGGCGCGCTACGAGCTGGTGCGCGAAGCCTTTCCCGACATGAAAAAAACCGTGCTGCGGTTTCGCGATGGCGATTTCTGCGGCTGTAATCTGTTCGCCTTTCTGACACCCCGGGGCCGCGAGATCGCGGCGTTCTGGCGCCAGATCGAAAACCAGCGCAAAAAACCCCTGCGCCTGATCGGTCTGCTGGGCTGGCGCGCGGTGATCCGCTACCGGCTGGGATGGCTGCCCCTGGACGAGGCGCTGGCGCGGTTGTCGCGCCGTCTCGATATCCGTATCCGCGCGGTGATTCTGCCCTACGCCCACGCTGCCGTGGACGTCGATACCCTGTCGGATTATGAGTTGGTACAGGCGGGTATTGTGGCGGCGCGGCAGAACTCCTGATCGCTCACGGGTGCCGCCAAAAGCCCTTATGCCCACAGCAGCGGGCCGCCAGTGCGTTTTGTTTTTGCCGGGTTCCCGCAACGACGCAAAGAGAATCTGTGAAGCTATTCCTTGGTTACGGACGGCGATGG
>JBFXFL010000001.1:11660-35650 GCA_050179115.1 Porticoccaceae bacterium | reverse complement strand
TGGTTACGGACGGCGATGGCCAATAGGTTCGATCGTTACAGCCGGCGCCGATCCGCGGCGACAAAGTTGCCGCCGCTGCGATCATAGCGCCGCCGCTCCAGTTCGAGTTGCCATTCCCCGTGTTCCCGCCATATCCGGTAGAGGCAGTAGCCGCCAGCTTCGCCGTGTGCGCCCACCGCCGAGGCTGAGGCCGCCCCGAACACGGGGATCGGGCGTCCGCCCCCATCCAGCCAGTGCTCCCGGGTACGGTGGTTGTGGCCATGGAGCAGCAGTTCCGCACCGCGGCGCCTGACCACGGCGGCGAGCGCGGGCGCATCGATGAGGCGTTTGCGCCATTTGTCCTGACCCGGTGCGGGTGCGTGGTGGAGATAGATCACCCGGAACAATCCTCGCCGGCCCGTCTCGTCCAGCAGGTCGTCCAGGCGCGCCAGCTGCTCGGGTCCCAGCTGCCCGATGGCCAGCAGGGGCGGCGAGGGTACGGCAGTGGAAAGCCCGATCAGGGCGACGCCATGGCGGATCCGCAGGCTGGGGAACGGCGCCCTGTGGTCTCCGGTGCAGCGCTCGGCCGTCAGATAGTCCTCCCACTGTGCATAGGTTTCGCTCCAGGGCGCGGCGACCGTGCTGTCGTGGTTGCCGGGTACCAGGCTCACCCGCTCCGGCGGTCCCAGGGTTGCCAGCCAGCGGTGTGCCTGGGCGAACTCCTCCGGCTGGCCGATGTGGGTGAGGTCGCCGGTGATCACCAGGTGATCGGGGCGCGTCCGGGCAAGATCCCGCGCCAATGCCGCCAGCACTTCGGCACGGTGTTCGAAGCGCCGTTTGCGGTACCAGGACAGGTAGCCGAGCGCGCGCTTGCTGAACCATGCGCGGGGCGACAGTGGCGTCGGCGTGCTGAGGTGCGGGTCGGACAGATGCGCGAAGGTGAAGGACGCCGCGTCCGCCGCCGGACTTTCGGTCAGTGGCTGCGGCGCGGGATTCGCCATCAGCCGGCGGCGTCCGTGCGCAGCGCGGCGAAGGCCGCAAGCATCTGCTCGATCTGCGCGCGGCTGTGGGCGGCACTGATGCTGCACCGCAGCAGGCTGTCGCCGCTGGGCGACGCCGGCGGCACCACCATGTTCACATAGACGCCGGCCTCCAGCAGCCGGCTCCACCAGGCGAAGGCCTGATTGCGATCGGCAAGGGTCACGGCGACCACCGGACTCGGGTTGGGGCCGACCCGGAAACCCAGGGCCTTGAGCCCGTCGTAGAGCTGCCGGGCGTTGTCCCAGAGGCGGGTGCGCAACCCGGGTTCGGCACGCATGATGGCCAGCGCCGCGCGCGTCGAGGCCACCACCGAGGGCGAGGCGGAAGCGGTGAAAATGTAGGCGCGCGTCGAAAAACGGATGGCTTCCAGTTCGGCGTGCGGGCTGGCGCAAAAGCCGCCGGTGGCGCCCAGGCTCTTGCTGAAGGTGCCGACGAAGAAGTCCACGGCGGCGCCCACGCCCGCCGCCACGGCGGCGCCTTCGCCCTGGTCGCCCAGTACGCCCAGGGAATGGGCTTCGTCCACCAGCAGCAGGCCGCCGTACTCCTGTTTGAGGGCCGCGATCTCGCGCATCGGCGCGGTGTCGCCCAGCATGCTGTAGATGCCCTCGACCACGATCAGGGTGTTGGCGACGCGCTCGCCCAGGCGGCGCAGACGTTTTTCCAGATCGGCGGGGTCGCTGTGCTTGAAACGGATCACTTCGGCGCCGCTCAGCTGGGCGCCGCCGTAGATGCTGGCGTGGCTGTCGGCATCCAGCAGAATCACGTCGCCGGGGCCGGCGAGGGTGGCGCACATGCCCTGGGTGGCGGCGTAGCCGGTGGTGAACACCATGGCGTGGGGCACCCGGTAGAGATCCGCCAGCTCGGCTTCCAGGGCGAGGTGCTCGGCGAAGGTTCCGTTCGCCATCCGCGAACCCGTGGTGCCGGTGCCCCAGCGCGCGGCGGCGGCCTGCGCCGCCGCAATGCAGCGGGGATCGAAGGACAGGCCGAGATAGTTGTTGGTACCGGCCAGAATCACCCGGCGGCCCTCGACGACGCCCTCGGTGGCGGACAGCAGCTGCTCGGTAACGGCCCCGAAAGGTTTGATGCCGAGGGCGGCCAGTTCGGCCTGCACCCGGGACATGGATTCGAATTTATCCAGCAGCATCAGGGCTCCTCGAAAAACCTGCGGTGTGATTCAAAGACGGGGCGGAGCCTGTCCGACGGCGCCAGCGGCGCGGCATTTTGCGGGCGGTGCATCCTGGCCGGTATTGTAGTCCGGAACCCGAACGACCGGGCTGCCCGGGCCGTGCCGCGCGGCGTCGTCAGTGCATTCGGTCAGTGCTTCAGGTCGTGGAGCGACGTGGCCAGATCGCCGATGGTGGTGATGTTGGGCAGGATGTTGAGCGGAATGGAGAGATCGAAGTGATCTTCCAGCTTTTCGATCAGCTCCATTACCTGAAGGGAGCTGAGCCCGACGTCGGCGATCAGGTCGGTCGCCGCGCTCAAGGGCTTGGGAGTGCCTTTTTGCTGCGCCTGAAGCAGGCTGCAGATGAACTGGACGTAGCTGTTGTAATCGGGCATGGACTCGCGTGTCAGGCTGGAAGCACCTTGTTAGGGGCGGGGCGGTGGGCTACATTGCGCCGCGCCAATATACCCGCAGGCCCGTGCCATTACCACTTCACCGCCCCCGACCAGCATGCCCGGGAAGCCTGCGGCAACCCCTCGGGTGTGGCTGCTGGAACCCTACCGCACCGGCGAGCAGCAACAGGTGCTGGCGCTGGCGGAGGCGCTCGGCTGGCCCTTCGCGACCAAGCGCCTGCATTACCGGACGCTGGCGTTTGGCACCAATCTCCTGCGCGGCAGCTCGCTGCGGGGTATCGACCGGCGCCGCTCCGATGCGCTCGCGGCGCCCTGGCCGGATCTGGTGATCTCCGCGGGCATGCGCAACGAACCCGTGGAGCGGTGGATCCGCCGGCAGTCCGGTGGACGCTGCCGGATCGTCCATATCGGCCGTCCCTGGGCCGATCCGGAGCGCTTCGATCTGGTCATCACCACGCCGCAGTATCGGCTGCCCCGGCGCGCCAATGTGCTGCACAACGACTTGCCGCTGCACCGGGTTCAGGCCGCGCGCCTGCGCGAAGCGGCGGCGCGCTGGCAGGACAGGCTGGCGCAACTGCCGGCGCCGCGCATCGCGGTGATTCTGGGCGGCAACAGCGGCCCTTTCACGCTCGGCGTGAAAGCCGCGCGCCGGCTTGCCACCGCGGCGACCGCGCTGGCCCGCGAGCGCGGCGGATCCCTGCTGATCACCACCAGCCCGCGCACCGCCGACGCGGTGACCCGGGTGTTTGCCGGGGAGTTGGGTGTACCGACCCACTTTTACGCCTGGCAGCCCGGCGCGGCGGACAATCCCTATTTCGGCTATCTGGCGCTGGCGGATGCGTTCATTGTCACCGCCGACAGCGTTTCCATGCTGTCGGAAGCCTGTGCCACCGGCAAACCTCTGTATCTGTTCGATCTCGGCACGGGGAGCCAGGGCATGCGGGCAGGCAGCGGTGATGCGGGCGGCACTATGGGTCGGGCCACTGCGGACGCCGCTGTTGATGGGAATGATTTTAGCCTGACCGGCATGCTGTACCGCGCGCTGATGCGCTGGGGCTGGCAGCGCCTGTCCCGTGACATCACCCTGGTTCACCGCCAGTTGGTGGCCAGCGGCCGCGCGGTCTGGCTGGGCGATCCGGAGCCGCGCCGGCAGGGCGATGCCCAGGGAGATGTGGAGCGTGCGGTGGCCCGGGTGCGCGCGCTATTTGGACTCGGCGACTGAGGATCGCCGGTCCAGCAACCGGGCGTTCCCGCGCGCCAGCTCGTAGACGCGGTCGGCGATATCCACCAGGGCGCTGTCGTGGGAGATCGCCAGAATGGTCAGATCGTTCTTGAGGCTGGCCAGGGTCTGGCAGATTTCCCGCTCGCTGACGGGATCGAGCGCGCTGGTCGCCTCGTCCAGGATCAGCAGGCGCGGCTTGTTGACCAGCGCGCGCGCGATGGCGACCCGCTGGCGTTGACCGCCGGACAGTTTGCCGCCGCGCTCCCCGACCAGCGTGCGCATACCCTCCGGCAGCGCGGCGACGAAATCCCAGATACCGGCGGCGCGCAGGGCATTTTCCGCGTCGACGGGCGTCAACGCGGGGTCGCCCAGGGTGACGTTGTGGAACACGCTGTCGTGCAAGAGCACCGTGTCCTGGGGCACATAGCCGATCAGGCTGCGCCAGGCGCGCAGATCCAGTTCGCCCATCGCGACGCCATCGACAAAGATCTCGCCCGCCGAGGGCCGCACCAGGCCGATGACGAGGTCGATCACCGTGGTCTTGCCGGCGCCCGACGGGCCGATCAAGGTGGTCAGCGTCCGCGCGGGGAACTCCAGGCACAAATCGTCAAACACCGGGTGCGCGTCATATCCAAAGACCAAATGGTCGAATCGAATGCCGGTCTCGAGACTGGGCGCGCGACCGGCGCCCAGATGCTCGGCGGCGCTGGTGGCGGCGTCGATGGAGCCTTGCAGCGACCAGTAGGCGCTCTCGCCCTGGGCCATTTTCTGATACTGCTTTTGCACCTTGCCGAGCGAGCCGAACGCCCGTCCCAGAGCGATGGCCAGCACCAGAACCGTGCTCAGTTCGACACTGAACAGTACCAGCGCGAGATACATCCCCAGCGCGATAAAGCTCGCAAACAGCAGATCCTGCACCGAGTTCAGCAGCGCGCCGCTGAACACCTGCTTGCGCAATGCGCGATTGAGGCGAAAGGTCTCACCGGCCAGCACCTGGTCGGCCAGGTGTTCCCGTGCCATGGCCTTGAGCGGCTTGACCGATTGGAGGGTGTCGGTGAGTTGGGCCATCAGCGAAGACAGCAGCAGGGTCTGGCGCCGACCGGCGCGGCGCGTCATGCGCACCAGAAAATGCGACGAGCCGATCACCATCACGCCGGCGATCAGGCTCAGCAGCGTGGCCTGCCAGGAGATCGCCACCGCGATCGCGCCATAGATCAGTGCATGGATCAGAAAGGTGACGGCGGTGGCGCCGAACACGAACGAATCCGACGAGCGCTGCGCTTCGGTGGCGAGTCCATTGGTGAGTTTGCCCACGGGCTGGTGGAGAAAGTATTCCCAGCGGCTGCGCAGAATGGCGCGCAGCAGATCGAGGCGCAGTTCGGTGCCGATCTGCGCGGCGGTATAGCCCACCTGACGTTGCACCACCAGCAACAGCAGGCTCTTGAACGCGACGCCCGCGACAATGACCAGCAGCAGCGGGCCGATGGCGGGACTGATGCCGAGCCAGGCGAGGACGTCGAGCACCACCTGCTCAAACTGGCCGGGCGGTGTCACCTCGGCGCCGGCGCCCCGGTCCGCCGCGATGGCGACATTGAGCAAGGGCAGCAGGGCGGAGAGACCGATGCCCTCGGCAAGCCCCGAGGCCAGCAGGGCCAGCAGCATCAGGATCGTGCGCCAGCGATGCTTGCGAAACAGGGCCAGCATTAACCGCATGGTGTCGGGTTTCCTCGCTGCTCGGGAAGATGTTGAAAAAAGGGGTGTCGGGGACGCCGGGAATGGAACAGGAACCGGTGGCCGACCCGACGCGAAAAGCGTGGGGTTGGATGCCCGGCATCGGGCGGCAGTTTACCATCCGCGCGCCGGGAGTTTGGCTGGAACGATCCGGAGTTTGGGCGCTGCCGCGCGCTGGCGCTGTCGGGGTCACTGCCGCATACTGACGCCCCTTTTTTGTCAGCTGATACAGCGGGGTGCGTGGCCGTGCAACTCAGTGATGGGGTTAAAAAGGCGCTCATCATCGGGCCCACCGAACTGCTGCCGGCGGCCGCCCGGGTCGCGTTGCGCCGCAAGTATCTGGCGCGGCTCGAACTCGCCAAGGCGGAGCGGGCGAGCCTGCTCATCATCGGCCATCCCAAGAGCGGCAACACCTGGCTCAAGGTGATGCTGTCGCGGCTCTACCAGGTGCGCCACGGCCTGCCGGCCTCGCGGCTCATCAACACCGACGAGTTTGCGCGCAGCAATCCGGCGATCCCGCGCCTCGCGGCCACCAATGGCTGCTACAGCTACGAAACGGCAGTGGGCGAGCGCCTCGCCGTCGGCGCTGCCGACAATGCCCTGCGCCACAAGCCGGTGCTGATTCTGGTGCGCAATCCGATCGATATCGCGGTGTCCTGGTATTACCAGTTCACCCGCCGCCAGTCGCGCGCCAAGCAGGAACTGATCAACCACGCCATCGCCCATCCCATCGATCGCAAGACCATCGATATGTGGAACTTCGTCCGCCACAGCGATATCGGGCTGCCGTTTCTGATCGATTATTTGAACCAGTGGTATCGCAACAGCCGGACGCTCGAAAACGCGCTGGTGGTGCGCTACGAAGACCTCCGTGCCCGTCCCGCCGAGACGCTGACGGAGATCACCCGTTTCATGGGTGAAAACTTCAGCGCCGAGGAAATTGCCGAGGCAGTCGAGTTCGGCGCCTTCGACAATCTGCGCAAGATGGAAGCCAGCGGCTTCTTCAGCCAGGGCGGCATGCGTCTGCGTCGGTCCGGCGATCCCACCGCCCTCAAGACCCGGCGCGGCAAGGTCGGCGGTTATCGGGACGAATTCACCCCGGAGCAGGTCGCCGAACTCGAGGCCCTGGTCGCGGCCAATCTGGAGCCGGCGCTCGGCTATCACGCCACGAGCTGACCCGGGATGCTGACGTTGACTCCCGTCACCTGGCTGCTGCTGGGCGACAAGCGTGGCGATAACGGCCAGGTCGAAGCGGTCGCCGCGGCCCTGGGTTGGCCCTGCGATCGCAAGATCCTGGTGATGCGCTCGAAGTACGTGGTCGCCAAGCCACGCTTTCGGCCCACGCTTGACCACCTGGATCTGGAGCGTTCCGCTCCCCTCACGCCACCCTGGCCGGAGCTGATCATCACCGTGGGTCGCCGGCCCGCGATGGCGGCGCTCTGGGTGCGGCAGCAATCCGGCAATCGCACCCGCGTCATTCATATCGGCAAACCCTCGGGCGCCATGCACGAATTCGATCTGGTGGTGGCGAGCGGCGAGAATCATCTGCCGCCGCTGCCCAACTACCTGCCGGTGACCTTGCCCCTGATGCGCGTCGGCGCGGACGCGATTCAGGCCGAGGCGGAGCGCTGGCGCAGCCGCCTGGCGCCCCTGAAGCGGCCATTGATCGCGGTATTCGTGGGCGGCCCCACCGGGCCCTTTGTCATGAACGCCAGAGTTACCGGGGCGCTGCTTGCTGAAACGCGGCGTATTCGCGAACTGGGCGGCACCCCCTATGTGGTGACCAGTCGGCGCACTCCGGCGGCGGCGGTGGCGAGGTTGCGCAAGCGACTGCCCCCTGAAGTGCCTTTTTTTGCCTGGCCGGCCGCGGCCGAACCGGGCGCTGCCAAGGGCAATCTGGTCGACAATCCGTATCGCGCCCTGTTGGGTACGGCGAATGGTTTCGTGGTCACCGGCGATAGTATTTCCATGCTGGTGGAGGTGGCCGCGCTGGGCAAGCCACTGGCGATCTTTCCGCTGCCGACGGGTCTGCTGGGCGGCGTGGATCAGGCGCGCCGGGTGCTGCTGCGCAAACTGTTCGACCCGCGCGGGGAGACGCGCGCGGACCGCGTGCGGCAGTGGCTGGCGCGGCTGGTCTACCGCCTCGATTATTTCGGGTTGCTGAATGGCACCCGGGATTTTCGTTACTTTCACCAGTTGCTGGTGGAGCGCCATCTGGCGGTCTGGGTCGGGGAGCCGTTCCGGATCGGCGGCACGCTCCCCCCGGACGATCTCGAGGTGGTGGTGCGGCGGATTCGTGAGCTGGTGGCGGGACGCAGCACCTGAAGCCTGTTGGCGCGATCCGTCTTGCTGATGGGGGAAGCACGGTGGCAGGTCGGGGGCAACGCCGATCCGGTTCGGCGCTCAGGATACCGACGGCGGCGTGCTGTCCAGATCCTGCGGCCAACAGCCGACCGGCGGCCCCAACACCCCGTCCTCGCGCTCGAAGCGCACCAGGTACAGAACCTGCTTCGGATCCTGTTCCAGGTGGCCGATGTTCACGATGACCCCGCGGCCACCGGCGGCGACCAACAGTGCCTCCGCGTCATGGTCCGGCAGACTGCCGTCGTTGTGGATCGCCTGGGCGGCGTAGACCAGGTCGCCCATTTGCCCTTCATTCAGTCTCATCTGTCCTCTCCGTTTGTGCCGCTGCATTCTTCATCCTGAGCCCGACCCGTCCGGGAGCGGCGATCAGGCACTCAGCGGCACCGGCTGCACAGTTGCGCCCTGATCCTGCAACCAGCCGGCAAATTCGGCGAGCGTCAGGTCCAGGCGCGCGATCCCGTGCTGCGCCAGGAAGCGCGCTTCGTTGCGGCTGGGTTCCTCCGCCAGCACGGCGTAGTGGGTGGCCGAGGAGCGCTTCATGATCTGGTGGGCGAAGATGCGCTCGGTCTGACTGGTGAAGCGGCAGCCGAGGAACAGAAAGGAGCGCTCGCGGCGCCGTTCCTGGACCAGGCCGGGAATGGGTGTCTGGATGTCGATCTCGGTAATGACTTCCACGAAATCGGCATCGGAGACCAGGAAGCTGCGGTTGGGTGCCACCGCGCCCCAGGGCTGATAGAGAATGAGCGGCGAGGCCGCCGCGTTCGCCTCCACCGGAGCGCCTGCGAGGGTCAGGTAGTTCACCCAGGTGCCGAACTGCTCGGCCTGGCTGGCGGCCTGAATCAGCCCCACATCTGTCCGGTCCGCGAGCGCGGTACGCATGACGTCGTCGTACCAGAGCTGGACGATGAGCGGGAGCCGGGGCAGGGCAGCGAGCGCGCGGTGCAGGGTCGACGGCGTCAGCCGGGGCGCGAACGCCTGCGCCATCAACTCGACCAGGGTCTTGCGGTGCTTGAAGTTCTCGATGTACTGGGCGCTGGCGCTGAGATTGCCCCGGGCACGGCCGGGCACGGTCACCTTGCTGCCGAGAAAATCCGCGAGCGCCCTGGCGGAAGCCGGAACGGCGCCGGCTTCGGGACAGAGATCGAGCAGGCCGGATCCCAGGTAGGGAATCACGCTACCCCGGTCGAGGCCGGCCAGTATTGCAGCGCAGAGTCTGGTGTCGTTCATGTGCTGGCTCCCGGGGCCAGGGCCTGCTCCCGCAGTGCGGCGATGGCGTCGGGTGCGCCGCGAAACAGGGCGCGACCGCCGGACAGGGTCAGGTAGGAGACTCCGCTCTGCTGGCTCAGCAAGTTGAACCACTGCTGGCCGGTGCAGCCGGACGGCCGTTCCCCGATTTCGGTCACGGTACCATCGGGGGCGAAGCGGACGTGGATCATCATTTCCGAAGTGCTCATACGGGTTCTCCCGGGCGGCAGTCTCTGCCTACAGATAGATGGCGGAACCGGCCCCCACATTGATGGAGGCATCCTTGGCGGTCTGGACGATGAACTCGACTTCCTCCGCGTCGAGGTGGGCATGAAAGGGCAGCGCCAGGGCGCGATCGGCGAGCTTGTCGGTCACCCACAGGTCCTGGGCGGGGCGCTGCCGGTCGAAGTAGCGCGCCTGGCGGTGCAGGGGCAGGCAATAGGCCGCCGCCTCCACTCCCGCGGTATGCAGGTCCTCGACGATGTCGTCCCGGCTGCCGCGGCTGAAGCGGGTGCCCAGGTGCACCAGGGACAGGAACCAGTGCACCTCGTCCACATCCGGCGCCACATAGGGCGGCTTGATGCCTTCGAAGGACTGGATGAACTTGAGGTAGTGCGCCTCCACCGCCTTGCGGCGCGCGAGGATGTCGTCGAGCCGAGTCCATTGCGCCAGTCCCAGCGCGGCATTCAGTTCGCCGATGCCCGCATGCGCCACCGGCAATCCCCCGGCCACCACCGACCCGCGATCGGATAATTTGCGATCCCGCAGCAGCCGCAACTTGCTGGCCAGATCGATGTCGTCGGTCAGCACCAGGGCGCCCTGACTGCAGGACAAGGGTCCCGGTTGGGTGAAGTCCAGGATTGCGCAGTCGCCGAAGCTGCCCACCACCCGGCCGCGATAGGTGGATCCGATGGCTTCGCTGGAGTCCTCGATCAGCAACAGTCCGCGCTCGCTGGCGAGGCTGCGCAGCTCGTTCCAGGCGGCCGGGTGCCCGTTGGCGTTCGCCGCCACCAGCGCCTGGGTTGCGGGGGTGATGCGGGCGGCCACCTTGTCCGGGGCCAGGCAGCCGGACCAGTAATCCACATCGGCGAACACCACGCTGGCACCGGCCAGGGCGATGGCATCGGCGTTCTGGCGCCAGCCGTAGGAGGGCGCCATCACCTCGGCACCGGGCCCGATCCCGGCCGCCCGCAATACCAGCCACAGACCGATGGTGGAACTG
Organism: Porticoccaceae bacterium; assembly: GCA_050179115.1. Lineage (GTDB taxonomy): Bacteria > Pseudomonadota > Gammaproteobacteria > Pseudomonadales > Porticoccaceae > JAGPUQ01. Next base: position 25,268 of record JBFXFL010000001.1, on the reverse strand, counting down.
CTCACCGCAATGGCATAGCGCCGCGCCATGCGCAGCGCCACCGCGGTCTCCAGGCGTTCGGTCAAGGGGCCGGCGGTCACATGAGGGGAGCGGAGCACGGTGGCGACCATCTCCAGCTCCAGATCGCTGACGTCCGGGTCGCTGAGCAGGATGTCGAAATCCACGGGCTTCATGACGCGCGCGCCTCCCGCCGTCGGGCCACCACCAGACCGGTGGCCGCTGCCACATCGAGCGTCAGTTGCCAGCAATGGGAGGCGCCGTCCACCAGATAGAGATCGAAGCGGGGATATTCCCGGTAGGGCCGGCCCTCGGTCATGTCCGCGGCGTCGCAGAGGGTGATCACCCGGCCGGGCAGGTCGCGGCGCAACCGGGACAGCCAGTCGCCCGCCGCCTCGGCGCCCAGGACGGCTTCGATGCGTTCCAGTTCGGCGGTCTGCATGGTTATTCCCCCACCCGGCGTGCATTCACCGTCAGCGGCAGCGGGGTATCCGCCGCCAGGTCCGGCAGCTCCAGACGCCAGCCGTTGGCCAGGGTGACGATGCCGCCCCACATCCGGGAGTTTTCCATCCCGACGATAGGTTCCTCCAGGTCCTTTTTGGGTACATAGGCCGACAGGGTTCCGGCCGCATCCCGACGAATCATGACTTTCATGGCGCGCACTCCCGTGCTGGGTGATTTCAGCCGCCGCCGATCGCGCCGGAGGCGACTTCGGGCACCAGGGCGGACAGGATTTCCGGCAGCACGGCGAGCACCTGCTCGACCTCCGCGGGAGTGTTGTAGCGGGACAGGGAAAACCGCACCGCGCTCCGGGCGCGCGCGGCATCCCGGTACATCGCCGTCAGTACATGGGAAGGCTGGCTGCCGCCGCCGGTACAGGCGGCGCCGTTGGCGACGGCAATCCCGGCGCGATCCAGGCGGTTCATCAGCGCCTCGCCGTCATGGCCCGGAAAACTGATATTGCTGGTGCCTGCCAACCGCTCGGCGTTGCCGCCGTTGACCAAGGCGTCGGGGCAGAGCGCCTGGATGCCGGCTTCCAGCCGGTCGCGCAAGGCGGCGACTGGAGTGCTTGCGGTCGCCAGCGCCGCCGCGGCCAGGCGACAGGCTTCGCCCAGGCCGACGATGCCGGGCACATTCAGGCTGCCGCCGCGCCGGCCGCGCTCCTGGGTGCCGAAAAACAACGGTGGCAGGTTGAGTCCGTTGCGGATATACAGGGCTCCGACGCCTTTGGGACCGTGCAGCTTGTGTCCCGACAGGGACAGCAGGTCGATCGGCGTCCGCGCCAGGTCGAGCGGCCACTTGCCCGCACTCTGGGCGGCATCGACGTGCAGCAGCACGCCGCGGGCGCGGGTCAGGGCGGCGATCTCCTCGACCGGAAACAGCACGCCGGTTTCATTGTTCGCTGCCATCAGGGATACCAGGGCGGTCTGCGGCGTCAGGGCGGCTTCCAGGTAACGCAGCCGCAACCGGCCCTCGCGATCGACCGGCAGATAAATGACCGTGATGCCTTGCTGTTCCAGGTGTCGGCAAAGTTTCAGTACGGCGGGGTGCTCGACTGCCGTGGTGATGAGCTGGCGCTGCATCGGCCGCATGGCCAGTGCCCCCTGAATCGCCCAATGGATGCTTTCGGTCGCGCCGCTGGTGAAATGGATTTCCCGGGGCTGGGCACCCAACAGGGCGGCCACCCGGGCGCGCGCCTCGCGCACCGCCGTGGCCGGCCGTCCGGCGAACCCGTGGGGACTCGAGGGATTGCCGAACGCATCGCGCAGGTAGGGCAGCATGGCGTCGAGCACCTCGGGCGCGAGGGGCGTAGTGGCGTTGTGATCCAGGTAAATGGCGGTCATCGCGGCACCTCAGGGCCAAAACAGCCGGTCGATATCCTCGTTCAGCAACGCCAGCACGGCGGTGAGCGAGGGGTGGCGACTGTCGATGATCCAGGTGTCCTCGGGATGCACCTTGCGGTACAACGCCCAGGGATCCTGGTCGGAGCAGTGTTCGATCAGCGCGATATCGATGACGCCGCCGGCCGGATCGACATTGCGGGAACAGCAGGGACTCTCGATCCGGTAGCCGTTCGGGATCGGCACGACACGGGGTTCGACGTAGCGGTAGCGCCGCCGGCTTTCCAGCAGACGGGCGATGCGGCGGCAGTCGAATTCATTGGGATGGCCGCGGTCCGGCCGATCCGGACAGGCGACACCGGCGGCGAGCTGCCTAGCAGCTTGTTGAAAAGCTGCTGCGGCAGCCATCTGCTTCGTTGCGCGGTGCTCGCTCCCTCGCCTATCCATTTGATATGTCTCGGTCGCTGCGCGCCGTGCGCCTCGCATCTGGCCGCCTCGCGACGTTTTTCAACAAGCTGTCAGGCATGAGGTTCTCCTCGGCCGCGGCGCGCTCCGGATGGGCGTCGCGCCATGCAAACCCCGGGTCCAGCACGAGCCACAGCCGCGCCAGCACACCCCGGGATTGCGGCATCCGCGGTCCCGGGCCCGACCCGGGCCACTGCGGCAGCGCCGCCGGCACGAACCACGGCGGACTCACGCTGCGCCGCCACTGCCCGTGGACGCAGCCTGGGCCTGGGGCGTCCGGTCCAGCGAGATGAGTTCCCTGGCTTTCATGCCGACGCGGTGACCGCTGTCCAGAAAATCCACGCCGTAGATGTAGAACTGCTGCAGGAAGGTCCCGATGTGGCTGACATAGCCCACCTCCCCCTTGCGTACCAGGACGGCGCCGATGTCCTTGCCCACATAGGTGCCGTCGTTGCGGATGGTCTTGCGGGACTGGACCTTTTCACCGAACTCAAACACCGGGTCGGAGCCCAGTTCAACGATATCGCCGTCGGCCATGATGGCTGCCTCCCCTGGCGGACAGTTCGTCCGCATAGGCTGATGGTTGATCCATGTTTGCGGATGGTTCATTCATGCTTGTGGACCGTTCACCCACGGCCGGAAGCCGGATCGAGGTGGTCGGGAGATGCCTCCCAGCGTGCCCGCGCCAGCTCCCGGACTTCGGTGTCTTCATCCCTGAGCAACGGCCAGAGCTGCACCCTGGGCAGGCGCGCGGCCAATTCATAGCGCACCCGCCAGTCCGCATCGGTGCGCAGGGAAAGCAACTGATCGGCGGGCAGGTGTTCGATGGCCACCAGCCGGACGGCGGGATCGGGATCGCGGGCCAGGCACACCCGCAGTGCCCCGCCGGCCCGCGTCGCCACCACCTTGCGGACCTCGCTGTCGGGGTCCGACGCCATCAGGTGCAACAAGGCTTGCGGCAGACGCCGGGCGACGATCTGGCGCACGTAGTAGTCCGGGTCGTGGATCATCTGGAGCAGATGCGCGGCATCGATGCGGGCCGCGACGCGAATGCGCACCTCCCGGTCCGGGTCCCGGCTAAGCTTGTGCAGCTGGCGGGTGGGCAGGCGCATCGCCACACTCCAGCGCACCGTTTCGTCGGGATCGGTGAGCAGCGCCGACAGACGGAACAGGTCGGCGTACTTGGCCGCCACCGCCCGCACCTCGAAATAGGGGTTGGACAGATAGTCGTCGGCCAGTTGCGGATGCATGCTGAAGAACCGGTCGATGCGCCGGGCATAGCGGTCCTGGACGCACGACCAGCGCGGGGCGCACCCGGTCTGCTCCAGCAGCGCCCGATGCGGGCACTGGCTGCAATCGACCGGCCGTCCCGTCCAGTCGATGGCGGCGTCGATCTCGCTGCGGGGGAGGGGGCGCTCAGTCATCCTCCTCTCTCCCTTGCCGTTCCAGTACCGCCAATAGCATCCGGCCGCCCAGGCGGTCGCCGGGGTCGAGTTCAGCGAGCTTTTCCAGCATGGCCCGCCCGGCCGCAAGCTCCCCCAGCCGCAAATTCAGGTAACCGCAGCCCTTGAGGCAAAAGAGATAGAAGCGGGACAGCGCAGCGGCGAAATCCCCGAACGGTGCATCTCCCGGACGCACCACCCGCCAGTCTGGCGCGAGGCCGGCCGCCGCGGCCGCCCAGGTCAGGCACCGCAGACCCACGGCCAGGGTCTCCCGCAGCCGTCCCCCGTAAAAATGAAAGCGGTACCAGCCGATCAGTACCGCGGGGTGATCGGGAGCCTGGGTCTGGGCGCGGGCCAGGTGCGCCCGGCACAGTGCCTCGTCGGGATACGCGCGTCCCGCCGCTTCCAGGGCCGCCCGGGCCGCGTCGGGCAAACCCGCCGCGCAGCAGATGACCGCCGTGGCATCGCCCGGCCAGTCCCACCCTCCGGTCCGGTCCGGGATCGACGGGGCGGCGGGCGCAGGGTGGGAGAGGGCGGTCATAGCCGGGTCCCGCACTCAGGATTCGGCTGCCGGTGCGACCCGGCGCTCGATGGCACTCAGGGCTACCGCGGCGACACCGGACGCGGTGGCGCCCGCGCTGCTGCTACAGGCGCAGGGATTTCCTTCCCGGGTCTGGAAGACCAGGCCGCTTTGGGTGGCGGTATCGGTAAAATCGATGCTGCCACCCGCCAGCAGGGTGGCACTGGCGGATGGCAGAAACAGGCGCAGTCCCGGCTGTTCCACAATCACGTCGCCGTCCTGGGGGGCAGCCTCCACGCTGAACTCGCTGTTCAATCCAGAACAGCCTCCGGGAGTCACCACCAGGCGGAAGCCACAGCCGTCGCCGCCGCCAAACCGTACCATGCGCTCAATGAACTTTCGCGCGGCCGGTAAAATGGTCAGTTCCATGGTGTGCATCCCCTTCAGGCGCTGGCTTGATAACGCGGCTGGGCGGGGTCGATGATGCAGGTGTTGTCCACCGGGCATACCGCCACGCACTGGGGATCATCGAAATAGCCGATGCATTCGGTGCACTTTTTCGGATTGATGGCGAACACGCCATCCTTTTCGTAAATCGCGACATTGGGGCACTCGGGCTCGCAGGCCGAGCAGCCGGTGCACTGGGAAGCGACGATTTTGTAAGCCATGACGGATACTCCTCTGGGGCAAAAAATCAGGGCGACAGGTCATCAGGCGGCGATAAAGGCGCCCTGACGGATGTCGGCATCACCGCGGGCCTGGTGGGTGACTTCACCGGCTGCAACCTTGGCTAGATAGTCCTTGAACCAGGCGATGGCCGACTGCTCGATGAACTCGTGAGCGTACTGGTCCACCGGGTCGATACCGGCCTGGCGCAGTTCGTCCCTGGGGCAGCCGCCGATCTTGGCCACGAATACGGCGTGGCAGTCGTTGATCGCCCGGATCACCGTCGGCAGCGCATCCTCATCGCCGTAGCCGCCCTGGCAGTACAGATCGACCCGGCGATGGCCGACGAACTTGGCGCCGGCAGTCGAGAGTTCGTAGATCTGAAACTCCTTGGCGTGGCCGAAGTGCTCGTTGACCTTGCCGCCGCCCTTGGTCGCCACCGCCACCAACAGATTGATGTCGCTGTCGGCGTTGGCGAGTGTCGCGAGTTCCTCCTGCTTGGCAGCCACCTTGGCCTGGCGCTCCTGCTCCACCAGCTCCTGATAGGCGTGGCGGGTGGTGGCGTCGTAGACGACCTCCATCTGGTCGATCTTTTCGGTGGTGAACTCGGCGCTGCGATCCTCGCCCAAGAGACCGACCGCGTCGGCGCGACACTGGCGGCAGTGGCGCATCATGTTCATCTCGCCCTCGCAGGAATCCTGCAGCGCCTTCAGCTCTTGCGCACTCGGGCCGCGCTGGCCGTTCAGGCCGAACACGGTGCCGTGCTCGGGTGCCGAGATCAGCGGCATGATGTTGTGCAGGAAGGCGCCGCGCGATTTCACCGCCCGGTTCACCTCGACCAGGTGCCTGTCGTTGATGCCCGGGATCATCACCGAGTTGACCTTGCACAGGATGCCGCGCGCGGTGAGCATCTCCAGGCCCTGCATCTGCCGCTCGGTCAGAATCCGGGCGGCGTCGATGCCGGTCCAACGCTTTTTCCGGTAGTAAATCCACGGATAGATGTGCTGGCCGACCTCCGGGTCCACCATGTTGATGGTGATGGTGACGTGGTCGACGTTGAACGACTGGATGGTGTCGACGTGATCCGGCAACATCAGGCCATTGGTCGACAGGCACAGCTTGATGTCCGGCGCGGTCTTGGCGATCAGCTCGAAGGTCTTGAAGGTCTTGTCCGGATTGGCCAGCGGATCGCCGGGGCCGGCGATGCCGAGCACCGTCATCTGCGGAATGGTCGAGGCCACCGCCAGCACCTTCTTGGCGGCCTGCTCGGGGGTCAGCTTTTCGCTCACCACGCCGGGGCGGGACTCGTTGGCGCAGTCGTACTTGCGGTTGCAGTAGTTGCACTGGATGTTGCAGGCCGGCGCCACGGCGACGTGCATGCGGGCGTAGTGGTGATGGGCTTCCTCGGAATAACAGGGATGGTTCTTGACCTTCTCCCACACCTCCGGCGCCATGTCTTCCGGACCGCCGGACGAGCCGCAACTCGACTTGCCGCTGCCGCCGGACGTGCCGCAGCCTTTGTGGTCCCCGGCAATTTTTGCCGCCGCGTCGGTTGCCGATGCGGCTACCGCGACCCCGATTTGTTTGAGCCTGTCGTTCAATGCCACCCGCTCTTGCTGCATGATGTCCTCCGCTCCTGTCCTGCCTGCGCGCCCGCACGTCAAATGTGTCGAGCGCTGACGCCTGTGTGTTCAACAACTGCCTGAGCAACTGCCGTGCCATCGACCAAGACGCTGAATTCATGGGGTTTTGTCGAATGCCCGAACGATGGATGTCGTGCACACGACACATCCGGAGAGGCGGGAACAGACGAATGTCCGGAATGCGACACGCCGATCGGCGGGGGCGGCAGCGCAGCGGGACCATTGAATTCGCCGCGAGCGGGCGCGTTCAGGCGCACATCGCGGGAAGAAACGGGGACAGATTCACCGGATCCGGCAGGTCGCCGCAGGGGTGTTACACCGCTTTCAGAAACGTTTGACGGTGATGCCGTGTTTGCGGATGGCGTAGCCGATCTGGCGGGGGGTGAGATCCAGCAGGCGGGCGGCCTTGGCCTGCACCCAGCCGGATTGCTCGAGGGCACTGATCAGGCGATCACGGTCGGGGAGGCTCCCGTGGGGTGGTTCATGCTCGTGTTCGTGCGCAAAATCTCCGGCGCCTGTCGATCGCTCCGCGGGCCGCTCTGCCGGCAGCGGAGCCGGCACCACCTCGATCGGAAAGGGGCGCTGCCCGGAACCGTAGGATTGCAGCACCAGGGAAAAGCAGCGATTGTTCTGGCAGGCCAGATTGGCTCCGCGCACCACGTCCTCGCGGGTCATGGTCGCGGCCCGTTCCACGCAGTTCTCCAGTTCCCGCACGTTGCCCGGCCAGTTGCACGCCAGCATGATCTTGAGCGCCTCGGGACTCAACATCAGGTGACGGCTGTTCTCGCGATTGAATTTTTCCAGGAAAAACTGGGCCAGCAGCGGGATATCCTCGCGCCGCTCGCGCAACGGCGGCAGAAAGATCGTGACCACGTTGATGCGGTAGTACAGGTCGGCGCGGAATTCGCCCCTGGCCACCGCCTCCTCGAGATTTTTGTTGGTGGCGCAGATCAGCCGCACATCCACCTGGATGGATTTGTTGCCGCCCACCCGCTCGAACTCCCGTTCCTGCAGCACGCGCAGGAGCTTGGTCTGGAAAGTCGACGAGATTTCGCCGATCTCGTCGAGAAACAAGGTGCCGCGATGGGCCAGTTCGAAACGCCCCTTGCGTTCGGTGGTGGCGCCGGTGAAGGAGCCTTTTTCGTGCCCGAACAGTTCGGACTCCAGCAGGGTTTCGGACAGCGCGGCACAATTGAGCGAGATGAATGGTCCTTCGCGGCGAGGGCTCAGGTAGTGGAGGGCGCGGGCGACGACTTCCTTGCCGGTACCGCTCTCCCCGCGCAGCAGGACGGTGGAGCGGCTGGCCGCCACCTGGTGGACCTCGGCAAAAACCTCCTGCATCCGCTTCGACACGCCGATGACGTTTTCCAGGCGGTATTTGCCTTGCAACTGCTTTTGGAGCCGGTGCTTCTCCTCCATGAGGGCGGCGCGCTCGGCGCCGATATGCTGATGCAGATGGGCCGTCTGGCCGATCAGGTTGGCCGCCATCTTGAGCAGCCGGACGATGCGCTCGTAGCGGACGGAGACGCCGCGCGGGGCAGCGCGGGCGACACTGAGCACCCCCACCGTACTGCGGCCCACCTGGATCGGCACCCCGATGAATGCCACCACTTCGTCCGCGAGGCCGCGATGGGCGCCCGTGCGGTGCAGGAACAAGGGCTCGACCGAAATATCGGGGACCACCATGGGCATACCGCTCTTCATGATCTTGCCCGTGATACCTTCGCCCGCCTTGAACCGTCCCCGCATCTTTTCCTCGGCCGACAGGCCGGACGCTTCGAAGATCTGGAGTTCACCGGCCTCCTGTACCAGGCTGACCGCGGCGCGACCGTCGAGGTGGGCGGCGAGGATGGTCACCACCTCGCGCATGGTCCGCTGCAGGTCCAGGGATGAACTGAGCACTTTGCTGATCTCATAAATGGCCAGCAAATCGGCTTCTTCGGCGCGGGGAGCCAGGGCGACCATGGGCAGATCCTTACCGCATCTACAGCGCCGGCCATTGCCGGCGCCACGGATATTGGCGACCTTTCGGCGCCGTTTGTCAACGCCCTTTGCGGTGCCCTTTGACGCGCCGGGGCGGCCGGGCACCGGTGTGTCGCAAACCGGACACGCATCGGACATGTCGGCTTTCCACCCTGTCCAGATCCCGTTCCAGGCTTTTGCAACAGACCCCCAAAAAAGCAATAACACCTGGTTTTTCATGGGGTTGAGAGAACTCATCGGGACTGGCATCAAAGTTGCCGATGCCATGGCAGAGAGTGCAATCGGGGCTGCCCGCCGGAGTTCGAGTCATGGCATTCGTCACCATCCAGGACACCACGCTGCGCGACGGTGAACAGACCGCCGGCGTGGCTTTTACGCTCGAAGAAAAGCTCGCCATTGCCGGTTCCCTGGTGGATCTGGGCGTGTCGGAGCTGGAAATCGGCATCCCGATCATGGGCGCCGAAGAGCAGGAGAGCATTCGCGCCGTGCTGGCCGCGAAGCTGCCGGCCCGGCTGGTGGTGTGGGGCCGGATGCGGGCAGAGGACATCGAAGCGGCCCACCGTTGCGGTGCCCCCTGTCTGCATCTGGCCGTGCCGGTATCCGACGTGCAGATCCTGCGCAAGCTGGGTCGCGACCGGGCGTTTGTGCTCGCGGCCATCGACCGCCATGTCCGCCAGGCACTGGACGGGGGATTCGAGGTGAGCGTGGGGGCCGAAGATGCTTCCCGCGCCGATCCCGGGTTTTTATTGCAAGTCGCCGAGGCCGCCCAGCGCGCCGGCGCCCGCCGCTTTCGCTACGCCGATACCTTGGGCGTCCTCGACCCCTTCACTACCCGCGAGGTGATCGCCGGCCTGCGTCGCAGGGTGGATCTGGAGCTGGAAATGCACGCCCACAACGATCTGGGGTTAGCCACGGCCAATACCCTGGCAGCGGTGCTGGCGGGCGCCCGACATGTGAACACCGCGGTCAATGGTCTCGGCGAACGGGCCGGCAATGCGCCGCTGGAAGAGGCGGTGATGGCGCTGGGGCTGCTCTACGGTTACGAAACCGGCATCGATACGCGGCGGCTGCCGGAAATCTCCCGGCTGGTGGCCGCCGCCGCCGGCCGGCCGGTACCGGCCAACAAGAGCGTGGTGGGCGAAGGCGTATTCACCCACGAGTCCGGCATCCACGTCGATGGCCTGCTGAAAAACCCGCTCAATTACCAAGGTTTCGACCCGGCGGAAGTGGGGCGCGAGCATCGCCTGGTACTGGGCAAGCACTCCGGTACCCATGCGGTGCAGGCTGCCTATCGCCGCGACCTGGGGATCGTGTTGACGCCCAGCGAGGCGGAAGGAATCCTCGCCCTGGTGCGCCGCCACGCCCTGGCTGAAAAACGCGCGCCCAATGGGGATGAGCTGAAGCGGTTCCGTGCGGAGGTGGGCGGATGGCCAGTCGCGTGTTGACGGGAGCGGCCCATTCCACAGGCAAATCCGGCCTGCTGCGCCAGGTGTGGGAAGACGTGAACTGCGTGTTTCGGCGCGACCCCGCGGCGCGCACCCGGTTCGAGGTGTTCACCACCTATCCGGGCGTCCACGCCCTGATCGGCCATCGCCTCGCCCACGCCCTGTGGCGACACCGCTGGCACTATCCGGCGCGCCTGCTGAGCTGGCTGAGCCGCATGTTCACCCAGATCGACATTCACCCGGGCGCCCGCATCGGCCGACGCTTTTTCATCGATCACGGCTGCGGGGTGGTGATCGGCGAGACCGCCGAGATCGGCGACGACGTCACCCTCTACCACGGCGTCACCCTGGGCGGAACCTCCTGGCATCCCGGCAAGCGTCACCCCACCCTGGGCAGCGGCGTGGTGGTGGGTGCCGGCGCCAAGATCCTCGGTCCCATCAGCGTGGGTGCCAACGCCCGCATCGGCGCCAATTCGGTGGTGATTCAGGATGTGGCGCCGGGCATGACGGTGGTGGGGATCCCCGGCCGTGAGGTATTGCCCCTCCATCAGCGCCGCATCACCGTCCAGGGCATCGATCTCGACCACCACCTGATGCCGGACCCGGTGGGCAAGGCGCTCGCCTGCCTGCTGGAGCGCGTCAACACCCTGGAGACATTGCTCGGCACCGGCGGCGCTGCGCCCCCGGCGCGGGATCCGGCGTGTTCCTCCTGCATCGACGACTGCATTCCCACCCCCGGGATTCCGACACCCGGCGCGGCCCCGCGCGGCGAGGGGTACTGGAATCCGCGGCCCCTCACCGATAAGGAAGCCGTGCTGCCATGAGCCAACTGCGCAACCAACTGGAGCGTTTTTCTGCCGCCGAGGAGTTCCTGGATTTCTTCCAGGTGCCCTACGCACAGGCGGTCGTGAACGTGAATCGACTGCACATTCTCAAGCGCTTCAATCAATACCTGGCGCGCGGCCCGGAGCTGCAAGACCTGGACGAACCTACCCAGTGGCAGACCTGCAAGGAGCTGCTCGCGCGCGCGTACGGCGACTTTGTCCGCTCCACGCCGGCGGAAGAAAAGGTGTTCAAGGTGTTTCAGGATGCCGACGGCCAGCGTGTGGGCCTGGACAGCCTGCGCGCCAGCCTGCCCTCACGACGTCAGAGAGGATAGTGATCATGCACATAGTCGTCTGTATCAAACAGGTGCCGGACAGCTCGCAGATCCGCGTGCACCCGGTGACCAACACCATCATGCGCCAGGGCGTGCCGGCCATCGTCAACCCCTATGACCTGTTTGCTCTGGAAGAGGCGCTGCGGGTGAAGGATGCCTACGGCGGTCATGTCACGGTGTTGTGCATGGGACCGCCCCAGGCGGAAGCGGCCTTGCGCAAAGCGATTTCCTTCGGCGCCGACGATGCCGTTCTGGTGACCGACCGGGCATTTGCCGGCTCCGATACCCTCGCCACCAGCTTCGCGTTGGCGGCCGCCATCGGACAGATCGACCGCAACATGGCGGTCGATCTGGTGTTTTGCGGCAAGCAGACCATCGACGGCGACACCGCCCAGGTTGGCCCCGGCATCGCCAAGCGGCTGGGCATGGAGCTACTCACCTATGTGAGCAAGGTCGAAACCGTGGACGCGGACCAGCGCGAACTGGTGGTTCAGCGCCGGGCCGAGGGCGGCGTGCAGGTACTCAAAACCCGGCTGCCCGCCCTGATCACCGTCCTGGAAGGGACCAACGAGATGCGGTTCGCCACCCAGGCCGGTATCTTCCGCGCCGCCCGCCATCCGCTGAAGGTCTGGGACAAGACCGCCGCGGGCATCGAGGATCCCACCAAAATCGGCCTCAAGGGATCGCCCACGGTGGTGAGCAAGGTCTTCGTGCCCCAGCCCCGCGCCAGCAAGGCGGAGCTGGTCACCTGCGAGAGCAATGCGCCCGGGGATCTGGCCGTGACGCTTATCGCCAAGCTGTTCACCCAACACCCGAGCCTTGAGCACGCCGTCGCCCGCTAGGAGAACCCGACCATGAGTGAAGACAACGTACCCGCCAAACGTCCCGCCGGCCGCAAGGTTCAACTGGATCCGCGTCTGCTGGCCTACCAGGGAGTCTGGGTATTCGTGGAGCACGAGCGCGGCCAGGCCCATTCGGTGTCCTGGGAACTGATGGGCGAAGGTCGCAAGCTCGCCGACAAGCTGGGCGTCCCGCTGGCCGGGGTGGTGATGGGCGCCCCCGGACCCGCGACCCGCCAGTTCTGTCAGGAGGCCTTTCACTACGGCGCCGACCTCTGTTACCTGATGGAGGATCCGGTCCTCGCGGATTACCGCAATCAGCCCTTCACCCAGGCGCTGACCGAACTGGTGAGTGCGCATCAGCCGGAAATCCTGCTGCTGGGCGCCACCACACTGGGACGGGATCTGGCCGGTTCGGTCGCGACCACCCTGCAGACCGGGCTCACCGCCGACTGCACCGAGCTCAACATCGATCTGGAAAACCGCAGCCTGGCGGCCTCCCGCCCCACTTTCGGCGGCAGCCTGCTGTGCACCATCCTCACCCTCAACTACCGCCCGCAGATGGCGACCGTGCGGCCGCGGGTGATGCCGATGCCGCCCTGCGATACCACTCGCAGCGGCCGGATCATCGAGCAGGGCCTCGATCTCCCGGAGACCGCCATCGTCACCAAGGTGCTCGAATACATCCCGGATACCCGCCAGGACACCCCGCAACTGCCGTTCGCGGACATCATTGTGTCCGGTGGCCGCGGCCTCAAGACCCCGGACAACTTCCAGCTCGTGTGGAATCTGGCCCGGGTGCTGGGCGCCGAGGTCGGCGCTTCGCGGCCGGTGGTGCAGGCCGGCTGGGTGGAGCTGGACCGACAGGTGGGGCAGTCCGGTAAGACGGTGCGGCCCAAGCTCTACATCGCCGCCGGTATCTCCGGGGCGGTCCAGCACCGGGTGGGCATGGAAGGGGCGGACGTGATCATCGCGATCAACAACGATCCCGCCGCCCCCATTTTCGAGTTCGCCACCTACGGCATCGTGGGCAATGCCATGCAGATTCTGCCGGCATTGACCGATGCCTTCCGCCAGCATCTGGCCGTGGCTCAAAAGGCCGGTTGAGGAGCAGCACACCATGAACGAAACCTTTGATGTGATCGTGGTCGGCGCCGGCCCCGCCGGCAATGCCGCCGCCTATACCCTGGCCAAGGCCGGGCTGTCCGTCCTGCAAATTGAACGCGGCGAAACGCCCGGCTCCAAAAATGTCCAGGGTGCGATCCTCTATTCCGATGCCCTGGAACGCATCATCCCGGAGTTCCGCGACGAGGCCCCCCTCGAACGCCACCTCATCGAGCAGCGCTTCTGGCTCCTCGGCGACGATTCCTATGTCGGCGGCAGCTACCGTTCCGAGTCCTTCAACAATCCGCCGTACAACCGCTACACCATCGTGCGGGCGCAGTTCGACAAGTGGTTCTCGAAGAAAGTGCAGGAGGCCGGCGCGCTGGTCATCTGCGAGACCACGGTGCGGGAACTGATCATGGACGGCAACCGGGTGCGGGGTGTGCGCACCGACCGGGACGGCGGCTCCATCTACGCCGATCTGGTGATCCTGGCCGATGGTGT
>JBFXFL010000001.1:0-11560 GCA_050179115.1 Porticoccaceae bacterium | reverse complement strand
GCGCGCTGGTCATCTGCGAGACCACGGTGCGGGAACTGATCATGGACGGCAACCGGGTGCGGGGTGTGCGCACCGACCGGGACGGCGGCTCCATCTACGCCGATCTGGTGATCCTGGCCGATGGTGTGAACTCGACCCTGGCGACCAAGGCGGGCTTTCATCCGGAACTCAAGCCCAAGGAGGTCGCCCTGGCGGTAAAGGAAACCCTGTTCCTGGCCCCCGAGGTGATCGAACAGCGCTTCAATCTCAAGGGTGAGGAGGGCGTCGCCATCGAGATGGCGGGTACCATCACCCAAGGCATGGTGGGCACCGCCTTCCTCTATACCAACCAGGAATCCCTCACCCTCGGCATCGGCTGCCTGCTGTCGGACTTTGCCCGCCAGAAAATCCCGCCCTACACGCTGCTCGAACAACTCAAGGTCCATCCCGCGATCCGGCCTCTGCTGGAAGGTGCCGAACTCAAGGAGTATGTGGCCCACCTCATCCCCGAGGGCGGCTACGATGCCATCCCGCGCCTCTTTGGCGAGGGCTGGATGATCGTCGGGGACTCGGCGGGACTGGTCAATGCCGTGCACCGGGAAGGCTCCAACCTGGCCATGACCAGCGGCCGTCTGGCCGGCGAGACCGTGGTGGAGTTGCGCGCCCAGGGCAAATCCTTGAGCGCTGCCAACCTAGCGGGTTACAAGCGCAAGCTGGACCAGAGCTTCGTGATCAAGGATCTCAAGAAATACCGCCGCCTGCCCGAGGTGCTGACCAAGAATTCGCAGTTCCTGACCGCTTATCCGGAGCTGCTCAATCAGGCGGTACACCACCTCGTGAAGGTGGATGACGTGGACAAGAAAACCAAGGAGCGCGAGATCCGGCATGCGTTCCGCAGCCGGCGCAGTCTCTTCGGTCTGCTGGGCGACTCCTTCAAGCTGTGGAGGGCTTTCGAATGATCAAGGTCAATGTGGAAGAGAAGCTGTTCCAGAACCGCTACAAGGTGGATACCGGGCATCCCCATATCCAGATCAAGGACGAGACCGTCTGCCAGACCCAATGCAAGAACCGCCAGTGCACCATCTGTTGTCCCGCCGGCTGCTACACCGCCGAGGGCAACGGCACCGTGACCCTGATTACCGACGGCTGCCTGGAATGCGGTACCTGCCGGGTCATCTGCACGGAGTTTCGCAACGTGGAATGGGAATACCCCCGGGGTGGTTTCGGCATCCTGTTCAAATTCGGGTGAACCATGGCCAGACCACAAAAACATGTCTTCGTGTGTGTCCAGTCGCGTCCGCCGGCCCATCCCAAGGGCTCGTGCGGCGCGGGCCACAACTCGGGCGCTCTGCTCCAGTCCTTCATCGGCGAACTGGACCGGCGGTCGCTCTGGGGCCGCATTGCCATCACCTCGGCAGGCTGCCTGGGGCCCTGCGACCTGGGTCCCAATGTCCTGGTCTATCCGGACGGCATTCTCTACAGCGGGGTGACAGCGGAGGACATCCCCGCCCTCATCGATGAACACCTGCTGGGCGACAAGCCGGTGGAACGCCTGCTGGCCCCCGCCGAGGCATGGTGAGGGCAAAGCCCATGAGCGCCACGAACGCACTGATGCACGATGAACGGCCTGCCTTCGGCGGCGCCGTGAGCGGCGCGGTACGCGAATCGCTGGAGAGCGCCGCGGACTGCTACCGTGAGGATGCGGACGCTGCGGGCCGCTGGCTGGAGCGGGCGGCCGCCGCAGACCCGAACGCCCTGGCGGTCTACTTTGCCCGCTACAAGTTCCACTTCTACCAGAACCGGTTGGCAGAGGCGGAAACGGCAGCGCGGGAGGGCCTCGCAGCGGCTGCAGCCCAGGGCGGCTTCCCTGCCGACTGGCGCAGCCTGACGCGGGAAAGCGCTTCCTGGTCGCCGGCCAGCGGTCCACAACGCTTCTACCTGTTCAGCCTCAAGGCGCTGGCCTTCATCCGCTTGCGCCAAGGGGAGGCCGAAGAAAGCCTCGCCCTGCTCGCCAAGCTGACGGAAATCGATCCCACCGACCAGGTAGGCGCCGAGGTCATCCGCGCCCTGCACCGTGGAGCCACTATCGATGCTGCCTGAAATCAACCCTGCCTCGGCCGCCCCCGCGGTCTCAGCCAATCCCGGCGCGCTCGCTGCCGCCATCCTCGCGGCCGCCCCAGCCGGGGAGCGCCTGCTGGCCAGCGCCGGCGAGCGCCTGACGCAACTGGGCCTGGCGGGTCGGTTGCGGGTTCCGCTTTGGACGCAAGGCCGCTTTTCCCAGCATACCGACCCCGCCAGCGGCCGGCCTACCCTGCGCGCCGATTTTTTCTCGGCCGGCGGGCAACGCAAGGGACACCTGTTGTTCCATGGAGACGGCAGCCATTACGGCGAAATCGAGGTCGGCTTGACGCACCCCAAGCTTCCTGGCTGGTGGATCGAAGTCATCGAGATCTGGGGCCGGGATGGGACCGTCAAAAACGATTTGCGGCTGTTGGCGCTGCCTGCCGAGGAAGCATGAGCGATCCCTGGGCAATCTACGAGCTGCTGCTGGATCGGGTGGCGGACCACGCTGATCCGGCGCTGGAGATCATGCTCGGCCTGGTGTGGACCCTGTGCCGTGGCGCGCGCACCAGTGGGCTGGCCATGACACCCGGCGGGGCGCCCCGCACCCTGCCATGGGCCGGCTCGCTGGTCGGGCGGTCCTTGCGGGAACTTGCGCCCTGGTTGCGCGACTGGAATCCGCACGCTGCCAGCATTGGTCTGGCCGCCGTCAACGCCGCCCTCAATACCGAGGGCAACCCCGTGCTGGCGCGCGCCGCGCCCCTTGTGGGCAGCGGCCCCGGCAATCTCGCCGTATTCGAGCATTTTGCCCCGCAGCTCGCGGGCCAGCGGGTAGTGGTGATCGGCCGCTATCCGGGTCTCGATGCTTATGCCCGACAGCTGGACCTGATGGTGCTGGAACGCCAGCCGGGCATCGGCGACCTGCCCGATCCGGCCTGCGAGTATCTATTGCCACAGGCCGATTGGGTATTCCTGACTGCCAGCAGCCTGGCCAACAAGACCTTTCCACGGCTTGCCGAACTGTCGCGCGCCGCCACCACCGTGCTGATGGGGCCGGGTACGCCCTGGGTCGGAGAGTTCGCCGCCTTCGGCATCGACTACCTGGCCGGTGTCGAGATACAGGATCACGATGCCCTGCGGCAGACCGTGGCCGAGGGCGGCGGCGTGCGCCTGTTCGAGGGACCGGTGGGCTATCGCCTGGCGGAGCTGCGCAGCGCCAATCACAGGATGTTGCCCCATGCAAGCCACCAAAGCCTGTCTTCCCTTTCCCCCGTCCTTTAAAGGAGCGAACGACCATGGCCCTTGGATATGACGTGCTCAAAGCCGATTTCGCACTCTGCATCGGCACCCGCACGGGCAACCAGCGCTGCAACGGAACGATTTACGTGTGTGGCCAGTGCGGTGCGCGCGGCTGCAAACAGACCCGCGTGGGCCAGTGCAGCGACCAGGCATTCAGCGTGCTCGATCAGTGTCTGAAATGCGGCACGCACGCCATGCAAGCGGCGAGCTGATCGCAGCGCACCGTGGCCGGTCGTCTACAAGCCCGGCACCTGCTGAGTTGCAACAGAGGGAAACGTCATGGCTGAAATGATCGTGGTGGAAGATCGCAATCAGGACGACCCGTCACGCAAGGCCGGCTGTTACCTCTATGTCGATACCGAGCTCTGGCTCGAAGAGGATCGGGTGCACCGGGGCGATGGCCCCGCCGTCATTGCCCCGGACGGCGCCGAGCGCTGGTACATCCATGGAAAAGAAGTCTCCCGCGATGTCAACGCATTCTTTTTCCAAAACAAATGGTCGATGCAACGCGGCCTCGACACGCCGCAGAAGATCACCGTTTTTCAGGCCCATTTTCTGAAGTGACCGCCGATTGACCGGAGCACAAGGGCTGGCTTGCCTGCGCAGATCGGCATTGGGAATCGGGATTCGCATCGTCACTTGCCGCGATAACGCAGAGATCGCGCCCTCATACCCCGGAAGGAGCCCGTCATGTTTACCAAAGCCTGCGATTTGAGCGAATTGAAGGAAGGATCAATTTCGGGATTCCGCTGTAAGCCGACCGCAAGGCGCATGTCGCTTCAGGGACGCTGCATGCCGACATCGCGGGGATTGCCCGCCTGATTGCGCATCCAGTCGGCAAGTTTGGCCATCAGGCCATAGATCTCCTGCCGCGCCTCCGCATCCTCGATCGCCTCGTCCAGTGCGCCGCGCATGCACAACAGCCAGGCGTCACGCTCGGCAGCGCCGATGGGAAAGCCCTGATGGCGCTGGCGCAGCCGCGGATGCCCCCGTTCGGCGGAATAGTGTTTCGGCCCGCCCATCCATTCACCCAGATAGCGCTTGAGCACTTCCTTGGTCGGCTCCAGATCGGGCGCATGCATGGCGCGGATTGTCTCCGCTTCCGGCAACGCGTCCATCCGCGCGTAGAAGGATTCCACCAGACGGTCGATGGTCGGCGCGCCGCCGACCCGCGCGAACATGGAAACCTTTAGCTCACCGACATCCGCCATTCGTCACCCCGGATTCCGTAGGGTTGACGCGCGCAGCGCCGGCGCGGGCGCCAGCTCCTCGCCACCCCCGAAGCAGGCGGCATAGTCGCTGCACACACCGCAACTGGGTGCCTTGCACAGGCTGACTTCGGCGCGTTCGCAAAGCTGGCGGTAGAAGAACCGCTTCCAGCGCAGGTTGTGGGTGTTTTGCATGACCAGGGCGGGGAAGTACGCGCCCAGCAGCGCGGACAGGCTCGCGCGATCGGGCAGTGCCAGATCCTCCCACAGATGGTTGTCTCCGAGACAGGCCGCCGCCACCGCGCGGGCAATCCACTCGGTCTGGGCGGAGTCATCCTGGCGGTGCGCCAGCAGCAGTTCGAGCAGGTCCGCGAATTCATCCGACCGGGGATCCTCCACCGCGGGTGCGCTCAGGCAGTGCGTCGCCGCCAACAGCCCGCTCGCGCCGGGGAAATACCGCTCCAACAGCGCGCTGCTGGCCGCCGCAGTCAAGCCCAGGACTCCGCCGCGCACCGGCCCGAGGGGCCAGCCCCAGGTAATACCGATGCCTGCGGCGAGCGCCAGGGTTTCCGGCGCCAGCGGATCCCGTGCCACCGCCAGCAGGAGCGCGCGGGGTTCGGCCGGCACCGGCGCGGTATACGCGGCGGCGGCTGTCATTCGGGTAACTCCATGGGCTGATGGGTGTAGCATTTTTTCGGGCAGATCTTGGAGCAGGCCTCGCAGCCCACGCAATTCATCTGGTTGGCGATGGTCATGACCTTGCGCTCGTATTCCTCGTCGTCATCCTCATCGCCGACCGCTCCCACGGGAACCTGTTCGCCGTCCTCGGTGAGTCCCACCATCTGCAGCACCTCGCGGCCGCAGACCCGGAAACAGCGGCCGCAGCCGATGCAGCGTTCGGCGTTGATGGCGGCGACGAATTTCGGCGTCCAGCTGCGCCCGTCGGGCAGGGTGACGGTGACGACCTGCGCCGGGACTTGATCCGCCATCAGCCGGCCTCCAGCCGGGCCCGCGCGGCCGCCAGGCGTTCATAGGTTTCGTGGGTCTTGCGGGCGATCTCCGGGATCCGCTCCCAGCCCGTGGGCAGATCCTCGGCCAGATCGTGGAGGTCCATCTTGAGTGCCGTGGCCTGCGAATTGAGCCGCTTGATTTCCGCTTTGAGATCGTCTGCCGTGTTCATGTCCGCCGCCCTCGTGCAATCGTGCCGCGCATCGGCATCAGCCGTACTTCGCCACCTCGGGGAAGTGCTCGATCAGCCCGACCCCGGCCTCCACCAGCTTCTGGCCTTCCTCCTCCAGCTTCTCCAGGCTGGGGAAGCCGAAGCGATGCACGTCGCGCAACTGCTTGTTCACGGCGATCAGGCGGCCGGCGGTGAGCGCCATGCGACCGAAACCCTCGTGGGACATCTTCATGATGGGGGACACCATGACCCCGGTGCGGCGCTCGATGGCGAGGCCCACGGCGTTGTAGAACAGCTCCAGACGCCACAGGGTCTCCGGATCCGGATCGCCGATGATGGGAAGCTGCGCGCGTTTTTCCTTGGTCAGGATGTAGGGTTCGAGCAGTTGTTCGTCGCTCTTGCCGTCCCAGGCCCCGAAGGAGTCGTGGGCGCGCAATTGCTTGATCAACTCCCCGACAAAGGGCGCCGCCATCGCGGCAACCTCTGTCGCAGCGCCCGCGGTTTGTGTCTCAGCCATGTTCCATCTCCTCGTCTTCGTCCTCAAAATTGAGAGTCCGTGCCTCGCCCTTGCGCATCACCTTGCGCAGCCAGGGCGGCGGATTGCCGGCCAGCACGTCCTTGAGCTTCTCCAGAATCTCCGCGATGGGCTCGGGCTGGTTCACCTTGATGGGGTGGATGTTGTTGGCTACCACCCGTGCGGCGCCGGAGCCGCCGATGGCGGCCACGTAGAGGATGGCGCAGTCCTTGATCGCAGCGATCTTGGGCGCCAGCTTGTCCTCGTTGCCGTCCTCCTGCAGATCGCCATCGAACTGGATGGCTTCCACGAACCGGTGGCTGTCGGGGCCGACCTCGTAGATGGCGATGTTCTTCGCCCAACCGAAGTGGGCATCCACCTGTTTCAGGTCCTGGGTACAAAAGGCCACTTTCATGACGCCTCCTGGGGTGCTCGCCCGTTCATGGGCCTGGGTTTTAAGCAATCGCAACCGCCGCACTGGCCTCTGGCGCATGCGCTTGCCTCCATTCATCGGGTTCCGGCTCGTGGCCATTGGCGATGAGCAGGTTGGCCACCTCGAAAATGAGATCCCGGCTGCCCCGATAGCCCACCGCGAGGCGGTGCGCCGCGCCCAGGCGATCGAAAATCGGCAGGCCCATGCGCAGGAAGGGCAAATGCAGCCGCGCCGCCATCTGCCGGCCGTGGGCATGGGTGATCAGCAGATCACAGCCCTTGGCCTGCGCTTCCAGATCCTCCAGATCGCCGATCAGCACCTCCGCGCACGGCAGATCGGCCAATAGCGGCGAGTCGGTGGTGGTGACGGCGGCGGCGATCTCAAAACCGAGCTCGCTCAGAAAATGGGCCACGCTGTGCAACAGATCGGGTTCGGCGCCGATCGCGAGCCGGCTGCCGCCGGTGTAGAAGTGCCCATCCAGCATGGCGTCGACCAGCTGGCTGCGCTGGCGGCGGTACTTGAGCGGGACCGGCTGGCCGCTGTACTCGGCAAGCAAGGCCATGAAGGCGTCGTTGACCCCGAGCCCCAGCAGCCGGTCGAACACCCGCACCGGCGCCGCGATGTGCGTCCCAAGCCATTCGGCCGCCGGGCGCATCTGCTCGCCCAGCGCCAGCACCACTCCGGCCGAGCCGAGCGCGCGGATATCGGCGCGGGTGGTGCCGCCGATGGTGGTGGGGCTGAAATCCTCGGGCACATGGCCGTCCAGCGAACCGGAGAGATCCGGCACGAACACAGGGTCAAGGCCGAAATCCTCCAGCGTCTCGCGCAGCTCCTCGATGTCCGCCACGGTGAGATGGCAACCGGGCAGCACCGCCACCTTGCGTGGCTCTTTTACCGGAGCAGCGGGCTCCACCAGCACCTCCAGGATGCGCTTGACGGTGGCCGCCCAGCCGTCCTGGAAGGCGCCCTTGAAATCGGGGGTGGAGACATAGATCAGGCTGGTGTCGGCAAGCTCGGGATGGCGCTTGCGGGTGAGGGTGAGATAACCCTCCACGTCGTCGCCCTTGGTCTCGGTCAGTCCGGTCGAGCACATGCCGATGATCTCGGGCCGCGACTTGGTGTAGATGTTCATCACCGCCTGCTCGATGTTGTCGAGCCCGCCGAGCACGGTGGCGACCTCGCTCATGGCGGTGGTCTGCAGGGGAATCGATTCCTTGAAGTGGCGCACGAACAGGACCATGCCGAAGGCGGTACAGCCCTGCGAGCCATGCAGGATCGGCATGGTGCTGGCCAGCCCCATGAAGGCGAGCGCGCCGCCGACCGGCTGGCTCATCTTCAGCGGGTTGACCGTGCAGGCCTTCTTGCCGTGGCGCACCTTGGCCATGGCTCAGCCGTCCACCAGCGCCACCCGGCCGGCGGCCTGCCCGCCGTCCCTGGCGCCGCCCAGGTGCTCTGGCACCGCCCCGGCCCGGCCGTCCGTGGCCGGTCGTTCGGATTCACTGCGTGCAGTGCACGCAAGCGGTGAACCCTCACCCCAGGGCGCCGCCATGCGCACCTGCGCCCAGATCGGACTGAACAACGCCTTGTGCATCTCTTTCACCATGGCGACCATGCCGACGTAGCCGGCATAGGCGTGGTGCTTTTCCTGGTTCACGTCCATCCAGGGCATCTTGGCCTTGAGCGCCACGAACTGGGAGCGGCCGCCGGAGAGCATGATGTCGGCGCGAGCTTCCTTCAGGATCCTGTACATCTCGCGCGGGGCGAGTTCGTCGAACATGTGGGCATCCTCGCCCATGATCTCCTTGATGCGCTGCTTGTCCTCGGCGGTGGATTTCTTGGTGGAGGTGCCGACCACTTCCATGCCGATCTCCTGCAGCGCCGCCACCACCGACCAGGATTTGACGCCGCCGGTGATCAAGAGCACCCGCTTGCCATCCAGCGCCGCCTTGTAGGGCACGATGGCCTCCCAGGCGGCCGCCTCCTCGCGGGCGATCAGCGTCTCGGTGCGGGTCATCAACTCGGCGTCCGCGCCGCGCTCGATCAGCAGGCGGGCGATCTCGCGCAGCGACTCGCTCATGTCGCCGATGCCGTAGAACGAGCCCTCGAAGAACGGAATGCCGTAGCGCTCCTCCATCTTGCGGGCGACGTTGATCATCGCCTTGGAGCAGACCATCATCGCCGCCCGCGCCCGGTGCGCCTGGGCAATCTCGCTATAGCGGGCATCGCCGGAGATGCAGGCGAGGATGCGAATCCCCAGCTCATCGAGCAGCGGCTTGATCTGCCACAACTCGCCGGAGAGGTTGTACTCGCCGATGATGTTGATGTCGTAGGGCGTGGTGTACTCCGGCTCCTCGGTGCCGATCACGTGCTCGAGCAGCGCCTCGCCGGCCAGCTTGTTGCCGAGGTTCTTGCTGCCGACGAAGCCCGGCGCGTTGATCGGGATTACCGGCTTGCCGAACTTCTCGCGCGCTGCCTTGCACACGGCGTCGATATCGTCGCCGGTGAGCGCCGGAATGCAGGTCTGGTAGACGAACACCGCCGGCGGATCGTATTTCTCGATCACCTCGCGGATCGCCTTGAACAGCCGCTTCTCGCCGCCGAAGATGACATCGGTTTCGTTGATGTCGGTGGTGAAGCCGGTGCGGTAGAGCATCGAACCGGACGACTTGGCGCCGCGGTTGTCCCAGCCATTGCCCTCGCAGGCGATCGGTCCGTGCACCAGATGGGCGACATCGGTCACCGGCTGCAAGGCGATCTTGGCGCCGTCGAAGGCGCAACCGCCCGCCGCCGCGCCGGGCTGAAGCTGCTTGGTGCAGCCCTTCTTGCGCTCCTTCTCCGACTTGCCCTGGTTCTTGCCGCAGCCGGGTTCGTTGAAAACATCCTGGACAGTGCTCGACAGGCTGCTCATGGCAGGGCCACCTCCGCGCGCCGGGCAGGGACTGCCGCGGCTCTTCGTCTCATCCTCACTCAGCAGAAATCGGGCCAGCCCGGGGAATTCTTTGGTTGTCCATTGAAAACAAGGAGTTGAGATTCAAGAGGGATAGAGTGCCCATCGCCGCCGCGACAATTGGCCGGTTTGCGACACAGCCTTGTGGGCTTTGTCGGGAAACCTCTCGGACACGGCGCCAGCCGCCGCGCGGACCTTGACCGGCGTCAGGTGGATGTCGGCCGAGGCTTGTCAACGATCGTTCGGCGGGCCGATGGTGGCGTGCCATTTGCGGCAGGACGCTACAGGGGATACGGGTATGGAAACCACGCTTTCCAACGTGCAGGACCGGAAGTTTTCACTGCACAGTTGCGGCCCGCTGTTCGAGTGGGGCATCGCCTTGCTGCCGGTGCCGTCGTACCAGCTCGGCGGTGGCCTGTGGTAGTGCTCAGCCCGGGGCTGTTCTTCCTGGTGCTGCTTTCCGCCCCCAGCGCCACGGCGGCGGAATGGCCGAAGCCTCGCCCAGCAGGTCTTCCCGCTCGGCGTCCATCTTCAGGAACAGCAGGCAGGTGATCTGCTCCACGTAGTCGCCACAGGAAACGCCCTGGTCGCGCAGCACATGAGCGTAGCTCCAGACTTTGGAGACGAGTTGTGCGTTGGTCATGCGGGGGTGTTGGTCTCGAACAGGTTCTGCGCGTCGGCCAGCGCCGACAGCGGGATCACCTCTACGGCATCGGACAGCGCGTAGCGCCGCTGCCCGGGGTACAGCACCGCGATGCGTTCCAGCCCGAGATCGGCGGTCGCGGTGCGCAGCGAGGTGGTCATGCGGGGCGCGTCGGCGCGCTTGCATTCGAGCCCGAACAGGCGATCGCCCCGGCGCAGGATCAGATCGATTTTCGCACCCTGGTGAGTGGCCCAGAAAAAGGCTTCATCGTGCGCCTGGGTCGCCAGCACCTGTTCGATGGCAAAGCCCTCCCAGGATGCACCCACCTTCGGGTGGCTCAGCAGGGCCCGATCGCTGTCGATGCCCAGCAACTGGTGCAGCAACCCGCTGTCGCGCACATAGACCTTGGGTGCCTTCACCTGGCGCTTGCCGAGATTGGCGTGCCAGGGCTGGAGCTGGCGCACCATCAGCGCATCCGACAGCAGGTCCAGATAGTGGCGGGTCGTCGGTTCGCTCACCCCCAGCGCCCTGGCCGGCCCCGCCGCGTTCCAGGTCTGGCCGTGGTAATGCGCCAGCATGGTCCAGAAGCGGCGCAGTGCGGTGGCGGACACGCGCACTCCCCACTGCGGCAGGTCGCGCTCCAGCAGCGTGCGGATGAAGTCGCGCCGCCAGGCCAGGCTGTCACGCTCGTTTGCCGCGAGGTAAGAGAGCGGGAAACCACCCCGCAGCCAAAGTCGGGGTTCGGCGGCGGCGCCCAGTTCCGGCAGCGAAAAGCCGCCGAGGGTGACGTATTCCACCCGACCGGCGAGGCTTTCGGAGCTTTGCCGCAGCAGGTCGCCGGAGGCGCTGCCCAGCACCAGAAAGCGCGCCGGCGATGCCGCGCGATCCAGCAACACCCGCAGCACCGGAAACAGCTCCGGCCGGCGCTGCACCTCGTCGATCACCACCAGTCCCTGCCGGGGTTGCAGCGCGATCATGGGTTCGTCCAGGCGCGCCAGACTGGCCGGATCTTCGAGGTCGAAATAGTTCACCGAATCCGGGCTCAGCAGCTCGCGCGCCAGCGTCGTCTTGCCGCATTGCCGGGGGCCGCAGAGCACCACGCCGCGGCTGCGCGCAAGCGCCTCACGGATCCGGGAGAGTAGGGCACTGCGTTCGATCATGGATGCACAATGCCATGAAAATCGAAAGTCTATCTTTTGTTTTTCATGGTATATGCGCCCCGCGTGGGGTTGCCCGATTTGCGTGGGAGCCCGCCACCGGCGCTACACGCCCTCGCGGCTTTGGCTGCACTTTGTC